>JANODG010000179.1:0-42500 GCA_031412575.1 Bdellovibrionales bacterium
GCGGAAGTCGAAGACATCATTGATGAGAATAAAGATATTGTTGAAGCCGCCGTCATCGGCGCAAGTCACCCTATCAAAGGACAATGTTTAGTTGCGTTTGTGATTACAACAACTTCTAGCCCACAAAATGAAGATGATTTATTAAAAACAATCAATCAAGAACTCACCCACGACATGGGCGCCATCGCTAAGCTTGACCGCATATACATAGTCCCCGGTCTTCCAAAAACAAGATCAGGAAAAATCATGCGACGAATTTTAAGAAAGATTGCGGATGGAGAAAAAGATTTTGGTGACATTTCAACGCTATTAAATCCTGAAGTCGTTGGACAAATTTTAAAACAAATCTAGATTCATTAGTGGATCTAAGAAAATGTATTTTTTGCGTCCCATATTGGATTTGGAGTGATTGCGTCGAAAGATCTAATGGCTAGGTCTAATATGCGACTATGCCTATAAAAAAAAAGAAATTATTTATTAAAAACTTACCACGATCAGAATTTAATTATTTTGATAAAATAATTATGGCGACAATTGTTCGTAGCCGAGCCGTAGTTAGCGTTGCGAAATTAAAACTTAAAGGGTTTCCAGCTTGGATTATTTGGGTGTTCATTCATATTTTATTTTTAATTCAGGTTAAAAATCGACTTTTTGAATTTATCAATCGGACATGGGGTTACTTCTCGTTCGGTCGTGGCACCCGCCTTCTAGTTCATAAAACTTGGAAATTCTATAGCGGCGAAAAAATCCCAATTGATTCTAAGTAGATTTTAAAATAACCTTCTTACTAATTTTGGCACTGTTTTTGCTGACTCGAGTATAATGAAACTAAACAGAATAGTGCCATTTTTGATTTTGATACTTTTCGCATTTCAGCCATTGGCTCAAGCCAAAATTTGCAACCGTTATTTAGGGAACTCAACAGAAGAAGTTTTTGTTCCTTACCCTAAAGATCTGACTTTAAAAAATTTAGTGGGTGAAGAATCTTTCCAAAATGATCTGTTTTTTGTTTTCACATTTCAAACAGTCTTTGTTGTTTATAAAGGGCGAAGATTTCATGGTGGAAGTATTATGGAATGCAACAGATCGTCCAGCAAAACAACTTATAGTCTGCCAAACTTGATGAATGCAGTTGTTTACAGATTCCCAAGAAACCTTGCTCAAAATAAAAACCCCAAAACTGTTTTCAAAGAGCTAGAAAAACAATTCTTCTTAAGTTGCGCTAGAGCTGCCAGTGTAGTTCATAACGAAATCTTTGATGAAAAAATTTATGCAATCACTCCGCATCATTTACTGGAAACGCTGACACAAAAAATACCAGGGGGAAGCCTTTTTATGATTGGTCCAATGGATTATTCAGAGTTCAAACAAATGCAAAGAGAAGAAGATCTAAAATTTGCAGGTGTTCGTAGCTTTTTTGCAGGAATGATACTGTTATCTTTAATTAATTATATTTCTATATTTTTTTAAGACATTGTTTACGGTCCGTAACACATCGGTTGGTTACCACCCTGCGGAGCTCCACTTAAGCCCCCTTGAAACTGGAAGTAGCCTGTTCCGATAGTACACTGAACAGCTCCGTTGTTTATGAAATTGTTTCGGTGATAAAATAAATTTGTGCCTAAATCAAAAATACCGTTCGCAATTATAAAAGGCTGTGGAGTCGTGCTTATATTTCCTAATCCACCATTACCGATTAAGGTCACACGGTTTGATGCCAATGTTTTATTAATTCTGAATCCCGTAAGCTCTCCGAGTCTACCAGTGCCTCCAGGTTCAAAATAGAGTTGAGTGTTGGTGTTTCCAATTAAATTGTATTGCATTAGATTGGAAGTGCCGTAGCAGTTTTTTGTGGAAATATCAGCACACAGAAAGTTCAAATCCCCACTGACATTAATTATTCCTAAAGGTGAGCGACCAGTAACGAAAGCCCCGTTGCGAATGTTGAGATCGCCTAGAATATTAACCACATGGCCAGATCCTAATCGGATGCGGTAATTATCGGGAGTCGCCGGTGAACTCACATCAGCATCCCCTGCTATATTCAAGTCGACGTCATTAAAAGTTATCCCAGGTGAAGGCGCAGATATTGTCATAGCCTCTTGTGTACTATTACTTTCGGTGATCGAATCAAATGAAACCAGACCGTTATTATGGGCAAATAATCCACCAGCCACACTTATACCAGTTCCACTTGTCGAAAGACCAGTGTCGGTCCCTTCACCAAAACTTAAATGTCGAGGCGCCACGAAAGTGCCTTGTGACAAAAGTAATCGGCCAATTCTGAAATATCCAACAGGAGGGTTAGTTGGTATCGGTGTTACACCATTTGGATTATCAATGATGAAACCTGAAGCTGCTGCTCCGTCGTCGAAAGTATAAGTTTGGCCTAAGCCGTCGCTTCTATTAAAGCGAACCCATGTGTGTACCTCCACTCCAACCCTTTGAGTTCCCGAAGGTTGTTCAGCAGAACGCAAATCATCATGCAAATCAGAGCACCTATCCCCGCCAATAGCGTTATCACAAAGAAAAACAGCATTCAGTCCTTGAAATCTAATTTCGCCGTGATCAATATCACCGTCTCTCCATTCAAAAGAATTCGAAACGTTTACAATTTTATTCGTCCCCCATATTTTAGATGCAGCATTAACCTTTCTTCCTAGGCGAATTTCAGGCCCGTTCGAATTGTTATCCATAATGAGATTGTAAAGGTTAATCTGTTGATCTGCGTAAAACGCAAAGACCCTTACGCGGTCCGTATTGGTCGAAGAATTGACGTACACCGTTCCATTGTTATGATTAAAGGTTCCGCTTGATGAAAGAGTAAAACCGCAATCTCTTGACCCTTTCCATTCCCATAAAGGAAGCCCACCTTCGCAAAAATCTTCCGTGAAAACGCTTCCTAAAGTTAAAGTGCTCGATGTAGACGTGAAGGATCCGCCAATTATATTTAGTCTATCTAAGATTAAACTTGAATTTCCGCCGACAAAAGTTCCTGCTTCCATCTCCCATTTACCCCAAGAATTTATTGTGGCTGAAGTTGAAAGACCAGTACCTACTCCGAAAGTAAAACCAGGCAACTGTGTGATGGTCCCTGTGTATGTAGGTTTCATATAAACGCGAGTGACTTGCGCGTTAATGTTTATATTGGCATTGCAGAAACCCGAAGCTTGGCACTCGTTATCAAAATAAACATATGCAGTTGAAGGTGGGACGGCATTGATTCGCCAATTGGCAGCAGTGTTCCACAAACCGTCGCCAGCAGTTCCCATCCATGTGTAATCTGGAATTGCAATTCTAAGAAATATCGTTCTTTGGATAGAACCTACGGCGTCTGTGATAGTTATTGTGTACAAGGTTCCAACGTCGTCGCTCACCGTTGCTGTTCCTGAAATTAATCCTGTGGATGTGTTAAAACTTAGTCCGGTAGGAAGAGCAGGTGTTATAGCATAACCAGTCGGTGTTCCACTCACTACTGTTGGGGCTACACCCGGAAGCGGATCATTCAACGGAGTGTATTTAAGTCCAGTGAACATAGCAGGGTAAGTTACATTTAAATTTGAATAAATAAAACTTATACTAGTTGTTGCAGAGATATTGCCTGCGGGATCCGTCTGGCTTGCATTTATGGTTTTCGAACCATTGGCTGCGGTAAGTGTAACCGCTTGTGAATACGCTGAAGCCACGCAAGCCGTTGTCACAGGCGAACCCACAATGCTTCCGGCCAAGTTCACTGTAGCACCTGTTTCACATGCACCTGACACTGTTTGCGCGGTCGTCGAGACCTGCACGCCATTCAGCGGATTTGTAATAGTAGGCGCACCCGGAGTGACTGTATCTAAAGTGATAGAAATATTAGTGGCGGATGATGTATTTCCAGCAGGATCTGTTTGCGTAGCACTTATGGATTTAGCACCATTGGCCGCAGTCAGCGTAATTGCTCTTGAATAATTTGCGGACACACATGGAGCTGTTAATGGAGAACCCGAAAAGTCCCCGGTTAAATTCACAGTAGCACCGGTTTCACAGGCACCTGTTACAGTTTTAGGTAAGGTGTTTGAAATACTACCGTTAGCAGGAGTAACAATAGTTGGTGCACCTGGCACCGCTGTGTCTAAATTTATATTTATAGTGGCCGTCGGAGATGTTCCAGCTGTGTTGGTTTGCGAAACGTTAATGGTTTTAACTCCGTTAGTCGCTGTCAGGCTCACAGCTTGGCTGTATGAACCAGCAGAACATACAACTGTTACTGGGGCCCCGACGACATCACCAGAAATATTTACTGTGGCCGCGGATTCACACGTGCCCGTTACAGTAATTGCCACTGCATTTGTTAACTGACCAGCTATCGGCGATGCAATCGTTGGAACTGTCGGCAGAATACCAAGGTTTACAATAATCGAATCCGCAGGTGATATATTACCCACAGAATCGGTTTGAGTTGCAGATATATTCTTCGGACCATTTCCTAAAATTAAAGTAATAGCGCGGACAAAACCAGATGCCACACACGCAGTATTTACAGGTGAACCAACAAAATCACCACTGATGTTCACAATAGAATTTGTTTCACAACTTCCTGTCACAGAAATTGAAGCGGCACTTGTTGAAGAACCGTTTAACGGTGAGATGATCACCGGAGCTATGGGGATTATTGTATCTTTCAACACTTGCACCTGGGCATTGGCGGTCAACAAAAGTTGAAGAGCTATAATTCGTGTAGGCCCTTCGGGTAATCCTGCAGAGCTTAAATCAATAGCTCCAGAAAAAAGTCCGTTGTTGCATGTGAAAGTTTGTGAAGCTAATACAGGGCTACCGACTTCAACAGTGACATCATTGTACTGTGGCACGCAGCGGCCTGCTACAGGATAAGAACCGATGTTACCTGCCGATATGTCGTTTCGCGAAGTCCATCTTAGATCAAATCCGATGACCCTCGAGTATTCCAAACTTGATACTATTTCTCCACAGCCAACTAAAAAAATAGGCGCGAAAAAATTTATAATTAATTTAGAAAAATAAAATGAGACATCAGTAGGTTTTTTACCTTTAGGATTTAAAAAACAAATTAAGAGTTTTACCCTGCAAAAAAACGTCCCGAACATATATAGTTATCGGTCAATTGCTGCTAAAAATAAATGTATCAAAATGATAATCCTTAAATAATTTATCTATGAAAAAAAACTTCTTCACACACTAAGCTGCTAGACCGTCTAGTCTAAAGGGCCAAATTTAAAAAATAGGATCAAAAAAAGAATTTTAAAAATGGGATTCACTAAGTGTTACAAGACTGCATTTTCATTCTCAATTTTGGTCGTTTTAAAATTTTTTATTCGCAGATTAATCTTTTTTTCCGTTAATCCTTAAGGTGTATTGATACTACAACCGAATAATTTATTATGAAAAACCTATCCACTATCTCTAAGTCTAGAAAGTTAAAACAAGGTGCTGCTTTTTTCATATTAAGTCTCAATTTGATAACTTATAACAATTGCGGCGGCGGCTTTTACGCGACTCAAGAATTTTCTAGCGAATCCGGAGTACTTAAGTCTTCATTTCAATGTGAAGATCAAAATCTATCTTCAAAAAGTGGAAGTCATTTTCTTTCTAAGAAACAATACATCAATACATTAGAAGACCTTTTTGGTGTAGCAGTTGTAAATGAAGTGGCTTCAGAACTTAGCTCCCTTCAAAATGACAACTTCGACGAAGAGAGTAGAAATAAAATTAGCACCTTAGATGCCAATACAATTCAGTCTTATCACAACGCCGCTACTGAAGTTTCCAATAAAGTCGTCGACAACACCACTCGCCGAGCAAATGTTTTTGGCTCGTGCGCAAACCAAACTGCACTTACATCCACTTGCATTAATACTTTTATGAATAATTTTGGTTTAAGAGTTCTAAGACGTCCATTGATGACGACCGAAACAGCTTTTATAAATTCTATTTTAGCAGGTGCTGGCACAAACTCTGAAAAGTTAAAAGCAATGCTTGGCTATCTATTACAATCCCCTTATTTTATTTGGAGAATCGAGTTGGGTGATTCCACCAACACAACGACTTCGTTTAACCTTACAGATTATGAGTCCGCAACACGTCTATCCTTTGCGCTTACAGATTCAACCCCAGACGTTACACTTTTAGATGCGGTTAAGAACGGACAATTTAAAACCGATGAAGAGTATAAGGCTCAAGCTTTTAGACTGATCGAAACTGCAAAAGGAAAAGCAAAAGTTATCGACTTGATTCAACATTGGTCTTTATCTGAAAATCCACAAGACTTGTCTGGCTTACCTGCGGCACTAAAAACAGGATTGAATTTGTCAGGCATCGAACAAGCTATGGTCACCGAGGTACGTCAGTTCATCGATCATATTGTTTTTAAAACTCCTGGAACATTTCAAGACTTACTTAAATCGAAACTTTCTTTTGCTACCCACACTGGACTGGCAAGTATTTATAATCACGCCCCTGCAACATTAATGGCGCCTGCAGAAATGACAGAGCGAAGACAAGGGGTTCTTATGAGAGCTCCTTTTATGACTTGGAGTGGGCCTAGAACGAACTTGATAAAACGAGGCGTCGAATTTCAAAAAAGAGTTCTTTGTAATCAAATTCCTTCTCCAAATGTAGACATCGCTGACGATCGTGATGCTGAAAGTTTCACTCCTGCAGAGATGTTGGAAAATTCTAACCGAGAAAATGTTGCTCATCAGACTCGAGGCCCGGTTTGTATGGGTTGTCATTCTGCCATCAATCCCGTGGGTTTTGCCTTTGAAAGTTTCGATTCGCTTGGACGCCTTCGCCCACGAGAGCAAATCTTTGACATGGGTGACAACTTTTACAAATACATCAACATCGATTCGTCGACATTTTTAATGACTCCGGATAATAAGCGCTACCCAATTCAAGACGCCTATGACCTTGCGACTTATGTGGCCGATTCCTCTGAAGGTAACGAATGTTTTGTTAGAAATGTTCACCGCTATTTGGCTGAAAATCCTGAAAGCAATTCGGATGGCTGTCATTTAAATTCTGCATTTAATAATCTCGCTAATACAAAGTTACCGATCAAAGATGTCGTGATTGATATTGTTTTAACCAACAATTTAAAACGTAAGATTGCAAACTAAGGATCTCTCGATGAAAAAAAATAAAAAAGATATACAAAATAGATTTGTCAGTCGACGACAGTTTTTAGTTGGTGCAGGGCAAACGTTTTTAACTATTCCACCTCTTATTTCTTTAATGCCAAGCTTGCTTTCAGCCCAAACAGTTGCAAGTAAAAAAGTAAGATCTGTGATCTACACTGGCTATCTGGGTATTGATAAAAGACATATGGATCCAATGACCCCTAGTGATTTAATCACCGGACCGGGATTTCAAACTAGGTATAAAATGTTAAATTCATTCTCAGGACCTATTTCCAGAATGATTGATTCTTCTTTTCAGCCTTTATATCCGTACATGAATTTAATCAAAGGACTGTCGTTAACAGGTGGAAGATATCAAGGCCACAGCAGCTCATGGTTAGCTGGCGCCCACTCGCAACTTAGAAATCCAACTCGAGGTCGTACACTTGATGTGTTAATGGAAAAATCTGCGTCAGTATATAAACCGGAAGATTCACCGGTGGCAAAAGCCGTTCGAATATCTAGTGAACATGGATTGCCTTCTTACGACACTGCAAATGGAGTGCGACTTTCTTCAAGTTATGTTCAAGGTGATTTAAGTCTTTTTAACCTGCTCTTCGGTAGTCTTCAAAGTGGATCAGGACCTTCGCAGACCAACATCAATAAAAAATTAATTGTTGATCAGGTTCATGCAGATTTAAAAAAACTTGAAAGCGACAGAAGACTCTCATCCGAAGATAAGCAACTTCTTGATCGTTACATGTCTGGTGTTTTTGACTTGCAAAAAAAGGTAAATGCCAACAACTCAGGTGAGGGAATTACTTGTACTAAGCCAGCTTTGGCTTTGGAAGTAAAACGAATCAGTAACTCTTACCAATTTCCCGGCAATACAGGTTGGGGTATTACAAGTACGAACAAACTTTTCGAAAACTATATAGAGATGATAAGATTAGCTTTTATGTGTGACTTAACCCGTATCGTTTTAGTGAATAATATGATTTGGGATGATCGCCCGATCGGACCTGGTTCATTTGGAGGTTTACATCACGAGTGTCCAAGTAGCGAGACCTCTGCCGATAGACATAAATACGGTCTTTTACAAATGGCAAAACTTGCAACCGCACTGATGAATACACCCGACACTTTAAATGGTTCAGGAAATTTATTAGATAACTCGACTGTTTTCTACACAAATGAAATGGGAGACTGGACGACAGGTCACAGCGTTCGAAACATGCCATGTGTGCTTTTTGGAAAAGGTGGCGGTTTAATAAAAACAGGTCATTATGTTGATTACACAAACTTGGGCCCCGGAAGTTATGCAACAGGACGGCCTTATAAACAAGTTTTACAGACAATTATGCGAAGTATGGGTGTAACCAAAGCTGAATACATACAGCATGGTGACGGAAATGGCTTCGGTGATTTTATGGAAGGCATTAACCAGTTTGGTAAAGTGTATCCGAATGCATTTACTCCTTATAAAGATGAGCACAATGAAATTTTACCTTTCATAACTTAATTTTGAAATTTTTTGTTGCAGATTTGCTTCTTTTATTAATTTTAAATCAAATCAATTTGAATCCTAAAAAAGGGCTGGATCATCTCTTTAATTTATTTTGAATTCCTAAGAACGCTAAGCATGATCCCTAAAATTCCAATGGTAAAAAAAATAGCATTCAAGGCATCCCCATTATTTAGTTTATAGAATGAGTAGCCGCCTAAAACACAACAAATGGTAAGCAATAAAGTTAACGTATTTTTTTTCAATTTATTCCCTATAATTTATCCTTGATTCAAGAAAAACATCAGATTTCTAAAATCCAGATAGATAAAAGCTTTTGTTATTTCCCAATATCGTAAATAAAATCTAATTTCTCTGAAGACTAGAAGCTAAATGTTTATTGTCTTCTAAATCCTTTTTATAAAAAATAGTGAATAGATTCAAAAAGTCATTAAGCCCCTGCATGCCAAGCTGCTCGTACTTCTTATTAAAATATATCTGTTGGATTTCGGGGTCATATTCATTAAATAGCTCGCCAAAAGATGTGTAAACTTCAGATGGTTGAAAATTTTTTTTAACCATTGGAATGGTTATAATGATGTCCTTAATTGGGTATTTTGTGTTTTCGTAAGTGAAATAAATTGCAATGCCAAGCACTCCTCCACTTTCCAACGAAGCAATATTCGCAAGCTTTAAGTAGGGAACAGCACCTCTGCTTTCATTCCATTCACGCACTTCTATACCATAAGAATCTTTATTTTCTGATTTTATATTTTGAAGTAAAACTTTATTTAATAAAGGTGTCACATATAAAAATTTAGAATCTATGCTTTTAATACCCTGTTTAGTGGCAAAGCCATGAAGACTTTTAAAATTTGGAGATTTTAAAATCTGAGGTTCACTTAGGTTTGCCATCAAGATCAAGTCTTCAACAGCTTTCGAAAGTTCAACGGATTCAAAAGGTGTATTTGAATTCGAAACATTTGTTAGCAACTGATAGAATTTAAAATCAATTTCTGATAGCAATTTCTTCAAACTAGCTTGTTGTCGATAATTGGATATTTTTTTTGAAAGATTAAAATTAGGTTGAATAAAAAAAATACCTAGCGCTACTAATATTAAAGATAATGTAATGGGGGCTAAATAACTTTTTAAAAATATTAAAATTAATACTAAAATAATTGTCGAAATAAATAAAACCAGCGGCATAACATTGATTAATGTTCCGATTCCCCTATACATGTCATCAGGCCCAGAGGATTTCGCTTCAAACAATGGTCCAAAAAATAACATGATCATATAATAGGTAATGAATACCACTGAAACTGAAATCATCAGCGCCATAAGAATATAGTTTAGGGCACTGACGGCTTTCATATTAAACTCCTTAAGTTGTACTTAAATACTTAAATTCAAATCCGTAGATTTGTAGATTTCAAATGATTCAACCATAGATTTTAATTTTTGAATATCTTTTGCAAAGACGCGGTCTTTCGGTGCGAATGCGACTTGGCTTCGGACGAAATCATAAACTTTTTTTAAGTTTCCTTCAGGTTTTACGTTTTCTAAAAGGTCTAAACCTTGAAGGGCACAAAGAAGTTCCATCGCTAAAACGTTCGTAGAATTTTCGACGATCTTTTGTAACTTGCGAGCGGCGATTGTTCCCATACTGACATGGTCTTCTTTGTCAGCCGATGTAGGAATACTGTCTACACTGGCCGGATGAGATAATATTTTATTTTCACTCACTAAAGACGCACACGCCACTTGAACGATCATCATTCCACTATTTAATCCCCCATCAGGCGCTAAAAAGGCTGGCAAGCCACTCATAGCGGGATTAATTAATTTTTCCACACGACACTCTGACATGCTGGTCATCGCACTGATCGCAATGGCTAAAAAATCCAATTGAAAAGCTACGGGTTCACCGTGAAAATTGCCGCAACTTAGAATTTTATTTTCCGCGGCAAATACTAATGGATTATCCGTACTTGAATTAGCTTCAGTTTCTAAAACTTCAACGGCTCTACGAAAGGTGTCTTTTGCGGCCCCGTGCACAGCGGGAATACATCTTAAAGAATACGCATCTTGAACTCGGTTACACATCTCGTGACTTTGCGCGATCTGTGAAGTCTCACCCAATAGCGAACGCATGTTGGCCGCCGTGGTGGCTTCGCCGGGATGTTTACGTGTTGCAGGGATAAGGGGATCAAAAGCTTTTCTGGATCCTCGTAACGCCTCTAGAGTTAAACTTCCTGCAATATCTGCAGTTAATAATAAATTTTCAATTTTTTTAAGTTCTAATAAACCTACGGCCGTCATCACTTGGCAGCCGTTGATCAAAGACAAACCTTCTTTGGCTTGTAAAATTAAAGGTTCAATTTTTTTTTGTTTTAAGACGTCACTGACTTCAAGCGCTTGGTTGCCGTCGGCATTCCACACTTCACCTTCGCCGATCAAGGCCAAAGCTAGATGTGAAAGCGGTGCTAAATCCCCGCTGGCGCCAACGCTTCCCTGCTCTGGGATTACGGCAATGATGTCGTTGTTTAAAAATTCAAGAATTTTTTCAATCACTACAGGACGAATACCACTGTGTCCGCGAGCCAATGCATTCGCGCGAAGTAACATCACCGCGCGCGATTGATTTTTTGTGAATGGTTGTCCTATCCCGCAGCAGTGCGAACGAATTAGATTTTTTTGCAACTCCACCAATTGATCATTAGAAATCTTAACATCAGAAAAGTGACCAAAGCCGGTGTTGACTCCGTACATGACCTCGCCCTTATTCATGCGATTTTCTAAATAAGTTCTCGAGGCTAAAACTTTATCTTTTGCCGATGAGTCTAAAAGAACCTTGTGATTATAATATGCGACGTTCCAAACTGAATCTAAATTTAAACTTTCACCATCAATCTTTAAAACTTTATCCATTTTTTACCTTATTTTTTCACATTTTTTAAAATATCTATTTGCGTTTTATAATTGCCTTTAAAAACAAAACTTCCGGCAACTAAAACATCGGCATCTATACAGTCATGAGCCGTGAGTTCGTTAATCCCACCATCCACTTCAATCAGATAATTATATTTATTAAGTTCCCTTAATTTTTTAAGCTCTTTGATTTTAGCAACTTGTTCCTTCATAAAACTTTGTCCACCAAACCCAGGCTCGACCGTCATCACTAAAACCAAATCCACGATAGGTAAGTAAGGTTCAATTTCTTTTAAAGAAGTTCTTGGTCTGAGCGTAATTCCACACTTCGCATTGTTAGACTTAATATTTTTAAATATAACTTCTGTTTTTTTAGTCGATTCTACATGAATCGTGATGATGTCAGATCCAGCTTTAATAAAATCTTCGATTAAGTTTTCGGGCTTTTCAATCATCAGGTGAACATCTATTATTTTCTTGGTAACTGGTCTTAGACTTTTCACCACAGGGGCCCCAATCGTTAAGTTCGGGACAAACTGTCCATCCATCACATCCACGTGAATCCAATCGGCCCCCGCCTTTTCAACGTCGTGAATTTCTTGTCCTAATTTGGAAAAATCAGCGGATAAAATACTAGGTGCAATCAAAAATTTAGCCATATCAATTTATAAACGTGGATTAGCTAAGGCGCTAGCTACTTTTAGCTTGTCGCATCAGCCTTCAAATAAAGCCGCAGAACTAAAGTCTCAATAACCCTATCCTTCAACTTCTTATTTGCTTTATTTTTAGCCTATTTTCTATCCCAATGGTTGTGGTCGCTTTTTATAAACACTCGTTCGTATAAGCCCCGTTAGAACTTAACAAATAATTCGAAATGCTTTCAGAAATACAGGGTTGACTGACAAACACTCCGTGCGACGCATCTTCAAATACGCTCATGTGAGCATTAGGCATATCTACGGCCACTTCGCTGACGTACTTCGGGTTGGTCACATGATCAAGTTCGCCGCCGACGACAAGAATACTTTTGTCGGTCTGTATGGGCGCACTTAAAATCACATCCTCGTCAGATTTTGCTATATTCAAAGTGCAAACATTCATGCCTGCTGCATATTCGTCTTTAACACTCTCACCTAAAAGTTTAGGCATAAACACCCAGTTTTTCACCGCGGCCTCAGTATCTAAGCCTGCGAATGAAAATTCCCGACAGATGATACTTTGATACATGATCGAAGTGATACTTTGACCCACCAACTGAATTTGTGGAAGTAAAAAACCAAAAATTAATTTAGCCTGGTCAGGATTATTTTTTGCAGTTTGGGCCGCGTCCAACAGCATTTTAGCAATCGAATCATCGGGGTAAATCACTAACATTTGAAACAAAACACTCATGAAAAAATTTTGATCAACTACAATATTAAACTTTTTAGGCCCATAGTTCACTGAAACTTTTAGTGGGTTTTTTTCAAAATTCATCGCTGATGATTTTACAAAATCAATCGCTTCGTCCGTCGTCATGCTAGATAAATATTTTTTTCTATAAGATTCAAATTTAGTTGCAGCTAAAGAATCCATGTTCACGATCGCATCGTTCATCCAAAGCTTTCCAACAACAGCTGGCGAATCTAAAACAACATTATCCAAATGGCTTTTTGAGTATTTAATTAAATACTGCCCAACAACCGTTCCATAAGAAACACCATAATAATTAAAAGTATTAAAACCTAAAGCTTCGGCTGCAAAAACAATGTCCTTTGCAATTTGGTAGGACGAAATTTTAGAAACATCCATCTGAGCTGAAGCCCTTTTTAAACAATTTTCTTGGGCTGCATATATGGCTGCTCCAGCAGTCATGGCATCAATGGACTGTTCATAAGATTGAATTTCAATGTCGACGACATCTTCGCAAATGGCCAAAGGATATGTCCAAGGTGTTCCGCGCTGTTCAATGGCAAGAATGTTAAAATTTTTGATCAAATCTCTTTTTGTCATCACGTACATCGCTGCAAGCATCATCGACGATCCCCCAGGACCGCCCTGCTCAAGAACTAAAAGCGGTTTTGAAGGGTCATAAACTTTTGGAATTTTTAAATACCCAACAGCAAGCACATCTTTATCGATTGCACGGTGATCTTCAGGCACACGAATTGCGCCGCACTCAACAGAAACCCCTCTTAAGTTCGATGAAATTTCATTTGGACAAGTTTTAGATGGATTTAAAATTGGAGCGCCGTCTTCAGTAGCTTGGGCTAAAACAAGATCAAGTTCTTGTGAAACACCCATTGCGCGTAAGCTTGCTGGATTATTTATTGCTATTTGTTTTGGTGATTCAGACCCACAACCTACAAGTGCAATTACGCTTACGATCAAATAAATAAATTTCATATCCCCATCCCCCGATGATTACTTATATATATAGGCTAAGCTTACGAGTACGAAACCGTCATGCAGGACTACGTCATGGGCCAAGGTCTTGTTTTTTTAACAGAATAAAATTTCTTAAATGCGGGATAATTTTAGGACTTAATTAAGTTCTTAAACCACCAGAGTAACTTTGCATTGATCGCAAACTGAGGCCAAAAGAACTTCATAAGACCCGTCCAGATTAAATTAAAATATTTATGAACTCCTGTGGTCAGCTTTAGCTTAACTAAGGCTTTGGATTTTTCGGTAGCCGATGTTGAGTCCACTTCATCGACCCAAACTTCAAGGCACATAGGTCTTATTAATCTAAAACTTAAAGCGTAAGAACCATAAAGATAATCAAGCCGTCTGTAACTGGATGTGATTTCTGTCATGACTCCTGCAAATTGAATCAAAGGTCCATGGTGATTTGTAAAATCACCCAAACGCATAAATGGATCTGAACTTTCTGGAATAAATTCGACTTTGTAGGGCGGAAGTTGTCCCCGTGTAAATGTCGTTTTTTTTAAAAGCCATTCGTAAGCTTTTTTCTGAGTTATAGGAAGTTTAAAAGAAATTTCATAAACGTTCTTTTTGAAGTGCGATGGCAACGGTTGATTTTTGAAATCAAGATTTTGCATTCAGTTAAATTCCTTTTGCTGATTCTCGCCAAGAAGATCACCAGTTTTTAATCCAGATCCATTCATAAAATCTTTTGCTTTCATGGCTGGTTTTGATTCGGGTTGCACATGAGTGATGTGCAAAACTGATTCCTTGCATAAGACGTAAAAACCATCGGCATCCACAAAAACAATTTCTCCGTTCTTTTTATTTTTGAGCTCGGCGCCTAATTGGACGACCACTTCATGGGTTTCACTAAGTGGTTTAGCTTTTAAAATTTTAAGACGTTTATTTTTGTAGTTTGTGGTTCCACCGGGGCCCATGGCCAAACCCCGAATATGGTTCCAGATTTCAAATGCAGATTTTGACCAGTCGATCCAAGTTTCGTTCTTTTCGATTTTTGCAGCGTAATTTACCAAAGACTCATCTTGCACTTGTCTTTGACTGTGCCCATCTAAATACGATTTTAATCCCACCACGATTTCTTTGGCCGCAAGCAAAGACAACCTATCATGGAGTTCCATGGAATTTTCATCCTCACTAATTTTCGTTTTCACTTCAAAGATGACATCTCCGGCATCAAGTTTTTTCACCATCACTTGGGCGGATACTCCTGTGACATCATCGCCTGACATCACTGCCCGCTGAATGGGTGCAGCTCCTCGCCACCTTGGAAGCAGCGAAGCGTGTATGTTAATGAATTTGTCAGGACAGGTGTTTAGAAGTTTTTGATTTAAGATTTGTCCAAAAGCGACAACTACACAGGCTTCGACATTGTAGCTTTTAAAGGCCCCCATAAAATCTTCAGTTTTACAGGTCTCTGGCGTCAACACGGGAAGATTATGGGTTAAAGCCCAAGTTTTTACGGCCGACGGAGTTAATTTTAAATTCCGTCCGGCGGGACGATCCGGTTGCGAAATCACAACCTTCACATCAAATTCAGAACTTTCGTTTAAGGCTTTAAGTATCGGAACAGAAAATTCTGGAGTTCCAAAAAATGCAATCGGGATAGATTTAATTTTTGTCATCAAAACCTGTTGAAATTTTATTTGTGTTTAATCTTTGATCCCCAAATTAAGTTATTCGGCGGCCGCTTCTTCCTCGTGATTCATTAAATCTTCTGGTTTCGGATAGCCATTCTTTTTTATTTTATTCTTCAATCTGTTGGCTCGGATCAAACTTAAACGATCAATAAATAATTTCCCCTCTAAATGATCCATTTCGTGCTGAAGACAAATCGAAAGTAGACCGTCAGTTTTTATCACAATCTCTTCGCCGTCTTCGTTAAGACCTTTAACTTCAATGTAATCATAACGCGTTACCGTCTCGAAATAACCCGGAACACTTAAACAGCCTTCATCAAAAGTTGTTTCGCCTTCTTTAGCAATAACTTCAGGATTAAAAATAATGACGGGTTGTTGGACTTGAAGTTCAAGCTCGGTGTAATCCTCGGTCTTGTAACGACCATTTTCTTTGGGTCTTGTGTCCATCACCAACAGTCGTACTTCCTGACCCACTTGCGTAGCCGCAAGACCAATCCCTTTAAACTCATACATAGTTTCAAGCATATTTTTAACTAAAGACTTAAGCTCTGCAGTTACAGAAGCCACTGGTTTTGCTTTACGTCTAAGTCTTGGATCTGGAAATTTTAAAACTTCTAATGTCATACTTTAAGACTTTAATTTAAAACCCGACGAATGGCAAAGCTAATGGCCACCAATACAATAAGGGGGATGATTATCACAGAAATTAGGGGTGGAATAACCCCCGCCCGACCGTAAGAAAGGGCAGAATTATAAAGCATCCAATACACAAAAACGATCACAACCGCCACGGCTCCAGACAAGAAGGCATTACCCGACCGACGATTCACATTTACGGTGCAAAGACCTAATAAAGGTAGAATTAAAACCGAAATAGCAAAAGTAAATTTAGAATACAAAGTGACTTTCAATTGGGTTGTATCTAAGGCAATTTCTTGGTTTCTTTTGATAATCTGCCATAAATCTTTTGAGCTTAAATATTCCGTCGCATTTCCGCTCATTTTCATGTTTTCAAGCTGAGTCAACGCCTGAATTTCTAGTTCGTCCAAGGACTGAACCTTAAAAGCTTCCGTATCATCAATAAACTGGGAATCAATGACGTTTTTTAACTTCCAAATATTACCTTTGAAAATTAAACTTTTAGCCTCTAAAAGCCGGATCAGTTTCCATTCGGGGCTAACAAAATAAATGCGAGCTCCGGAAACGTTGGATTCATCCAAGACGTTTTCGAAGTGAATGATAGCAGATTTAGTTCGATACCAAATATTTTTTGTTTTAGTTTTTTCGTAAATCCCTGGCTGCTTTTTCATTTCGATATAGTAAATATAATTTCTTTTTTCCATGGCAAATGGAATCAACACATCCCCAGTCCAAATTAAAAACCCAACCAATAAAATAAGTAAAATCAGGACCCATCGAAGGACCGAAAACAATCCATATCCCAGTGAGTTTAGAGCCACAAGCTCGCTAGTCCGAACAAGGCCTGAAACCAAGGAAACCAAAGCTAGCAGTGCCGAAACCGGAATCATGTTGTAAGCCACAAATGGAATATAATAAACGTAATAGGACGCCAAAACACTGGCGGAAGATCCAAAACGGTTTAAATTTGTCATGATGTCGACCGCGACAAAAAGAATGACCAAAATAAATAAAGCGCCTAAAAAATAGGTCAAAAATCTGAATAGAATAAATAAATCTAAAGTTCTCAATGTCTTAAAAGTTTACTTTAAGATGCGCTAAAGCACCAACAAGAATTAACTTCACCTTATTGCCGCTCTTTGCCTCTGAAACCCTTGACAGTTTAGGCTTGAGCTTTTCTACTTAGATTATGTCTATTCGTATTTTACTGGCAGATGAAAGCTCTACAATAAAAAAGGCCTTCGAAATTGGCTTAAACAGTTATGGAGCTGAGATTAAAAACGTTCAACACGGTATCGACGTGATTGAAGTTGCTGAAACTTTTAAACCCGACGTTATATTTGCTGATGTTTTAATCTCAAAAATGAATGGCTACGAAGTTTGTGCTCAAATTAAAAGCCACCCGGGATTGCAACATACACCTGTCGTTTTGATGTGGTCAGGTTTTATGGATATCGACGAAGACAAATACATCACATGCCAAGCCGATGGCAAAATCGAAAAACCTTTTTCTGCCGACCAATTGATAGAACTTATTCAAGGTCTTATTCAAAACAGTCCTGCTCAAGCCTTGGCTCAGACAAAATCTACACCTCCATCAGTTCAAAATGACCGCATGACGGTGCCTCCCGGACTTGGTTCAAGAGTTTTAAATCCTCCAATTCAAACAACGCCTCCACCAATTCCGATGAATGCTGGAACAGCAAAGCCATCCATGCCTTCAGTGGTTAAGCGACAAGCTAACCCAGCTGAAGAACTATTGTTTAAAGAAGATATTAAAATTGAAAATGATCTTTTTGGGGACTTGTCTTCAAATTCAAGTACGGATTCTGAGGCTGATGATTTCAACCTGGATGGATTTGAAGCTTTAGATTTACAAGACAATTCCAAAAATAATCAAACTGATCCGTTTGGTTTTAATGCGGAAGAGCATTTATCAGAAAATAAAAATAACCAAAATCATAACTTTAATTCAAGCTTTTTGGATATTGGTGATGAAGAAGAGGAAACCAAAGAAGTCACTTCAATTCCCACAGCCGAACAAGAACGAATTTTGTTTGATAAACTCAAAGAAGATACAGCGATTCGCCATGGTTCTGGTTTTTTAAATCACGATGGCAAAAAGAATTTATCAGCAGACCCTAATGATCATTTATCGGCCCTAGAGTCAGATTCGTTCGATCCTGATGATTTAGATCTCGTTGATTTAAGCAATAATTTTGATGATCTGGAAGATTTGAGCCAAGATTTAAGCTTAGACGATTTAAGATTAAACCCTTTGGATCAAGAAATTTACGGAAAAGATCTAGCAGGCCAAGAGTTGATTGATCAGGATTTGGTTGATCAAGATTTAATGTTAAAAACAAAAGAGTTAGACAATGTGTTTTCAAATCCAGAGGAAAAGTTAAGCTCGACCAAAAGTTTAAATACAGATTTAAAAACAAATCTTGGTTCAAAAACTATACACAGAAATGTTGCTGACATACATAACTCAGACGCAGGATTTAGTCCTGTGTCCAACACTGCAGCTAATTCATCAAGCCAACAAGTTTCAAGTGCTCCTGGTGTTGGCCAACTTTCTCGGGAAGAAATTAAAGCCATAATTTCAGAACAAGCCAAAGATGTGATTCAGTCTATCGTTTGGGAACTTATCCCAGAGCTTTCAAAACAAATGATTGAAAAAGAAATCAAAAGATTAATGGCAGAATCTTCTGATGATGCTAAACCGAATTCATTTTAATTTTTTAAGTTTTGCCCATGATAACCAAAGTAAAATAAACTTATGAAAACACTAGAACTTATTCAACTGGCTCTAAAAGAAGATGCTCCATTTGGCGATTTAACCTGTCAAAGCTTAAACCTTCCGAACGAAAAAACCATTGGTTATTTTGTAGCTAAAGAAGATTTAGTTTTAAGTGGAGCTGACTTTATTTTGGCGCTGGAAGATTTAAGTCTCAACATTGATGTGGAAATCTTTTTTAAAGATGGAGCACATGTTAAAAAAGGGCAAAACATCGCACAGATATTTGGGCCTTGGGCGAATCTAGTCATTGTAGAACGAGTCACATTAAATTTAATTGGAAAGTTAAGCGGCATTGCGACGTTAACGCAAAAATTTGTAAATGAAATTAAGCACACAAATTGTAGAATATTAGACACTCGTAAAACTTCACCTCTTTTTCGCGAACTAGAAAAGAAGGCTGTTTTACATGGTGGTGGACAAAACCACCGCATGAATTTATCTGATGAAATTATGTTAAAAGAAAATCATATCTCTAGATGTTCTGAAGACCTTCGAGACACGCTAATTAATTTACGAAAAAAATGTCCTGATATAAAGATCACCGTGGAATGTCAGAATTTGGATGAAGTTCAAATTGTAAGCCAATGCCCGATCGATAAAATCTTACTGGACAATATGGATAATGAGTCTTTAAAAATTGCAGTTTCAATAATACCCAAAAATATCAAATCAGAGGCCAGTGGTAATATGAGCCTTGACCGAGTTAAGTCTGTTGCCGAAACTGGCGTTGATTACATCAGTGTAGGTGCTTTAACTCATTCGGCCCGGGTTGCTGATATAAGTTTTTTACTTAAATAAATAGTGTTCAAATAGAAATAGATAAAAGATATAAGCAAGATGCAAAAATCGAGGATAAAATGATTAACGTAGGTTTAAGCACTTCTAGATGGGCGAAACAAAATGAAATCTCTTGCTGGTTCGAACCGGAAACCACAAGTACAAATACTATCGCTAAAGACTCGGGATTTAAAAATGAAGACTCTTGGATCTATGTCACCAATTACCAGTCCCAGGGACGTGGTCGAAACACGAACTCTTGGTTAAATGCTGATAGTAAAGGTGGCCAACTTCTTGTGAGCTGGTGTTTTAAATTAGACTCTGCCCCACAACCGATCGCTTCGCCCTTGTTTGGATGGGCTTTATATAAAGCTTTGAATAATGAATTTGATTTAAACTTAAGTGTTAAAGCGCCAAATGACATCTTTGCGAATTCAAAAAAATTAGCGGGTATACTTTTAGAATCTGTTTCCCAGGGATCTAAACATTTTATATGTGTAGGTGTCGGTATCAATGTAATGAGCAAGCCACTGGATTTTTCTGAGGCAGGTAGCCTTTTTGAAGAGATCGGAATTGAAATTAAAGAAGATCGCTGGTTTAGATTTTTGTCGGCCTTAAATCTTAATTTACATGAAGCGGCTTTGATGTGCCAAGGATCTGAAATCCCTACATCCATTGCCAATGAACTTTTACTCGCCTTAAAAAAATGGCCTGACAACAATGTCACAAAAGTTCACGGCAACGGAGATCTTACAGTGACATTAAGTGATGGCGAAATTCTTAACCTACCTTGGACGACACTTTAATTATGAAATGGTTTGGCGGCACTGTAGCTGGTATCTTTTTAGGCTTCATCTTTATTATCCTTTTTGTGATGTTTCGAAGTGGGTCTTTTAAAAATGTTGATGTGCAACTTTCGCATTACGGCCCATATATTGCGGTTTATAAAAATCGCTTAGGAGCCTATCATGAAAGTTCAAAAACATTGTATGACGTCGAAGATATTTTGAAAAAGAAAGAAGTTTTGTGCGTCACAACCTTTGGACTTTATTTAGATGATCCAAATGACACTGAAGCCGAACGCCTTAGAAGTGAACTTGGTTGTTTGTTTTCAGAAAAGTTTAAAGATCAGCTGAATGAAATTGTTAGCGATCAAACTTTAGGTTTAAGCCTAAAATATTTAGACGAGAAAAAATACATCGCAGGCATTTTTGAAGGATCACCAGCTTTAGTGTCTTTAAAAGTTTATCCAAAAATAAAAAAATGGGCGATAAAGAACAGATATTCTATAAAACCCGAAGTTTTAGAACTTTATGAAGTTAAGTCTTCAGAAAAAGTTAAAACCACAGTCCTGTTTGAACTTACCGATCATTAGTCCAATCCTTAAATTCTTCAGGTTTAATGTCTGATGGCTTAAAGATAGTGTGAATGTAATCTTCAGCTAAGTTGGGATCACCAGGAAGTTCCAATAACATCAGTGCAAACATTGGGTGGAACTCTACAGTCACATCTGCAATATTTGATCTACGATTCAAACTGTAATTTGAAACTTCAAATAATCTAGTTTCAACAGCTAAAGCATCTTCTGAAATCTTTCTGCCCACTCGTCGAAAAGATAAACCGATATTATATTGTAAGGATTCTTCAGATTTTAGTTTTGTAGACTCAGTGACTTTCATCTTGAAGTCAAAAGACCTGTTTTTAAGAAGTTCTTGTATTTGTTTTTCATCTAATTCCGAAATGAGCCTTGAGAAATGTAATAAAAGATTAGCCATGGTGTAGGTCGGAACATCTAAGGTTCTTCTAAAAACCGTCACACGATTCGAATCCATCCCGCGGATCGGAATATCAGCCAGTAAAATTTCTGTCTGCCGTTTTTTAGATGAGTTGTACTGCCTACGTTTTTCGTTAACTTTGATAGCTCTTTCTAAATGAAGCTCTCGGTTTTGAAATGCTCCGTAAGAGTTTAGTAGCGCTAAAACTCTTGGGGCGTATGTATTTTTAATTTCTTCTAAGACCTGCAAATCGTCGAAAGTAAACTTGTGTCCCTTCAGAGAATTTGTGATTGGATTTGTTGGCGCGTAATTATAGACATTGTCAGGTCCACCTAGAGCTCTGGGAAGGACGTGATCAATGGACATGTTTAGAAAATCCAAAGGCTGTCCGGAATAATAATCAAGACCCTCAAAAGCTTCATGCACAGCTATTCTTAGAAGATATTCGAAAGTAAAAAATTGCGCTTCTGGTGGAAAAACATAATTTTGATGGGCTAATGTGTAGGCCGAAACGGTTGCATTGGAAGCCTTATTAGATTTTGTAGTCGATGATATGGACTCGATGATTGCTTCAGAAATTATATGACTAGCCGTCGGAACTTTAAGATAAAAATCGCATTGGTTCGCGAATGTCGCATTTACTAATAAACAGATATTAATGAATATAAAGAAAAACAATTTCATCAGCCAGCTTGCCCCACAACAGTAAAAAGTCCCCTCAGACTTTACTTCAAAATCATAGGTTTTAATTATCGTCTTTATTATCTGCAATCCTTGGTCCAAAAATGGTCTTTTTTTGGATTCAATTCACCTATGAAAATGAACTTAAGAGACTCTAAACTAAAATACCTAAGTTTTTTAGCGTTATTTGTCATTTTATTGGTAAGTTTAGGCTTTATTTTTTCTTAAAAAGGCAATATTTGCGTCGGGTGGGGCGCTGTCTAGTTCACTCGGATTGGCTTTTCGGGGCGGCTAAAGCACGCCCCTGCCGATCCTCGCTGGAACTTCCGAGCGCACGCCCTCAAGGCCAACTCGCTGGAACTTTTCTTTCTATACCCAAGAGCCGCGTTTGATTTTTTCTAGGATGATTTTTTCTGGCATCAGTGGATCTTTGGGATCAACGCTGAATATGGCCTGCTGCTCACAACGGATTTTATTTTTGATTAAGTAATTTAAGATATCCGCTAATTTTTTATTCTTTTTGTCTCTAAAGAAGGGATCGTTTTCTAATACGTCTTTGGCTTTTTTTAAAGCTCTAGCTTCACCGGCATCGTTGGCTTTCACATTATAATAATTTAAATCGTACTTTTCTATGTCTTCAGGTAGAACACCTAAAAATTTCACGTCAGGAGCAGAAAAGTCTTTGTTACGAATTAAACTTGCGGCAGAGCCAGCTTTTAAAGTTCTAAAAATATTTTGCATAGTGTACGCGTCCAGATCTCCGAAGAAATATATAGGCACATTTAGTTGTTCTTGGATTAACTTACACCACCCACGAACTCCATTACTTGGAACCCCTTGGGCACCCATCAAAATCGATTTATTTCGTTTTGTAAATCCATTACTGACCAGAGTGTTGGCCGTACCTTCTGATTCCACCACTAAACAAAAATCAACTTTACCTTTGGCTTTTAAAGTTAAAGCTTGCGGTTTGTTTTTTGGCTGAAAGGGCGTTGTTCCTAACGTACTTAAATCAATCACAGCTTTAGAGCCGTCAGTTAAAGTTTCAGTTAC
This sequence comes from Bdellovibrionales bacterium, assembly GCA_031412575.1. Taxonomy (GTDB): domain Bacteria; phylum Bdellovibrionota; class Bdellovibrionia; order Bdellovibrionales; family UBA1609; genus JAMLIO01. The sequence goes on from JANODG010000179.1 coordinate 23,370, forward strand.
AATTAAATTCTGAGAATAGGTTTGACCCCCGCGATCATTGGCAAAACAATTCATCTCTTCACGATAAACTTCAAGCATGTCCGTGATGAAATCAATGATGGAATCGCTTTCTGTTTGCTCTTCAAAATCTATTGGCATTAGGTGTTTGTCTTTTTTAACTAAACCCTTAGCCATATAGTAAAGTTCCCTTTTAGTGTTCACACCACCAGAGTCCACATTACCTAATAAAATATCTAACATAAAAACAGTACGAGCTAATTTCTGAACCGAAGACACGTTCAATTCACTTCGGACCATCTTCCCACCCGGAGTCAAATATCCCACTTTTGGATTGTATTCTGAATTATCAAGACTACATTTAATGGATTCTAAAACTGGGCGTTTCGAATTTTCTAGATCCGCAAGCATACGTTCACAAAGCATTTGGGCTTTGCCGATCATATCTTTTTGACTGACTCCTGAATTAGCTTTAACTCCTGCTTTTGCCATGGATCACCTTTTTATTTTTTAGGTCTTGCGACGGTCTTGATTTTTTTAACAACTTTTTTGGATTCAGACTTAGCGCCCGTTTTCGCTTTAATAGTTTTTTGTGGAGCTAAATTAGGAATTTTTTTGGCATCAGATTTGTCACTTGATTTGTCGCCTGATTTAGCGTCTTTAGACGAAGGTTTTTTTCTTAAACGTTTAGCTTCCTTTCTTTGATCTTGAATGGTTGGTTGTGATTCCACATCATTCACATCAAATGATCTATTATCTTTTAATGTTTGAAGTTTTTCTTCAGCAGCCTCTAATTGTTTTTCAGCTTCATTCGCATCACGACCTAAGATTTTATTTAAGCCCTCTGTGGCTCTTTCTTTTCTTTTGTCATTAGCGCCAACGATAGCAGCTAGGCCGTTCACTAAAATAGGACCAAATTTTTCAATGTGTTTAATTTTTCGTTCTAAATCCGCAGCTTTATTTTCACGGTTAATGTGCTTAGAAAGCTTTTGTCCTGTTTGCATTAAAGTTCTGCGGATTTCTTCCACCAGATCATCACTGGCATCTACAGTTTCTTTCGAAGCGTTTTTAAATTTAATGAAAGGCGATGTCACACTCACGGCAAAGACATAAGGTCCCATAGGTAAAGTATTTTTGGACTGGCCCAATCCATAAGCACGCCAGTTGACAGACTCAACGGCTTTTGTGATCGCACATCCTGCTTTATCAAACTGTAATGGCACGCGGTTAGCAAATCTCAAGAGCTGCACTTGATCTTCTTCAGCACCACGGTTGATAAATCTGGCAATGGCCACTTCGACAACAACCGGTTTAAAGTCACAAATAGTTGGTTTTCTGGCGACCACACTAAAAAAATCCACTTCGCCTAAGCGCTGAATACTTTTTGCCAAAGACTCTTCACCAATAGTAAGAACGGATTTCGTAGATGGACTTTGAAGTTCCGTCGCTTGAATGGCCTGAAAGATTTCTTTAAATTCAGTTTCACTAGTTTTAGCCAAAGGCTGATCTAAAAACTTTTTCTTTAATCCACTTTTTACAAAATCAGTCATAGTGGCATCAGTGACTCTGGAAAAACCGGTTTTTAAAAAGTTCTTAAGACTTACATTTCCAAAAAGCAAAGCGTGAGTCATGAACTCACCCAGTTTCATAGTGTGAGGATGTGGCAGAGTTGACCCTGGAATTGTTGGTAACTCTTCAGTCACACGATCCACTTTAATGATTGGATCATCGTTAATTTTATATCTTAAATTTAAATGAGGATTAACTAAGGCCGTACCTTCAAGGTAAGTCATAATTCCGCCGTCACCATTTAATTGAAGGCGACCATCGATGATGAATTCAACCTTAACCCCATGTTCGACACCGTCCCAATCTAAGGTGACTTTGTCTTTAACGATTCCTTTGTTTAATTTGATGTCCACATCGATACGCATTTCGATGGCTTTACGCATGTTTTTGGTTTTACTACGCACAAAAACACCCTTGGCGTTCGTTAACTGAGCCCAAGTCGTCGCCGCCGAAATACCAATACCTTGCTGTCCACGGGAACAACGTCCGCGACCAAATTTTGAAGAGGCTAAGTACTCACCGAATACTTTGGGTAAGTCTTCAGGGGATAAGCCAGGACCGTTGTCTTGAATCATAATGCGTATTAGATCCGCAGATTTTGAACCGCCGACCCCAATTTTTTCAATTTCAATGTTAATTTCTGGTAAAATACCGTTGTCTTCGCAGGCATCAAGCGAGTTATCAATAGCTTCTTTTAAAGTGGTTAAAACCGCTTTAGTGGCGGAAGAGAAACCCACCTGCTGTAAGTTTTTCGCAAAATATTCGGCTGTGCTGCTGGAAGTAATTTGAGCCAAACGCCCCCCTTAAAGATTTAGGATAGTCCATGACTCCATAGTTTGAAAAGAAATTGGCATGAATGCAAGTCTAAGCAGTCAAAAAAACTAATTGCTTTTCTTATCGCTTAAAAACTCAACATCCGTTTTGTGTTTTTTATCCGAATTACAAGTTTTGCAACAAGGGACTACATTAGACTTTGTAGACTTCCCCCCGCGGATTATTGGGACTTTATGATCCATGGTGAGTTCATTTTTTTGAAACTCATTTTCACAATAGTGACATTTTTGTTTTTGAAGCTGTTGATCCCACCAGGGGGTTTTACGTAAAGCCCGTGCTTTTTCCTTTTCTTTTTTAACATGGGCTTCAGGCCAAGGGGTAAACCAGGTCAATTTCACATCTCCAAACAACTTTTACCCAATCTTAGCTTGTAGGAACGGGTTTTATTTTCTAAAACAATAACATGAAAGCTACAGATCTTGAAACTCGTATTTTAAAAGCATATCCCGATGCTCAGTTAGCCATTTTTGACTCTAACGGCAGAGGAGATCATTTTGAAATTCGTATATCTTCGGAAGCCATCAATCAGTTGCCACGAATCCAACGACATCAGAACATTTTAAAGCTTTTTGATGTAGAGTTTAAATCTGGGGAATTACACGCTTTAAGTGTTAAGCCTTTTGAATTATAAATGGTCTGATTAATTTTAGAGTTGATAATATTAAGTGATAAAAAAGTTTATAAATTTGAGGAGATTACATGTTACCTGAATCGGTTAAATCAGAAATCGAAAAAGCTATAGCCACTAAACCAGCAGTTCTTTTTATGAAAGGAACTCCATCATTTCCACAATGTGGATTTTCAAGTAGAGCTGTTGCGATTTTAAATGAGCTTAAAATGGAATTTCACAGTGTGAATGTTTTAGAAAACAACGACATTCGCCAGGGGATCAAAGAGTATTCAAATTGGCCGACAATCCCACAATTTTATTATAAAAAAAAATTGGTGGGCGGAAGCGACATTTTGATGGAAATGTACGAATCCGGCGAATTGGAAGAAATGTTTAAGAGCTAAAAATTTTTAATTCATAGATAAAGCCACTTCTGCCGGCGCAAGTGGCGTTAAGTAGTCTAAGTAGCCGTATCTTTCTGCTTCTTTAATGTAGAAAGCTTTAAAATTTTCAAAATCCAAATAGTGCAATCTCGTTAAGACGACACTGTAGGATTCGTAAGCTGTAGCCACTTCAATTGGATAACAAGATCTACCCGATACATACCCGAAATTAAAAGCGGCTTGGTTGGGGTTTGGATTTTGCTGCAAATATAATTCGGAATCGAAATGATAACCTGCTTTTTCGGCCATCGGGATAAAAGCTAAAACAATGGCCCATTCACGAATTTCGAGAAGTTCTGATTCGGTTGTCGGTGGCACAAAGCTTTTCTCACATTTAGCAAAGCTAAAGTCTAACCCCAAAAACAGACTTAAAAAATTTAATAAGATTAATTTTTTTAACATTCTAACATCCCCCCAGAAGCTTTTATGAATGGCCCCACAGGAATGTAACTACATATAAAAGAATTTAAAATCCAATCATCAATTTTAATCCGAGACATAATCAGAACTATTTCAGACTTTTAAAAGATGCACCCTTATGCCAATGTTTACTTTATTTCCCATGTGTGGGTTATATCTTTATCAGACAATAAATAGGTGTTAGAGTCTTGTTTTAAATCAGTTCGAAACTAAAATCCCACCTCTTCTTTAAGGAATCCCATGAAATCGTTGTTATTTGTTATGTTGTCTGGATTATTACTCGCAGGATGCGCCTCCAATTCGTATTTTTTACTAAAAAATCATCATTTTGACTCTCCGGAAGCTAAAGGTGGAAAATTCAAATTTAGTGTCAATGCCGTGCCTTACCAAGATGTCACAACGATTCAGACTTCTTTTGATGGAACAGGTCCGCTGGACACTTTAATTACGGTCAACAATAAGGATCTTGATGAATCTGCCGTAGAAACGGTAGATCACAGTTCAATATTATTATCGCTTTCGTTGATTGAAAGATTAGATATCAGTTTGGATTTTGCCATCGGTAATCAGCCAAACTATGTGAATCTTAAATATCAGTTTGTAGGTGAATCTCAGGCTGAGGCCGAAGCTGGAAACTTCTCTGTCGCAGGTGTATTGGGCTTAGGTTATATTTCAGTCAGCGAAGATGATCCGGAAAGTGTTTTCTTGGACAACTTCGATGTGTTAGGCGGAGCCCTTCGAGTGGGTGGGCTTGTAGGTTTAAGATCTACAAAAGAGTTATTGCTGTACTGGAGCAACTCATATTCATACTTTGACACAAAAACAAAATACACTTTTGGTGCAACCGATGGCGATTTCACTGTTTCTGGACATCAAATGCTTTCGATGCTTGGAGCCGAATACACTCATGACGATAAAATCAGTGTTGGTATTGAATACGGACTTGTCTTCGCAGACGCCAATAAAGCGCAGTCAAACACATTTTCAAGTTTTGCTGCAAAAGTCGGTTACAATTTTTAAGAAATTGAAGCATTTAGTTGGTCTAAATGCTGTCTCATTTCAGATTCTAAATCCTTCATGATCTGTTTGACGGACTTAACATCATGAACTTGACCCACTGACTCCCCAGCACTCCAAACGTTTTTCCAGTTCCAATCATAGTTAAAAGTTTTCCGAAGCCATTTTGAAAATGGCGTTTTACCTTGATTTTTACTTTCGATCAAAAAAATCAATTTTTCAATCGCTGATGGACTTCGAAAAAGTCTGTCTAACTCTGGCGTTCGAATCACTGACGCTGGAATCCCTGTCAGCTTTTGGGATTTTTGAATATTTTCAGAGCGATACTTTACAATTGCGTCTTTATAACCTTCAGACGCTTCGGCTTCCTTTGAAGCAATAAATCGGGTTCCCACACTGACAGCAACAGCACCCAGAGCTAAGGCCGAAAGAACACTTGCGCCGTTGGCGATAGCACCTGCAGCAACAATAGGTTTGTCGGTCATTTGACGAAGTTCGGAAATTAAAGCGAATGGAGAATGTGGTCCCGAATGCCCGCCGGCCCCTGCACAAACGGCAATAATTCCATCTGCCCCGTGAGCTAAAACTTTTTCGGCGTGTTTTGTATTGGTTACATCACAAAACACAAGTCCGCCGTAGCCTTTCACTTTGTCGATGACATCTTTAGGGGAACCTAGGCTTGTGATAAAAAAAGGAACTTTATGTTCGGCGCAAATATCTAAATCTTCGCGCCAGCGATGATTAGATTTGTGAACAATTAAATTCACGCCATAAGATTTTTGCGTCTCAGATTTTATTTTCTTAAGTCCTTCATGAAGTTTTTCTGGTGTTCTAAAGTTTAGTGTTGGAATAGTTCCCACTCCGCCCGCATTAGAAGTTTCGGACACTAAGCTTGGGGTACTTACAATAAACATGGGAGCTGCAATTATGGGTAGATCGCACTTTAACATTTCAGTAAATCTATTTTTGATTTTCATATTTAATTATTGGCGTTTTTCATTAAAATTAACAACCCTCACTGAATCAATAACTTATCTCACACTAAAGTCTAGTGACAAAAAAATACTGCTACAAAATAATTAGGACTATGGTTAAAAATAAAAAATTTTCTAAGATCACTAAAAGATCAACATCTAAACCCATAACAAAAGGTGATTTGATTGAATTCTTTCATCTTCTGGAACTGTGTATATCTGCCGGACATGACTCTGTAGGCGCGATTTTGGCAGTCAAGGATTACATGCCAAATGAAAAATTCAAAGAAGATTTAAAAATTATTCTTCGAGATATAAACCTTGGGAGCTCTCGTATTGAAGCCTACATAACGTTTGCAAATTCCAGGAAAGAGCTCGCGCTTCATCGATTTGTCCGCGCACTGATTGTTCACGAGTTTTCAGGATCTGCTTTAACTTATCTTTCACGCTTGAACGGAAATATTATAAAAAGTCTTAACGGCGAAAAAAATATCCAGCTCACGGCTCAAAAAATGCCTGAAAATATAATTTCTAAACTTAAATTTTACCTTACTGAAACCTCGAAAGATGAAAAAACAACAAAGTTAAAATCACAAACATTAACGAAAGATGAATTTATCGATTTTCTATTGATTTTTGAAATTTTTATTTCTACAGGCCCAGGAATAGAAAAGGCCTTTGAGTATTCAATCCCAATATCATTCAATATAAAATTTAAAAATGACATGCAATCTGTATTAGATAATTTATATTTAGGTAAAAAACTAGAGGAAGCCTTAGTTATCTTTGCGAATTCACGAAAAGAAATTGCGGTCCATAGATTCGTTCGAGGTCTTCTTATTGCGACAAAGATCGGTGGTAATATCCCTATGTTCATCCAACAACTCAGCGAAAGTCTAACTCTCGATAAGAGCTTAAAGCTAACCGACCAAAAAATCGTTTTAAAACTTGATTGAGTCTTAATCCCAGTAAAATTTAGTTAAGCACAAATAATGCAACCTTCACTTTTTGATAGATCCGCCGAAAGATTAAAATTATCTATGGCAGACTAAAATTTATATGATGAAATTTTAGTCAATTTAATTTGCTAATTCATAAACTGGCATACTACTATTCCAACAGCGATGGGGATCGCGATTTTTGGGGGATATGTGGGGAAGTTTTTATCGATCAGAATGTTTCTTTTTAGTGTTTGTATTTTTCAAATGAATCCAAGTTATGCCGTCGTAAAAGATTTGGTTTTAAGATATGTTCCCAAATTAAATAATTGCCAACAAACAGATAATTTTTTGTTCATTTGTGGGCATGCAAATGAGCAGATAGTTTTTGATGCGCTTATAAAGGAAGTTCTAAAAACCCAAACAGGCCAAGAAACTTGGGAGGCTATAAAAAATTCTGGAAATTATTTGATGTTGGTTCACGATCCTTTAGCTGTAAGCTCTGCAGGACGAGCCGTTGCTGAGCTTTCATCGAAGCTTACCAATGGGATAGGCACTTCCGTCATTATTTATTTTCACGTGGGTATACCTGATTCTGGAAGTCACGTTGTTGGTGGAACCATAGCTGAATGGACTGATTTCACGAAGCAGCAAAACTTTTTCCATGAACTGTCACATGCTCGTCACAAAACAAATGGCACGTGGAATATTATCCATTCTGAAGAACAAGCCATCCAAGACGAAAACATTTATAGAGTCCAATCCACACCTGAAAATCTAAATCTTCGTTCCTTGGATTGGGACAAAGGAATGCAGGTTTGGGAACCTTTATTATTTTAAACAAACTACCCCAAAAAACTGTCAAAACTGTTCTATTTTCTAAATCAATTACAAAGCTTTGATCCTACGATTGCAACCCATCAAAGTTATGTTAGATGGGCTCCATGTCCTCAAAAAAATTCTTTAAGTATTTTGCAATTCTAATGCTCATTTTTGCTTTAGTTTCAAAATCAGCATTAGCAAACAGTACATGTCAAAAATTCTTGGCGGATCTAATTCCCAGAACACCAGTTGTTGAGGCTTTAAATTACAGACCTGATGGTGGTCCGCAAACATTTTTAAGCCCAATACCTTCAGTTTACCAATACCCTGACGAGCTTAAGTTAAAATTTGAAACACTTGCCGGTAAAGGTGTTGTCTCGCCAACAGCCTTGTCGATTTTAAATGCTTTCCCTCACCAAGAGACTGATTTTAAATATGTCACTCTGCAGAGCTGGAAAACGTTTCTAAAAGATCCAATACAATTTGTTCAAGAAAGTTCTGAAGAGTTAAATGATTTTGATCGATTAATGTTAAATCCAAGTCACGGCATAAAACCGATACCAGTCGAAGAAATATTTAGTCTTTTTGAAGAACCAAACGACCTTGATGATGAAGTTGTAGCCACTGTCACAGAAATTAATGAAATGAAGCTTGTAAAAATCCCATACTGGTTTCTAATTTTTTATGCGTCAGCGGCAGAAGTTGCCGAAAGCGAATTCCCAGAGGCGGACGCGAAATTAGACGCCGGATTAGGCGGTAAATTAGACGACAAATTAAACGGCAAATTAGCCGCTAAATTAACGCCTCAAATGAAAGTTCAAAAGAAAAAAACTTTTCAAAAAACCTTAGGTACATTACTACATTATTTTATAATCATGACAACCTGGTTGAACTCTCAAGGTTTAATGTCTCGAACATTCAGCCTTGAAAACATAGATGAAATTGATGGCTTGCCCTTCTCTATTGAGGTTAAGGAAACATTAAAGAAATTAATAAATTCAGGAATTTTATTTAGATTTTCGAATTCAGATCCGACAACGGATTTTATAGATTTAACGGATTCATGGATGGAATCCGTCAAAACATTAACCATCGGAAGCTTTAAAACTTATGATGCATTTTCGGACAACAAAGTTTTAACAATTTCGATAGCAGGCCCTGGTTTTATAAATTTATGGATGAATAAATCTAAAAAAACCAGTTCTGAAATTAAACGCTTAACAATCATTGAACTAGAAGAACTTATTTTACATGAAGCTCTTCACGCGTTTTCATTTTCAAATAAAAGACTAGACTTGATCGGTAAATACGTTCAACAAAAGTTTGGTGCCATGGCCAATGAAGACGCCTATCTTAATTTAGAAAATCAAATGTTGAAATCTAAACCCGAGCAAAGCAGAGCTGAATTTAGATCCCAAATCGCCGTTAGTGTTTTGAACTTAATTTCTTTGGAAGTAAGATCTGGTGGGGACATTGATTTTTTAACTTACAAAATTAAATCATTACTTCAAACAGTCTATGATTCTTCAGAGCTTCATATCACTGATGATGAAATCAAAAATTTAATTCTCAATTCAAGGTTTGATTTGAGTTTAACAAGCTCAACTTTTTTACTAAACATGCGATTAATTAATAAGATTGAAAGTCATATGGATCGTAGAAATATTGTTCATGCTAAAATTTTAAGTTTTTACATCCTTGAAATTAGCCGTACTTTAGAAGAGTTCTTAGCTCATAAAATAAATAATGAGCTTTTAGATTCGAAAACTTATGAGTTTTATCCATGGGCCGTTCAACTTTCAAGTGAAGATCTTGCTAAAAACTGGACTGCCTTTTTTGATCTACCCTATGAATTTCGAAAATTTCTGGATTAAAGTAGAGCTTATAATGTATCACAAGCATTAATTTCGTCATGATTTCAAGTTAGTACCACCAACACTCAACCAAAGACTGAGTTCATTTATTAGACATAATTTCCGATAATTCCTTAAGAATTTTAATAATTTAGTTTACTTTTAAGGGGAGTTATTTTGAAGATTCTTTTAGCCGAAGACGATCCAAATATTTCAGTGATTTCAAAAATTACTTTGGAATCTTTAGGCGGTCACGATGTGGTCACTGTTGATAACGGTGAAGATGCATTCAACCGCGCACTTGCTGAATCCTTTGATGTGATTTTACTTGATGAAATGATGCCTAAGATGAATGGTATTAAAGTCTGTAAAGAACTTCGCGCTAAAAAAGTAAAAACTCCAATCATTTTCTTAAGTGCCAAGTCCCAACTGACAGACGTTGAAATTTTTGAAGCTATCGGTACTGGATTTATTCCTAAGCCATTCGATCCTATGACATTAAATCAAAAAATTTTACAGATTTTAGAAGGTGCCAATAAATAAATGAGCTCGATTTTATTTCGCATACGCTTTTTTGTTTTACTTTCTGTTCTGACGTTCGGAGCAAGTCTGTTCGTATGCGTAGAGTCTTTTATAGAATGGAAAGATGCAAACTACGACCTTAAAGAAAGCTGGCAAATTGAAGCCTATTTAAAATCTATGCCTTTTCGCAGAAACGCTACAGAACCCTTGGTCACTTGGCGAAAACAACTTAAGCCCAACTTCCGACAAGACGCTTTAAGTTCAATCATTCAATCTGTAAATAACAAATCCATAAAAAGTTATCCCGAAAAAGTTAAATTCTTCATAGAGCAAGAAGTACAGTACAGAAATTTTTTAAATCAAAAATTAGATGTTCTGCGCGGCAAAATTGTTTGGTGTTTATATTTAGTCATTATTTGCTTTATTGTGATTTCAATATTTATGTCGATATACATTCAAAGCATTATTTTTAAACCACTAAATAGTTTATATTTAAGAATGTTAGACTTTTTAAATGATCGCTATACTTATGAATTCCAAGCGCCAGAAGCTAATGAAATTGGGGATTTGCAATCTACTTTCAATTCCCTAGCTCAGCGGGTTATTAATAACATTGAAGAACTTAAAACTTTAGATAGTGCCAAGACAGAATTCTTAAATATTGCCAGTCACGAATTAAGGACTCCACTGACGTCTATCAAAGGATCCTTATCTTTGATCCGAAATGGTGTTAGCGGTGAGATCAACGAGACTACAACCAAACTATTATTAATTGCAGAGACAGAAACCGATCGTTTAATTCGACTCATTAATGATCTTTTAGACTTAGCAAAAATTGAAGCCAAAAAATTACCTTTAGATGAAAAATGGTACGCTATTGAATCCGTCATTGACGATACTTTTGAAAGTCTTCAAGGTTTGTCAGATTCGACCCAAGTGACTATGACTATCAAAGATCAACTACCTATTGATATATTTATAGATCGTGACCGTATTCACCAAGTGATGACGAATTTACTTTCAAACGCCATCAAGTATAGTCCTGCTCAGGGTATTGTTTCAGTAAACTACTTTGTCAATGGTCACCATCAACTTGTGCTTGAAATATCAGATCAAGGACGTGGAATTGCACCGGAAGATCAAAAACAAATTTTTGAAAAGTTTCGTCAAGCCACCAACGACAGAAGTCCTTTAGTAAAAGGCACGGGTCTTGGTCTTGCCATCGCTCGCGCCATCATTGAAGAACACGGTGGTGAGATTGGTGTTAAATCACAACCTAAAAAAGGCAGTACATTTTATTTCACATTACCTAAATGGAAATATCGTAAAACCAAACCAGGGGTAGCCGCATGAGTTTAGAAGAGGTATTAGCACAACTTCAAAAAAAATATATCAGTAATATTCCTGAAAAGCTTAAGCACATGAAAAGTCACATCGATGCTCAAGATTATAAGTCCTTAAGAGAAGAATTTCATAAGATTAAAGGCACAGGACGAACTCACGGAGTACCTGAGATCACAGATTTAGGCGCCGTCTTTGAAGAAATACTTATAGTTTCAAACTTTAATCCTCAGATCAATTGGGCTTTAGATGCCTACGATATTTTTGCAGATATTTATGCAGCAAGATCAAAACAAAAAGAATTCAACATAGGCCAAGATCCTAGATATAAAAATCTGAAATTGACCCTAGAATCTTTTAAAAAATAGGGTAAAACTAAGACATGTTTGAAGCTCTTAAAAAAATTCTGTCTCAAGATCAAATCGTTTTCGACGCCAACGAATTAAAAATCTACGGTCAAGATTGGACCAAACTTTTTGATCCTAAAGCCTCAGTACTACTTTTCCCTAAAACAACCGAAGACGTTCAAAAGATCGTAATGTGGGCTAATGAATTCAAAGTAGGATTAGTTCCAAGTGGTGGTCGCACAGGCTTAAGTGGCGGAGCTGTAGCATTGAATAACGAAGCCATCATTTCTTTCGAAAAAATGAATAAGATTTTAAGCTTCAATGAAAATGATTTATCTATCAGCTGCGAAGCCGGCGCGATAACCAAAGACATTCAAAATTTAGCGAAAGACAAAGGCTATTTCTTTCCTGTGGATTTTGCAGCTACAGGCTCAAGTCAAATTGGTGGCAACATTGCTACCAACGCTGGCGGCATAAATGTCATCCGCTATGGAATGTTTCGTAACTGGGTCACATCCCTTGAAGTAGTCACAGGTGAAGGCGAAATACTTCACTTAAATAAGGGTCTTGAAAAAAACAACACTGGATACGACTTAAAAAATCTATTCGTCGGCAGCGAAGGTACATTAGGCTTTATCACCAAAGCCACTTTAAAACTGACTAAGCCCCCAAAAGATCCACAAGTTTTTTTACTCGCCTGTGAATCCCCAGATCATATTCTACCAATCTTAAAAGCATTTAGAGCCGTAACATTAAACGCCTTCGAAGTGTTTTCAGACTTAGGTTTAAGTTATGTCATGAAGCACGCCCATGTTGCCGCTCCATTTCAAGAACGATATCCGGTCTACGTGGTCGTTGATTTTGAAAGTCCAGAATCCCAACAAGATTTAGCCCTAGAAATTTTTGAAAATTTATTATCAGAAGGCCTAATCACCGATGGTGTCATCAGCCAAAATCAAACTCAATACAAAGATCTTTGGAGCTACCGAGAAAACATCTCAGAAAGCATCTCGGCCGAAAAGCCCTACAAAAACGATGTCTCGGTCAAAACCAGTCAAATCCCCGAATTCATCACTGCTAGCGAATCTTACATCGCCAAAGAATTTCCAAACTGCGAAGTCGTCTGGTTTGGCCACATCGGAGACGGCAACCTACACATCAACATCCTAAAACCCAAAGACATGGATAAAGAAGCCTTTAAAAAGATGTGTGCCGAAAAGAGCCCCACCCTATTCGCTCAAATCTTAAAATTCGAGGGCAGCATCTCGGCCGAACACGGCGTAGGTCTGATCAAAAAGCACTATCTGCACTATTCTCGCTCTAAAGAAGAAATCCAAATCCTAAAAAAGATCAAAAAAATCTTCGATCCAAATTCAATTCTAAATCCGGGAAAAATCTTCGATTAATTTTCCCTTTTCCCTATATATATTTGAATCCTCGGACATACGTTTGGCACAGGCTTGCATTAACTTAATTTTTTCCATTTCTTAAGTCTATACATTATAAAAATGAGACCTCCAGCAAGCGTGACGCGCTCGACGAAGCCGTCATTTAATCTGCAAAAGCAGATTAAATGACGGCGAAGGCGATGCTGGCCAGAGCCCATGGATGGGCGTGTCTCTTTTTTATAATGTATAGACTTAAGAAATGGAAAAAATTTAAGTTAGCAAGCCACTGTGCCAAGCCGAACTCGGATTCAAATATATATAGGGAAAAGGGAAAATTAATCGAAGATTTTTCCCGGATTTAGAATTGAATTTGGATCGAAGATTTTTTTGATCTTTTTTAGAATTTGAATTTCTTCTTTAGAAGCCGAGAAGTGCTGATAATTCTTTTTGTCCAGACTCTACGATAGCGTGGAGGCCTTGGATTTGGCTGACTCGGGTTGCGTACTCGCCCATACAGCCGTCTTCGTCACATCTGTTGAAGGCATTGCAGAATGGGGAATCTTGGGTGATGTAGTCGTAATCGCCTTGGGCCACGATACCAATAAGTTTATTGGTATCGGCGTCTATGATAGGTCCACCAGAGGATCCGCGCATTAAGTCGACGTTTGTGACGAAGTGATTGATGTCCGTGTTTTGTCTGATGAAGCCTTTGGAATATTTTAAGGGTAATCCTCTGGGTGAAGTGATGGCCGTAAGTTCCACTGTAGTGTGATCTATCGGCTGATAATTAATTTCTACGGGCATTATTTCTGTGACCACGCGGTCAAGTTCAATCACCATGTAATCTAGATTCTTGGCGTATGAGCTTTTGATGATTTTTTTACAGGAATAAACTTTGTTTGGGTTGAGCGCTATGGATTCTGTATCTGCTGATTCGTATTTGTAATCAAAAACCCATTTGGCTGTATCACAAACATTTTCGATGGCGTGGTAGCAGTGACTTGCCGTTAGTATGTGTTTGGGTGAAATTAAAGTGCCAGTGCAAAAGCTAGTTACAGGTTGTGTGACAAACTTTTCGGATTCGCACACGCTAGCGGATAGAAGGTTTCGAGATCGTAAAGTGTAATCAGGATTTATTGAATTCTTACGGATTAAAACGGCAACGGCCGATGAAAGCTCTTGGATGTCTTGGTTGTTGGTTTGATATATTTCTTGAAAGTCGTCTTGTCCGTAAATCGTGGCATAAACTGAGTTTACATTTAAAAGTTTAAAACAAATTATAAGTAAACTCAGTTTATGCGATTTCAACCCTAGCCCCCGCCCTTGTTAAAGTTTGTAGACTATTTTGAAATTAAAAACCAAACGTATTAATCTATGAGAAGTATTTAAATTTGTTATCGAATATTATTTTAAGCAAGATTTGGTAGTAATGTGAAACAAACCACCGCCACAGCCGTCGGAAAAAGCGCCCAAACTAATAAATTTAGAGGCTTAATCGTATTGTCCTTGAAACAACCTTTTAAAATTCCATATCCAGCAGGGTTTGGAGCGTTAGCGATTACGGTTAATCCGCCACCTGTTACAGCTCCAGCGACTAAATAATATTTAGCACTGTCTTGTAAATCCACTAAGGAACCCAAATAGGTTAAAGCCGCATTGTCAGTAATGGCTGTTAAGCCCGTCGCTCCAAAATATAAGGCCAAGTCCCCCATGCTTAGTAGAGCTTCTTGCAACCACCATTTTTGGATAGAACCTAAAACCACAAGTCCGCCCAAGAAAAAACCAACCATTAAAGATTCGCGAAGCTTAACAGAATCTTGATATTCCTGAGTGATCTTTAAAAACCCTAAGAAGAATAAAAATAGACCTAAAAAGAAAATCATATGGTGCGCGGTCATCACAACTGCGGCTAGAAAAAGAATATGTAGTGTGAATATCCACAATGTTGGATAGATCTGGGTCCCCGAATCTTTCGGTTGAATCAAATTACCGGTTAATTCTTTTCTAAAAATAAATGACATTACAAATGTATTAAAAATAATGGCAATAGCAGCCTTCCAACCAAAATTTAACATCATGAAATTTAAACCCCAACCATACTTCGCAGCGACCATTAATACTGGCGGAGCCGCAAAGTGGGTTAGCGTTCCACCGATAGACACGTTAACAAATAATAAACCGATGGTGGCATATTTGAATTTTTCAGACATATTTTGTGAGTAGAAATAATTTAATAAAATTAAAGCTGTCACTGTCATAGCTGCAGGTTCTGTGATTAATGAACCTAAGATTGGACCAACAATAAGTGCAGAAATATAAAATGCTTTTTTAGAATTTACAGGGATGATTTTTGAAATCACATGAATGGCTTTTTCGGCCAAGATAATTATTGGCTTTGTTGCAGCCATACACATAATCACAAATACAAATGCAGGTTCTGTGAAGTTCTGAGACTCTAAATAATGGAGAGCACCGCCAATCACTTGATGGGCTTCATCATAAACTGCAAATCCTTCTAAAAAAGAATAAATACCTAAAAAAACCGCAGACCATAATCCAAAAACAACTTCGACATCACCCATCAGATGAAAGAAATTTTCACCGATTGAACCTTCTTTATAATGAAGGGCATAAGCTTGAAAGTAGCTTGCTGTAAATGTATGGATAATGGCAATTCCAAAACAAATTGTACCTGCAATTTCAATGACGGATGGATTCATGATGTTGGTCCTTGTAGAATATCTTTTGTTGGATGGCCACTAGACGTAAAGTTAAATCTTATCTTATCTTATCTAAATATTTAACTTTATTTGTTTCTAATTGAAAGAATATAACCAGCACTTATAGATGACAATCATGAACCTCTTAAAAGGAAATAGAGCCACATCTAAAGTCCAACTTTGGCAACTCAGTTAAAAAATAATTCGAGTTTGAATGGATGTCTCTAGATCTTGGATCTTTTCGATGACTTCTTGTTTTGGCTTTTTTTCTAAGTCCATAGCAAGATATCCAATTATTGAATTTGTGGCCAACTGCTGGCTAGAAATATTCACATTATATTCGGAAATGATTTTATTAATTGCACCTAAAACTCCAGGTACATTTTTGTGAACATTTAGAATTCGAAAGCCTTCTTGTAAGGTTCTTAAGTGTAAATGTGGAAAGTTCACTGCTCCTGAAGAATCCCCTGTATTAATGTATTTAATTAAACTTTCACTGACCTCAACACCAATAGCTTCTTGAGCTTCTTCTGTACTGCCACCAATGTGCGGAGTTAAAATCACGTTTTCTAACTTTTGTAAGGGTGACGAAAATTCATCTAAATTTTCTTTTGGTTCTTTTGGAAAAACATCAATTGCAGCCCCTGCGATATGTCCTGACTTTAAAAACTTTTTTAAGGCTTGAAGATCGACGACAGTTCCGCGACTTGCATTGATTAGAAAACTTCCCTTCTTCATAATCTCAAGTTCTTTTTCGCCAATCATGTTTTGTGTCTGTTCCGTTAAAGGTACATGAAGACTGATAAAATCTGAATTCGATAATAATTTTTTTAAAGTTGATTCAGAAACTGCATTACCTAAGGGAAGTTTTTTTTGGATGTCGTAGTAATGAACTTTTAGACCCAAGGATTCAGCTAAAATTCCTAACTGTGATCCGATGTGGCCATAGCCAATAATCCCCAAGCGTTTACCACGCACTTCGTAACACCCATTTGAAGATTTGTTCCAAACACCTTGATGCATCTGAAATGCTTTAGTGAATAAACCTCGAGATAAAGCGATGATCTCGGAAATCACAAGTTCAGCTACACTTCGTGTATTTGAAAAAGGAGCATTAAAAACGGCAATACCTGATTTTGTGGCTTGTTCTAAATCGATTTGATTAGTTCCAATACAGTATGCGCCTATGGCTTTTAAATCTGGACAGACTTTAATCACGTCTTTTGTAACTAAAGATTTTGAACGAATTCCTAATACATCCACATCATTAAGTTTACTGATCAGTGACGCTCCGGTTTCGGAAGGGGCATGCTCTTGAACGCTAAAATCTGCATCTTGAAGTAGGTTTTTTGCGACGATATGCACTTTTTCTAACAGAAGGGCTTTCATTTGAACTCCTAAAAAATGACCAGATATTGAACAAGCTGTGCCTAGTTCTTTATATCGCTAAATGCTACTAAGGTAATGTTAATTTTGTAAATGTTTTTAAGGGGTCAAGACTATGTACGAACGCTATTTGATTTTTGATCCATTTTATGTGCAAAATATGGGAATCATTGCTGCGTTTTTACTGCTACTCGGTCTGCCCTTATACCTGTTAAAAAACAAAAGTGTTTATTACCAAGCCTCATGGTCAAGTGTCGTTAGCTGGATTTATGTTTTACCCTTCGTTTATATTTTATTTGGATTACCTGATCCTGCGCCGATTTTAGTCATTTGTTTGATGTCTATTTATTCCTTGAAAACATTTTATCAAATGGTGGGTATGTATCACCGTGATTGGTTTGTTAACTTAAGCTATTTTCTAATTGCTCTGGGAACATATTTTGTCTACATGCGCGAACGGCAAAGTTTTGTGGCCTTACCAATGATCGCACTAACGGGTTATATTTTAGTTGCTGTTTTAAGAAACAACTACATCAATATGGTCCAATATATTGGGCTTTCGTTGATCGGATTTTCAATTTACGGTTGGTTTTATCTTCATGCCGCAGAAATTTTAATGCTTAAATCTGGCGTTTACACTTTGATTTTTCTGTATGCTTTAAGTGAATTCGCCATCGCATTTAGCTCTGGCGTAAGTCTTAGTTTAGGGAAACTAAACTTAAGAAATCGAATCAATGCTAAAATTAAATTAGAAGGATTTGTTTTAGCCACAATAGTAACTGTTGGTCTGGCTTGGGCGTGGCGCCAGATGTTACCTAACTCGATGGAAAATGAATGGCTTGTGGTAGGCTTAATCTGTTCTGTGTTTTCAACACTTGGAGATTTAACATTATCTATCATTCGTAAAGATTTAAAAATCAAAGATCATGGTGTGTTTATTATTGGGCGCGGGGATCTTTTAAGTCGTGTGAACAAAGTGATTTTCGTTTTTCCTGCCTACTATTACTTTGTGAAACTTATCGAAATTCAATCAAGTTTTTAAATCCCATGGTTCTTGTAAAGTATGACAAACATTTACTGAACCTATTGCAAGTGAGTTGATAAGATGAAAATGAAAAACTGGAATTACGAAAATGAACAGTGGACTCAACTTCCAAGTCACTTAAAGCATTTACCTCTGTTCACAAGACATCGCGACACCACAGCGACTTTGATCAGTATCATTTGGGCGTTTTTCTTAAAAGTTTTAGGATTTGGTATATACATACGTTTAAAAGTGCACGGGTCTTTTAAGGAGCTTTACAAGAATCATCCTAAATTGTTGATCATTTCTAATCACTCGTCGCACTTAGATGCCACTTCAATCACAGCTGCAGTCCCATGGCGCTACTGGGGCGACTTATACATTTCTGCTGCTAAGGATTATTGGTTTAGAAATCCCCTATTTACGTTTTTTTCAAAGTACTGCTTAGGGGCAATCCCCATAGATCGTAAAGATAAAAAATCCGAAGCGGTAGGGTTAATAAATAACCTTCTTAAAGATCTTGATCGCATTTGGTTGATCTTATTCCCCGAAGGCACAAGGTCCGCTGACGGCTATGTGCAAAGCTTTAAACGTGGAGTGAGTATATTTTCGGTCAGCTCACAAACCCCTATTTTGTTCTTGTATATTGAGGGCAATTCTCGCCTGTGGCCAAAGGGACTTTTGCTCCCCCGCCCCGGAGTTTTAAACATTTACGTAGGCCCTGTGATTCCACCCACAGGAGACATTGAAGCAGTTAAAGCGGCTTACAAAACCTGGGTCCAATCCATCAATCCAGACGCCTACGCGGACTCAAGCGAGCCGTTGAATTAATTTGGCTTTAGTTTTTTCAAGTTTTTTGCGAGATATTTTGTCTTATTTAATTGGATCGATGGCATGAAGCATTGCTAGCGAAGCGATTGCAATGC
>JANODG010000180.1:0-10919 GCA_031412575.1 Bdellovibrionales bacterium
GAATGGCCTCGTTACATAACTTTATGTAGTCAGATTCTGCGGCCGTGGTTTTAAGTAGGGTGTGATCAATATATTCATTAAGGTTTGGCATCCCCAAAGACTAGTATGAGTTTTTAGTTTTAGGCAACACCTATGCAATTAGCCAACTTTTGCAAATAAAGTTGGTTTTTTACCAATCGAATACATAACTTCCGAAGCTTGTTCAGCAGTAATTAGTTTACCATCGACAAGTTGTTTCAAATGCATTTCCAAAGGTAGCATCCCTTGTTTGATACTGGTTTGCATGACCGATGGGATTTGAAATGTTTTACCTTCACGAATCAAGTTCGCCACCGCAGAGTTATTCATTAACACTTCAATAGCTGCAACTCGTCCATTCCCATCTGCTCTTTTGATAAGCATCTGAGATACGACTCCTCTTAAACTTTCTCCAAGCATGGCCTGAATTTGTTTTTGCTGTCCTGCAGGGAACATATCAATTAGACGATCTAAAGTTTTCGAAGCTCCATTGGTGTGTAGTGTTCCGAAAACAACGTGACCCGTTTCCGCAGCACTGATCGCCAATTGCGTAGTTTCCAAATCCCTTAACTCACCAACAAGAATAACATCTGGATCTTCCCTTAAAGCCGCTTTCAAAGCATTAGCAAAGGATCGGGTGTGAGTTGTTACTTCACGCTGGTTAACCAGTGAAGATTTGTTCGCATGCACGAATTCGATAGGATCTTCAATTGTAAGAATATGCTTTTTTTCGTGTTGGTTAATGTAATTAATCAATGCGGCAAGTGTGGTTGATTTACCAGAACCTGTCGGACCTGTAACCAAGATCAAACCTCTTTCGCAAGACACTAAATCGTAAAGTGACGGAGGCAAGTTTAAGTCTTCAAGTCTTAAAATTTTTGTAGGGATCTGTCTAAAAACGGCTCCCAAACCATTTTTTTGCATGAAGATGTTGCAACGAAAACGACCAACACCACGAACTTCATAAGCGCAGTCTAGTTCCCATTTCTCGATAAAATCCTTTTTTTGTTTTTCGCTAAGAATTTCAAACAATAAACTTTTTAAATCTTCGTGAGAAAGAGGTGCACTTTGCGCCGGATGCATGTCGCCATGAACTCGAAAGTAGGGGGTTGTACCGGCAGATAAATGTAAGTCAGATGCTTTCTGATCCATCATTATTTTTAGTAAACCATCCAACTGAGCCATAGTAATTTCCTTAACATGTTAACTTAAATTGTTATCGGAAATTAAACGAAAAAACTTTTGAGTTCACCAGCTCATTTATCAAAGTATTTAAAGAATTTACAAAAAAAATTTGCACACACATGTTCGACTTTGGTCGCTGCTCATGCAGCACCATGTAAGCCCAAGGTCTTAGTCGCAAATTGCTAAACGCCATTTAAGGCCAAAGTCTGGCTTTTAAAATTTGGTCATGTTAAACCCAACGCATGAGTTCAAAAATCTTAATTAATATTCGGCCTAATCAAACTCGAGTTGCGTACACCGAAAATGGCAAACTTATTGATTTTCAAATCGAAAAAAGTGCCTCTCCAACACTCGTTGGCTCTGTATTTAAAGGCAAAGTGATGCGCGTATTACCTGGTATGCAAGCTGCTTTTGTGGATATTGGTTTAGATAAATCAGCATTTTTATATGTGGGTGATATCAGAGTGGATAACCAGACTGTAAATCAATTAAATTTACAGGATGATTTTGCAACCACTGAAGAGCCTAAAGATTCTAACGCAGAAAC
Source organism: Bdellovibrionales bacterium (assembly GCA_031412575.1). Lineage (GTDB taxonomy): Bacteria > Bdellovibrionota > Bdellovibrionia > Bdellovibrionales > UBA1609 > JAMLIO01. The sequence continues at coordinate 1,751 of JANODG010000180.1, forward strand.
AGAATCTATTAGCGGTCAGGCTCTTGCCGCTTCGCCAGTCGATGAAAGTCGAATTCCAATTCAAGATTTAATTCGTGAAGGTCAATTTATTTTGTGTCAGGTTGCTAAAGATCCTTTGGGAACAAAGGGTGCAAGAATCACGACTCATATCTCATTGCCTGGAAGAAATTTAGTTTATATGCCCACTGTTCCACACTTTGGTGTTTCAAAAAAGATTGAAGATGAGAATGAAAAAAATCGTCTTCGCTCTATTGTCGAAAAAATTAAACCTAAAGGTGGCGTGATTATCAGAACGGCCGGCGAGGGCGCAACTGCAGACTCGTTAAGGTTTGACGTAGATTATCTAACGCGCGTTTGGAAGGAAGTTCAACGTAGTTATGATAAAAGAAAAAACCCGGGGCACGTTCATCGTGAACCGGACTTAGAACTTCGTGCATTAAGAGATTTTTTAAATTCATATGTTGACGAAGTTATTGTTGATAACCGCAGATCTTTTAGAAAAATCCAGGCGTTTTTGACGCAATTTATCCCTAAATATAAAAATAAAATTAAGTTACACAACGATGTGATACCACTCTTTGACGAATACAATATTGATATCGAAATTTCCAGATCTTTAGATCGAAAGATTTGGTTAAAGTCCGGTGGATATTTAGTTTTTGATGAAGCCGAAGCTTTAACAGTTGTGGATGTAAATACTGGTAAATTTGTCGGGAAAAAAGATATCGAAGACACTATTGTTCAAACGAATCTTGAAGCGGTTAAAGAAATTGCGCACCAGCTTAGAATTAGAAACTGCGGCGGTATTATCATTTTAGATTTGATTGATATGACTAGTGAAATTCACCGCGATCAAGTGATGAAGTCCCTCCTCGAAGAATTAAAATTAGACAAAGCCAAGACTAATGTTTCCCCAATTTCAGATTTGGGGTTAGTTGAAATGACTCGAAAACGTATTCGACCAAGTTTAGTTTCAGTTTTGTGTGAGCCTTGCAGTTACTGCGAAGGCACAGGTTACATTAAGCGACCAATGACCGTATCCAATGAAATATTTAGATCCCTTGAGCGCTTAAAAGATTCGATGGATCAGACAAAGATGGCAGTGATCCGTTGTCATTCTGATGTTGCGGATTGGGTTTACGAGGAAGAATCAGAAAGTCTTGATTTTATAGAATCGAAAATTAACTCTTCTGTGGTTTTTAAAGTAGAACCTAAATTTCACATTGAAGAGTACGCCATTGATGTGGTTTCCCAAGATACTCCAGGCTAAGGTCTGCAAACAGGCTTATATTCGATTTAAGGTCATCGAAGGCCATAAATAATGTCTAAATCAGATGAATTTCCTTTAAAATTAAGGCTTTTAAGTCGATAAATGAGATGTGAAGTTGTATGTTTTTGGCCCTTTTCTAATGATTTTTGCGTTTTATTCGCAGGTGCAGGCCTATAACACTTTAGATCAAGGTTATGTGGATGAAAACCCAGATATTTTAGTGTGCGGTGGGGCATGTATTGGAGCTCCCGAAATTCAGACAATCATTGATACCGGTTTTGAAATTGAAAAACGTGGGCTTTACGTAGAACAACAAGATGAACCTAACCTTATTGAAACCCCTTGGGCTCAATCACGAACCAAATGGTTAAGACGTTTCGGAAAAAATTTATATTACCAAAATCGAAAGTACACGACGTCGGTTTTTAGAATTGGTGTAGGAATTCAAGATGAGAATCGTAGTTTCACGTCAGCCTTTTGGGGCGAGATTCGAAAGCCTTTGCTGTATGACTTAAGAAATAAAATCATCACACCCTTAAGGCGAAACTACAAAGACAGAAAAGTTAGTGTTTGGGCTGTTGAGCAAACCTTAGATATAGGTGCCTCCGCCATAGGATTAGACAGTTATGGTTACACATCCGATGTTTTTGACTCCGATGAAATTATCGATCGAAAAAGTTCGGTAAATACTAAATTTAGACCTAAAAGTGACCCTTATCAAGGCAGAGTCGGTGTCCAATTTCAGTAGAAATTCTATCAAGGTTACCGCGATCCCTTTTACTTTGAAGTCCCGTACTTCTATTGTAATAACAATTGGGGGGTGGGGGATAGAGTATGCTCATATCTTCATCAAGTTCAGACCGCATATGGGTACAGATTTCGAGCAAATAAGAGAGACATTTCAATACAATTGTCAGTCTATTGGGAAGCCGAAAGTTTAGATCCAGAGGCTTATTTTGTGAATGAGGAATTCTACGATTTTAAGCCATGGGGCTTTCAATCCCGTATTTCTATCGCAATATAAACCTTAACTAGTGACGACAATTAATTAAGACTATTCCGAAAAGATAATTTGACAAGCCAGACCCGAGCGTGGCACTTCTACAACTTTATCGGAGGATATTTATATGTACGCTATCGTGCGCACCGGTGGTAAGCAATACAAAGTCGAAGCTGGAAGATCTTTTAAAGTTGAAAAGATTGAACAACCTGTTGGAACAGAGTTTGAACTTACTGATGTTTTATTTATTGGTGGTGAGAAAGTTTTAGTTGGAGTACCTAGCGTAGCTAACGCAGCTGTTACAGTTGTTGTTTCTAAACAAGCTAAGGCCCCTAAAATTATCGTTTTGAAAAAGAAGCGTCGTCAAGGTTACAGAAAACTTCAAGGTCATAGACAGTCATTCACAGAATTATTTGTAATGTCGATCAATGCTCCTGGTGTTTCTGCAAAAGCTGATAAAGAGCCAAAACTTTACACTGATGAATTCAAAATGCAGGCTAAAATGGATAAACTTGCGATAGCAGAAGCTGAAATGGAAATGTCATCAGACGCTTCTTCTTCTTCAAGCTCTAAAAAACCTGCTAAGAAAGCGGTTGCAAAAAAAGCAGCAGCTAAAAAGCCAGCTGCCAAAAAAGTAGCTCCTAAGAAGAAAGCGGCGAAAAAGAAAGTTACAAAAGCGGCTCCAAAAAAGAAAGCTACTAAGAAAAAGAAGTAGTTAAGTAATATTTGATAAATGGTTTTCTTAACGATGACCATTTGTGAAAAAAAAGACAAAGTTGTTTATCACTAAAAATTTTTAAGAGGTATAAGTCATGGCATCGAAAAAAGCAGCAGGTAGTTCAAGAAACGGAAGAGACTCACAAAGTAAAAGATTGGGAGTTAAGCGTTTTGGTGGCGAAAAAGTTAAGCCAGGAATGATTCTTGTTCGTCAACGTGGAACTCAGTTTCATGTTGGTAGAAACGTAAAAATGGGTCGTGATCATACAATATATTCTATAATTGATGGTCATGTGAAATTTGAAAGAGTTGATAAAAAACGTTTGAAAATTAGTGTTTATCCATTAACAGCTGCATAAACTAATAAATCAGTATTTGTTGGTCAGTCTGTTAAAAATATAAAACCAAAAGCTCTCAATGACCTTGAGGGCTTTTTTGGTTTAAGAGACGTGAGTGTTTTACGTCGAAAAACTTTTTGTGAAAAAGAATTATGTCTAAAATAAAATTCATTGATCGTGTAACTCTTGAACTCAGTTCAGGCTCTGGTGGCCCCGGATGCATCGCATTTCGCAAAGAGTCTAAAGTCCCACGCGGTGGTCCTAATGGTGGCGACGGTGGTCGTGGCGGTCATGTTGTTTTTAAAGTGAATGAACAAAAAAAATCATTATTAGATTTAAAATTTAGTAGAAAATTAAAGGCCCAAAATGGTAACCCTGGTGAAGGCAATAACTGCACGGGTAAAAACGGCGAAGATTTAGTTGTGGAAGTTCCACCGGGAACTTTAGTGATTGATGAAAGCACAGATGAAGTTATTTTAGATTGTAAGCTTGGCGAAGATTATCAAATACTGACTGGCGGAATTGGCGGGAAGGGAAACACGTTTTATAAATCAAGTGTGCACCAAGCCCCAGAAATTGCTCAGAAAGGAATGCCCGGCGAAAGCATTGATGTTCGCTTAGAATTAAAGTTGATTGCCGATGTGGGCTTAGTTGGATTTCCAAATGCAGGAAAATCCACTTTAATTTCCGTAGTGTCTTCGGCAAAACCAGAAATCGCAAATTACCCGTTTACGACCTTAAATCCGCATTTAGGTGTGGTTCGCGCGGGCGAGACAGACTCTTATGTTGTGGCCGATATTCCAGGATTAATACCAGGGGCGCATACGGGTGCGGGTCTTGGATTAGAATTTTTAAGACATATTGAGCGCACTAGATTTTTCGTTCACCTGTTAGATGGTGATCCAAATAATGGGCGAGACATTGTAAGCGACTTTCACCAAATCAACGAAGAGCTTGAAAAGTACGATGAACTTTATGGCGGTAAGTATGGTCTTGAAACCTTATCTTCAAAGCCACAAATCGTTGTGTTGAATAAACTAGATTTGATTCCTGAAAATGAAAGAGAAATGTTTTTAGAGAATCTTCAAAAAGAACTTAAACAAGAAATTATTTCAATATCAGGTTACACAGGCTATGGAGTTAATGAATTAAAAAACTTAATGGCTAAACTTGTGTTTACTAAAGGAGATGAATAAGTGCAGAGCATTGGTGTTTTTGGCGGCGCATTTAATCCTATACACATGGGCCACGTGAATAGTTTAATTCAAGTTCAAAAGAAATTTAATTTAGATGAAATAAAAGTAATTCCCGCCTATCAAAGTCCAGGAAAAGACTTAATCACCAATCCTGAAGTGGAGCATCGCTACAAAATGGCGGAAGCCTGTCTTACCGATTTAGGTGAAGGTTTTTCGATCGACCTTAGAGAGATTAAACGAAAAGGTGTTAGCTATTCGATTGATACATTAAAAAGTTTAAAAGAAGAAAACGAAGATGTAGAATTATATTTAATCATTGGTTTAGATCAGTTTAATAGTTTTGATCAATGGAAAGACTTTAAAGAAATTCTAAACATTTCACATTTGATCGTGATTTCACGACCAGGATTTTCTTTTCCATTAAATAAGTCTTCATTCCCATCAGGCTTACAAAGTTTGATCGAAGATTTCGATGGTTATCAAAGTTTAGCTAAGTCCGGAAAGTTAATTCACTTTTTAAGACTTCAAGACACTGATATTTCTTCGTCTGAAATTCGTAAGAAACTAAAAATTGGACAAGCCGTTGATAAGTTTTTAAGTCTTCAAGTTGAGCGTTATATCAAAGAGCAAAATCTTTATGAGTCCGACGGACCTAAAGTAGATAACTACAAAGATTTTACCATTTTTTCTGCAGACTTTTTAAATTCCAAGAGCGCAATTAACACTTTAGCTTTCGATTTTGAACAAGTTAAAGATTCAATTGTTGATTATTCTATTGTTTGTTCCGCGACTAACAAAAGACAGACTGTGTCGATGGCTGAAGCCTTAATCGATAAGATTAAAACGACATATTCCGTTCGACCGCTTGCTGTGGATGGTATTGAAGACGGTCGTTGGGTAGTTATGGATTATGGAAGTTTAATCATTCACATATTTTATGATTTCGTCCGTAAGGAATATCACCTAGAGCAACTATGGAATAAAGCCCATAAGATGGAAATCAAAAAACCTGAAAACAAAGTTTGATTAAAATTTTATAGATTTTAAATTTATATTCTTAACTAAAGGTCCGCTTGATTTTCTAATATTTTCGCAACCGACCTATTGTATAGTTTGTTTATATAATTTGTTGAATCTAAAATTCCCTATTCAGAGAGAACGATGAAACCAAGTATTCAAATTTTTTCTGTCAAATCGAAATCCCAGCCGGATTTTGAAAGGCTATTCGAATACTACAGCCAGAAGATATCGAACTTTTGTAAAATAGATTTAACTGAAATTAAATCTTTCGAAGTCGATCGCAGCCAAAATAAACTTAAAGTAGATAAAGAATCAGAAAATATTTTAGAAAAACTACCTAAGGATGCTTATATCATCTTATGTGATGAGTCTGGAAAAACCATGAATAGTCTTGGTTTTGCAGAAGTTTGCAAAGACGCTTTAGAAGTTCAAAAAAAAGTCGTCTTTATTATTGGCGGTGCTTTTGGGGTCAATGACGAGCTAAAAAATCATGCAAACTTAAAAATTTGCCTGAGTCCTTTTGTGCTAAACCATCTGATGGCAAAAGCCGTTTTGCTAGAGCAAATATTTCGGACATTCACCATTATAAATAAAATCCCCTATCATAACGAATAAACTGAATTTGCATTGATCATGATTGAAAGGAAGCTTCTTAAACTTAAATGTCGTCTGATTCAATTTGAATTCCATTAAAAACTTAGAGATGACCAAAATTTTGTAGCTAAAATCACAACTATGAATCTGAAACAAGAAGCATTAAGCATAAGTCAGAACATAATTCAGAATCTGGTTAAGCATATAAAGAAAAATAAAGTTAGAATTCCAAAGAATTGTATTTTATGTGAATGCTGGATTTTTTTTAAAGTTCCTCTTTGCAAGGACTGTCGAAAGTTTTTGTATCATCAATATAAAATGAATTTTGATAAAAAATTAAATATTCTAAATCATCATTGTTTCTATTTGTGGGAATGGAATTTACAATCAGAATATTGGGTTCAAAAAATTATAATTAACTTAAAAGATGGATATAATTTCGAACTTTATAAACTATTTATGTCTTGGCTCATTAAAAAATCTGGTCCTGTTAAAAAATCATTTTTGATCACTGCAATTCCCAGTTCTCATCGAAGTCATCCGGAAGTGCTGATCAAATCCGTTAAATTTCATCATCCAAAACTCAACCAAATCATCTTAATTAAAAAAGACTTAAGAACTCAAAAAAATAAATCGCGATTTGAAAGACTTCAGACGGATTTTTCGATCAGCGAAAAAACTCTAAAAATACAAAATATCTTCAACAGGAAAGTGATAGTTTTTGACGATGTGCTTTCTACAGGTGGATCCTTTTTGGGGGTAAAGAAGGCTTTAAAAGGATCTCAACTCGAGTTTATTGCAGTTTGGGCATATAGACCTTTTGTTAATACAAATAAAGGAACTAATAGGAAGTCAGATTGTTTTATAGACAATGACCTTACGACTCAAATGGCAGGTCAAAAGGATAATCAATCAGCTATAAGAAGAGGTCATGAAATAGACATCGGGGATAAATTTAATTTTAAATAGAACGGAATTGAGATATTCTAAAGATTCAAAGAATAAGATTTATTACTCAAATTAAAAAAGATCGAAATTTAATAGCGGACTTTAAAGTAACAGGTTTAATCCAAAATGGTGAAATGATGAAAAAATTAATATTTGCTTTATGTCTAATGTTTTCAAACTTTTCATGGGCTGACACCATCGATGGTTCTGTTGTTGAAGAACTTAAAAAGATGACGAAGTCTTATTCAGCAGCACCTTACTTTCAAGCCAAGTTTAAACAAAAACAAATCATGGAGTTATTAGGGGATTCGAAAACTGCTAAAGGCGAACTTTATTATTCGAAGCAAAAACTAAGAATTGAACTTAAAGGCGAACAGAACTCTTCAACCCTTTTTACACCAGGTGTAATCACAAGTGTCACTTATGACGAAAAAATGAATCCCGTCCAAGTGTTAAGTTCAAAACCCTATCCACATCCACTGTTAAGTTTAATTTTTGGTGACGAAAAAGCATGGGATGATTTTGAAGTGACGGAAGTCAAAAGAAATACCAAAACCGTTTTGGAAGTTCAACTTAGTCCAAAGGATGCAAAAAAAATCCCAGGGATTGACCGCCTTGAAGTGACTTTAAATAAAAAGAAATCAGAAATTCAAAAAATCATTTATTGGGATGACATTGGCAATGAAACCATGAACGAATTCGTATCCCAAAAGAAAAGCGAAAAAGTTGATGGAGCCAAATTTATCTTAGTTCCACCAAGCGGCGTCGAAGTCAAAAATCTTTAAAGAATTTAAATCTTTAGTTGTACTTCAAAATAGAGCCGATTCTATAAAAGCTAACTTGTTATAGACTTTCGAAGAAAGTCCACATCGTATTCATAGCTGGATTTCTTATGGAATCTTTTTCCATAAGGATTTCGTGTTGTGATCCACGAACGGTGAAGAGTTGACATAGGCCTTTACGGGCGCGCTTACAAAATTCTTCATGACCTTTGTTGTCTACGATCGAATCTAGCTCGGCAGAGTAAACTTGCATTGGGATTTTGATTTTTTGCACTTCAGCTTTAGTTCTAAGTTTCGCATTCACGCGCGCGGCTTCCCCTGTCCACTGAATAGTTGGTCCACCTAAAGCAATGTAGGGATATTTGCGCCATAAGATATCCCGGAATTCAAAGCGTGCGAGACTTTGGGTCAGATTATTATTTTTGAACACACGCTCGTCCCAACGAAATGGCCCACGTCCAGGAGCGTAGTCTGTACATCCGCGGCCTTGATATTTTATCCCTAAAGTACACGCAGCAACACCTAGTAAACTCGCTTTAAGTTCGTTCACGCCTTTAGGATAAATGATCTTTAGCATAGATCCAAAAAAGGCAGTGGCTTTGAAAGGATGATTCTCGTATTTTTCCAAATAGGCTGCTGTTATTCCACCACCCATGGAATTTGAAATTAAAAACATTCGATCTTGATTTACATCCAAGTCTTTTAAGACAATTTTGTTTACGAAATAATTAAAATCTAAAATATAAAAATCAAAATTTTCCACATGACCTTTTTGCATGTCAGGTAATGTGCGATCCGAAAAACCCTGTCCTCGGTGATCAATTGCATAAACTGGCGAATAGCCTCGTTGAATAAAATCATAAGCGACTTCAAGATATTTTAAGGAATCTTCAGTGCGCCCCGGAGCAATCAATAAACTACCCTTTGATCCCTTTCCTGAACCAAACCTCGTGAAGCGAACTCGAACATTCCCAGAACTTGGACTTACCTTAAATCTAGATTTAAATTCACCTTGAACATAAAAATTCTTAGAATTTAAAAGTGGCACCATTTCACTTAAAACTTTATCCTCTGGCACCGACCAAGCCACTTGGGAATTAAACATTAAAACCAAAATAATCTGAAATTTTAAAATCGACATGATAAATTCCCCTCAAAAAAAACTGCCCCAAAATATAATACTTAAACACACTGAACCTATGCCAAGCCCCTTAACAATATGGCCAACATAGGGCACCTACCCCAAATTTACCACCACTAAATACTTAAAAACTGTGTAACAGAATTCTTCTTAGGATAAACTT
>JANODG010000181.1:0-15565 GCA_031412575.1 Bdellovibrionales bacterium
AAATTTGTCTTTTTGGAATTAAGCCTACATACCCAGAAACAGGTTTTGGTTATATTGAGTTTGATCAAAATAAAGTTTTATCATTTAAAGAAAAACCTAGTCATAAAATAGCAGAAGAATACCTTAAAGAAGGTCGTTATCTCTGGAATGGTGGAATCTTTGATTTTAAAGTAAAAGCGATGAAAGCTGAATTTAAATTGCATTTGTCTGACACATTAAAAACGGCAAGTTCAATTTCAATATCAGATTCCGTAAACCATATCCCTGACGATTTAATGAATAAATTTGAAAATATCAGTATTGATTACGCTGTTATAGAAAAATCAAAAGAACTTGCGATTTTAAATGCGTCAGGCTGGGGATGGACAGATTTAGGTAGTTTTGAGGCTTTAAAAAATATTCAAGATGAAGATTTAAAAAAAGATAAAATTAAATCCTTAAATACTGAAAATTCAAAAGTTCATAACTTAAACAGTGAAAATAATTTTGTGATATCAAACAAGGAAGTTGTTTTAATTGATCAAAAAGATTTGATTGTTGTAGATACCGGTGATGCCTTATTGATTAGTAAGGCTGGATCATGTTCGAAAGTAAAAGATGTTTTGCCAATGTTAAATAATCAAGATCTAACAAAAAATCATTTAACAGTATTTAGGCCATGGGGCAGTTACACCGTTTTAGAAGATAGACCTGATTACAAAGTTAAATCCATTATTGTTAATCCTGGACACAGGCTTTCACTTCAAAAACATAAATTCAGAGCTGAAGTTTGGACTGTAGTCCATGGAGTAGCCGAAGTTACAATTGACGACAAAACTTTTAATATGACGACCAACGAAACTTGTCATATCCCACTGGGATCTGTGCACCGAGTAGCTAACAAAACAAACTCTAAAGTCGAAATCATTGAAATTCAAACAGGTGAGTCTTTTGATGAAAATGATATTGTTAGACTTCAAGACGATTACAACCGTATATAAGAACACTAAACAATCTGATGTGCATTTTGAGCTTACATTTTAAAAGAAGCCAACTTTCTTCATGAACTTTTCGCGCATCATCTTTCTTTTTTCTGAAATCGGTATTACGAAAGTGATTAGTTTCCCTATCTTATAATATAATTTATAACTAATAGCAGCTTTTCTGATTTTATTTCTGTCTTTGTCGTTGCTTTCGATTTTTAAATTTGAATCACAATATTTTTTGTAAAGATGCAGCCATTCATGAGGTGTATAACAACTCGCGAATGAAAGTGGATTTGCTTTGATTTCAAAAGTATTTTTTGTGGGTTTGACCCCAAATTGCTCGAAGTTAAGTAGAATGAAACTTGATGCAAAAAGGCGTTCAGTTTCTATAATATTTTCTTTTGTAACGAAGTTAAAATAGGTGCAGTGGTAATCAAATTTTTTTAAATTTAAGCAATTTAAAAGAATGTATTGTTCAGGGTGATATCTACAGTACAAGTTTTTACCTAGCTTAAGGAATTTATAATCAATTTCCGCCATGAGGGGTATGTTATATAAACTCTTAATGTCTTCGATTAATCCAAAAAAAATTAGGTCTGAAATGTGGAACGGGTAAGGGTGATGGCTTTTTGGATTTCTTGTAAAATAACTACAGGCTAATACCTTACTATTGAATACTTTATATTTTTTCTCGTGCGCGCTAAACTTTTCAAAAAATTCAAGGAAATGATCGTTTTCAAAAATGAAGTCAGATCTTAATTTAAAGACAAACTTAGTTTTAACTTCATTAAGCCCCGATAGCGTCGACACAATCTGCCTGTTTGTATTATTTAATCTTGAATCTTTTTTTGTTGAATAAGGTAATGCCCCAGGATCTTCCGATACAATTATAGAATCGACATCGGAAAAATTATTTGAATAGAGGCTAGTGCTTGATAAAATTATCTTTGAATTGGGAATAAACGATTTAATATTATCTATGCTTTTTCTAATAGCAAAGTGATCAGGACCTTGGATAACAAAGGTAATTTCGTCACCGTTTATAGTATTTGATTTGTTCAAAATTAATCCTAAATTAAATATTTATCATTCTTACTACAAGGTAGCTTTACTACTACGTTAACGGTGTTGTCCATTAAACATTCGAAATCAGTAGGCTCGTTGGGTTCTATGACAACAATAGAACCTGCTTCATATATTTTTCCATTCATCATAACTTTTCCAGATACGATTGCGGTATATTCAGTCGCTATTTTATGCACATGGCGTGGTTCTTTATCGCCTTTTTTATAAGTTTTTATAGCTACTTCGACATCATCTGAAGGCGCCAAAGTAGGATTAAAGTTCCCTATGAACCAACCTTTAGTCATATCTTCAAGTTTGAAACTTTTCATAATTTGCTTCTCTCCCTGTCTTTAACCCGCAGTAAGTATCTAGCCAATTCAAGCTTTGACTTTAATGGGTGGAATTCATTTGAATTGATTTTATAACAAAGAATTTTTTTCTGACTCAATATAAGCTCATTTATAGCTTGGCTGATATAAAAGTTGTCGTTCACTCTGTTGTCTTTTCTTATTACGGATTTAGCAGCTTCAACAAATGATTGACCCGTTCTGAAATAATAAAAAGAAGCCAATGCATTTCGACTTATTGGGATTTTTTCGGATGTTTCTGAAACTTCGCCCAGCTCGTTCATATTTATGAAAGAGTATCTTGGATGAACAGAGTCAAAATACACAACTCCGCAGTCCGCCTTTTTCTCTCTGAATTCGTCCACAATTTTTGAACCAGGAATTTCTATAAAGTCATTAACTGCAGTGATAAGTAGCTCTTTATCGTTGTTTATATAATCGTAGGCCAGCAGCGCGGTACATAAAGCACCTTTCGTTTGTCCGTTGATATTTAAAGTAAATGCATTTTTAGAGAGTTGCTTAATGACGCTGTCGACACGATAGTTAACAGAGTCGGTAGATTTGATACAAAAACCTAATCTTTCTGGTTTCATTTCGCTGCAGAAATTCACATGATTTTCTAAAATCATGCGTCCATCTACCTCGCTCATGTAGACTGGGTAAGAAGATCCCTTCTTCTGTTCAAAATTTCCGCCACCCATTAATGTTAAAACTTGCATATTAAGCTCGCTCGATTGATTTGATTTTAGTTATAATGCTTTCATAGCTAACATCTTCCACAGACTTTACCACCATCACATTTGCTCCTGAATCTTTAGCTGCACGAATTCCATTTTCATTGTCTTCAATTACTAAACACTCAGAAGGTTGTAATTCCAAATGTTGAATCGCTTTATCATAAATTTCAGAGTTAGGTTTCGGCAATTTGACGTCTTGATTGCTTAAGGTCAAATCTAAGTAATTTATCAGTTTCGCCTTTTCCATCATCAAATCTATTGTCAGCCGTATTGAATTTGACGCTAAAGCAATTTTGTAATTTTCTTTTTTTAACCTGGAGAGAGCGTATTCGTGATTAAATCTTGGCCTACAATAAGTATGTATTAAGTTAATAGTGTACTGCTGCTTCATTTCATTAATAAACGCGTGGAGTGATATGGGCAACCCTTTCTCTAAAGAAAGCTTTTCCAGCTTTACCTTAGTGGGCAAACCATCATATGTCGTTAAGTGTTCATGGCGATTGATAGTATATCCAAACAACCCTAGAGCCTGGTTCAAAGCCTCGTAGTGCCAATCTTTTGCCTCAATGAGGACTCCATCCATATCGAATATTACGGCTTTAATTTTCATTTCTACACTCCAAAGTACTCTTGCGCTTTTAACGGGTGGTCTGTACATAAAATCAATTTATTCGAATCAAATCTTTCGACATTTTTAAGAATACTCCATTGCACTTCGATACTTCGATTATGAAGTTCCGGTGACACCACACATACATACCTTCCTGATTGTAAAATTCCGTCTACAGTATCAGCATCGAACCAATCTTTGTAAAAGGAATCCAACCATACCCCTTCTGCTTCCGAAATTAGGATCGGTTCTTTAATAAGGTCACTAAAACCAGTAAAAACTTTTAACCCTTTTTTTATTTGCGAAAGCATATCGGGTATAGACATATCAAAGGTAAAGTAATTGTCATGTCCGTAATCGTTTAGAATCTGCTTAATATATTCACTTAAGCCATCCGCCTTGATATTCAATGCTAAGGGCAAATTTCTTCCGTCCATTATTTTAAGAAGATCTTCTAAGAATAAGTCCCCAACGTCTAAAACATCATGAGCAATGGCAATACGGCCGTTCCTGTCTCTTAGGTCAGTTTCTGTTCCAAAACCTAAATCAAATGAGCGTTTGAAGGCTATTAAACTATTTTTTTCGCTGCCATTTTGCCAAAAACCGCGGTGTGAGATTATCTGCATTTATCTCACTGCCTCCGAAACTGGATTTTTCAAGAAATTATTTAAGTCTTCTGGTATTCCTAAACCATACATTCCATTGTTTTCTTGACCAATCTTATAGGTACCAACAAGGCTGCCTTTTTTGATCATGTAGTTGTAGCAAGGACAAGTGTAAAACTCGTTATTTACTCTGATGTTATCGCGGATCATTTGGTTGGCCGAATCAACTAAATCACTTCCCCTTTTAAAATTAAAAATACCAACAGTGGCTTCATTTGAAATAACTTTTTTCTCTGCAGTTTCGATAACCAAACCATTTTGATTTTTTCTAACGAAAGACCACTTCGGGTCGTCTGATTCCATGGTCATAATCATGCCGTCAAAATCTTTACTCATCATGGTATCTAAGTAATCATTTATGTCGAAATCAATGTATTGGTCAGAATTCGCGGTCATTAAGGATTCATTGTTGTCGATGTGCTCTTGTGCCTTCAACACTGTACAGACCTGCCCCTCTGTGATCCCGTCAATCCCAATGATGATAGGGTTTTTAGTTAAGCCGTTTAAAAGAGGGGCGAGGGAATATTTTTCTAAATGATCGTTTTGACATATAAAGATGAACCTATGTTCTATTGAAGGCGCCAAGTTTTCTACTACAACTTGGATCATAGGTTTTCCATGCACATCAATGAGTGGTTTTGGAAGAAGATAACCCTTGTCAGCGAAACGGCTTCCTTTGCCAGCCATTGGAATTACTATATTTAACATCTAGTTTTTCTCCGTCGAATCAGCGCGAATTGTCTTGGATTTCATCTTAAAACCAGTCGCTTTTGTTTTCTCTTTATTCTTGTTTATTACCATATGAATCGTGGATCCGATATAGTCTAAAAAAAAGCAACTGTTGATACTTATTAGTTTTCACTTGCTGGCTTTTATCTGCAAATCCTTTTGAATAAAAAACGCATATAGCACTATGCAAAAGCATTGAATTGCTCATAGAATGCATTTAATTACTATTTGTTGAGCAGTGCGTTCGGGCACAATTTTGGTAACGCAGATAAGAATAGAATGTTTGGGAGTATTTAATGAGCGGTACTTTAATCGGATTTTACACTAAAGAAACTTTCTACGAGCAAGAGGCCAAAAGGTTACTAAAGTCCGTCGAAAAGCTAGGTTTAGCATATGAGTTAAAGGTCATTGCGGACCAAGGAACTTGGTTAAAAAACACTGGTCTGAAGGCATCCATACTTTTAGAGTTTCGCAAAAAATTTGTAGGCCCTCTATTGTACGTAGACGTTGATGCGTACTTGCATAAAAACCCCTGGGATTATTTTAATAAAACTGTCTACGACATTGCTTGCCACATTACAGACAAAGGCGAGCTGCTCTCTGGGACAATTTTTATGGAAGACAACAAGAGGGTCTTTAAACTTCTCGAAGAGTGGTCTGAATTATGCAAAAAGTTTCCCGAGATTTGGGATCAAAAGTTGTTACATCAGTCCATTCAGCAAAGTTCTGATATTAACTTCCAACAGTTGGATCAGGCATTTTGCTATATTTTCGATAGCAAAAATAAAATTCCATTAGAGAATATTGTCATTGAACATTTGCAAGCCAGTCGCGAGATAAAAAAAGTTCGAAAATGGACCGGTTTTTTTACCTCTAGTTTTTACAGAAGAAGAGACAGATTAAAAGCTATCGATGCTAAAGAAGATTGATATCCGTCACTAAAAATTTAGAAACTTCTTTGGCTTGTGAAATGGCAGTCGTACTTGATTTCGCAATGCCCCAGTATTCAAATCCAAAATGTTTTGCATCAGCAGAAGATATTAAATTTCTAAAATCTAAAATCTTAGGTGATCTCATGACGGTTTTTAATTCTGATAAATCCATTTTTCGAAACTGATCCCATTCGGTAAGTATGACCATGACATCTGCGCCTCTTAAGGCGTCTATTTCCGACTGTTCATAACTTATCTTGTCATGAAGGATATCTTTCGCAGTTTCATTCGCCTGTGGGTCAAACGCAGAAATGTGTAAGGTCGGATCGATATTTAAAAGATTTTGGATGATTTGAATTGCAGGGCTTTCTCTGCAGTCATCCGTGCCAGATTTAAATGCAAGTCCAAGAACCGCAATCTTCGGATTCTTGATTGTTTTAATCGAACTAAAAATTTTTTCTGCGATCATTAATTTCCGTTGATCGTTTCCAGCTATTGCGGCTTCAACAAGGCTAAGGTTTACGTTATGTGACTGTCCCATATGAGCTAAGGCTAAAGTGTCTTTAGGAAAGCAGCTTCCACCATATCCCGGTCCGGGATTTAAAAATCTAGCACCAATCCTGGTGTCTAAACCCATACCTTTTGCGACTTCAAGAACATTAGCATCAACTTTTTCGCAAAAGTCAGCCATCTCATTAATGTAATGAATTTTTATCGCCAAGAATGCATTAGATGCATATTTTATGGCCTCGCTCGATCTTCTGCTTACAAATAAGAATTCAGTTTTTCCATCGAAGTTTTTATAAAGCTCTAATAAAGTCATTTTTGGTTTGTTGTTGTTTGTTCCGATTATGATTCTATCGGGATTGAAAAAATCATGGACGGCAAATCCTTCTCTTAAGAACTCTGGGAGCGAAACAACGTCGAAATCTGCAGTTGGATTTGCAATCGAAATTAAATCTTCAATTTTATCCCCAGTACCTATCGGCACGGTGGATTTATTCGCTACAATCGTATAGCCCTTAAGGTACTTCGCTAATTCAGAAGCAGCAGCATAAATATACTTCATGTCTGCTTCCTTGGTATCGGGATGGGGAGGAGTCCCCACGGCTATGACAACGATATCTGCATTCTCTACGCCAGATTGCATAGACGTTGTGAACTCTATCGTCTTATTTGCTAAGTTTTTATGAAAAAGTTCTTCCAATCCTTCTTCAAAGAGGGTCATTTTCCCGGAATTTAGTAAGTTTATTTTTGCTTCATCTTTGTCGATGCAAGTGACTTTGTGACCCAGTTCAGCAAGTCCAATGCCTGTGGGCAGGCCTACATAACCGGTTCCAATTATCGCAATCTTCATATCTGCGCCTTTCTTTTAAGCTCGTTTTCAAAATAAATAATTGTTTTATCAAGCCCCTCTTCGAGCTTTGTTTTGGGAGTCCATCCAAACTTATTTTTAACAAGTGTAATGTCCGGTCGCCGTTGTGTGGGGTCGTCTAATGGTAATTCTTTGTGAACAATATCACCATTTTTATTAATTTTACGGATAACCTTTTCGGCCAATTCAAAAATCGTGAACTCATCAGGGTTACCTGTATTAAAAGGACCTGTAACTCCTTTAGGAGTATTCATAACTTTTATAATAATTTCTATAAGGTCATCGACATAACAAAATGATCTGGTTTGTTGTCCGTTTCCGTAGATGGTGATCGGCTTACCTTCAATCGCTTGACAGATAAAGTTGCTCACCACACGACCATCATTCGGGTCCATATTTGGCCCGTAAGTGTTAAAAATTCTGACAATCTTGATATCAACATTTTCTTCGCGATAATAATCAAAAAATAAGCTCTCAGCGCAGCGTTTACCCTCGTCGTAGCACGCACGAATTCCTATCGGATTTACGTTACCTCTGTAGTCTTCTGTTTGCGGATGTACCAGAGGTTCACCATAAACTTCCGACGTTGAAGCTTGAAGAATTTTTGCCCCATGTATTTTCGCAAGATCAAGCATGTTTAGTGCACCTAAAACACATGTCTTAGTCGTCGAAATAGCCGCTTTGCCTTGATATGCCGGGGGCGATGCTGGACATGCGAAATTGTAGATTTCATCTATTTTTTCAGAAAATTCGATGGTCTCAGTAATGTCGTGCTTTATGAATTTAAAATTTGGGTTCGACATTAGGTTCAAAATATTGCTCATGCGGCCAGTGCTATTATTATCGACACAAATGACTTTATTACCTAAATCAATTAAATGAGCGCAAAGATTAGATCCCAAAAATCCAGTTCCGCCTGTAACAAGTATGGTTGACATTAAAACCTCTTTTTTTTTCGAGATTATAGGTAATAATTTTCTTGGACAAGTTATTATTTACTAGGTTTCACGGCTTCCTATAGAGTGGGGCTCAGCTGATAATTATTTGCTCTGCGCAATAAATTGAGTTTTATACAAAGAAGCATACATGCTTTGGCTGTCGTCCAGCAAAGACGAGTGATTTCCTTCCTCTACTATAGCACCGTCATTAATGACTATAATCCTGTCGGCATTTTGAATGGTAGAAAGCCTATGAGCAATAACAAACACAGTTCTATCCTTCATTAAATTTTCAATAGCTTGTTGGACAACAGCTTCGGACTTGTTGTCTAAGGCTGATGTGGCTTCGTCTAATATAACAATTGAAGAGTTTTTTAAAAATGCCCGGGCTATCGCTAATCTTTGCTTTTGTCCACCTGAAAGTAAAACACCTCTTTCACCGATTTGCGTGTCTAAACCTTGCTCTAACGAACTCACAAAATCGTAAAGACAAGCGTCTTTAAGCGCTTTGTATATCTGGTCGTTAGTTACATTGGTTCTGTTTAGAACAATATTTTCTCTAAATGTCCCTGAAAATAAAAAATTATCTTGAAATACAATGGCAATGTTTTCCCTCAACGATTCAAGTTCATACTTTTTAACATCTTGCCCATTAAAGAAAATAGCCCCTTCAGTCACGTCATAAAATCTTGGCAGAAGATTAACAAAAGTAGTTTTTCCGCCGCCAGAGTTGCCCACTAAGGCAATTGTTTCACCAGACTTAACTTTAAAATTAATATTTCTCAGCACAGATTTATTTTTTGTGTATTCAAAGGACACATTTCTAAATTCAATGTCTTTCACTTCACTCATGTGAATTGGGTTGTCCCCGTTGGTGATCAAAGGTTTTTCGTTCATAACATTGTTGATTCTTTCTAACGCTAAGAATGACATCTGGATGGAATTAAAATTATTTCCAATACTTTTGACCGGAGTATAAAGCATGAGTAGAGCAGTTATAAATGAAACAAAATTTCCAGGTGTTATTTCGTTATTGATGATTAGATAGCTGCCAAGCCAAATAACACTTGCAATACCAATAGACACAATAAAATGCATGATCGGAGAAATAATTCCAGTTCGTTGAACCATCTTGATATTCAAACTGAACACCGAGCCTAAAGTTTTTCGAAAGTTATTTCCCATGTAGTTTGAAAGATTATAGGATGTTACAATCCTGTTTCCACTGAAGGCTTCGTTGTAGTGAGTTACAACTTTAGAGCCTGACGTCACAGTTTTACCCATCAGTTCTTTTAATTTTTTTCTTACAAGGGTTAACGGGAATAAAGCCACAGCAAAAACGATCACCGAAATAACGGCTAGTTTCCAGGAGTTGTAAAATAAAACTCCAATAAGTGAAATCGTAGATACAAATCTTGTGATGAAGTGCCTAGCGTTCGTTAAAAGTCCATTGCAAGCCATGTCTGCATCATTATTAAAACGATAAATCACTTCACCAGAAGATGACTTGTCAAAAAAACCAGCATCAAAAGTAATCAACTTTTCAAATAATTTAACCTTAAGATCATTTGTGATTTTTCCACCAACCCAAGTGTTCAAGTAACTAATGGAATAAATTAGCAAACCTTGAACGAGTGCAAATACAACAATAAGAATAGGAATATAAGTGGTGTTAGAAATCGTTTTTTGGATCAGAACTATATCCATATATGGCTTTAGAGCTAAGGCTATGGCTGCATCCATACCACCAACAGGAACAGACAGTAATGCGGCTAAGCTTGCTCTGAACCAATATGGTTTAAGATAAGGTGTAATGATTTTTAGATTTTTTAACATTTCTAAATTTTTATCACTCTCGACCCAGAATGGCTAATTTATTTCTACGCTAACACCCTTAAGAACTTTCTTTAGCCTATTTCTTAAACAAAGTGGGGAGCATTTATTTTATTGTGAGATGAAATTCTGGCTGATAGTTTACCAATATGGCGATTTCGGATCGAATTCATAAATTGTTATTCAGATTCAAAGGCAAAGCGCTTTGGCATATGCGACATTATTCGCGAGATTTTAAAGTGATTTGGGGTAAAGACAGCATCAGTGAAAACCACAAACTGGAATCAAAGTTTGATTTTAAAAGTGATATACAATCATTCGACTCTGTTTTTCTAAATGCTGATCGAAAATACAAGTTGCGAAATATCTGCGAACAAAAAGACTTAAGAACGAAAAATATTGTTATCCTGGCCTCTGGACCAAGTGCGAAAAAGTTTGATCTGTCAAAATTCTCAAATCACGACCTAGCTTACGTTAATGGAGCCATCACGCTAAAGCTTGATGTTTCTAAGGACATAAAAGAGTACCATTTCGTTTCAGATCCCAATTTTATTCAAAAAAATTTGGAAATTTTTAAAGTTATAAATTTTCAAAATGTTAAATTTATCTACTCGGTCAGAGCATTTTATGAACTTTATAAACTTTATCCAGACTTTGTAATTAAACTTATTGAAAATTTTCAGATTTTTGATCAGATCAATGAGCCTTTTGGTAAGCCTAGAAAAAGCGCTTCAGATCTAGATAAGTTGAATAGCAACCTTTTTCATTATGTCTCCGAGAAAGGAGTTGGATATTCCTTTGATCCAAATTTGGGTTTTTTCGATGGCAGAACTATTATATTCCCAAGTTTACAAATACTAAAAATTTTAGGTTATAAATGTATAGACTTATTTGGTGTTGATATGACAGCGCCTCAAAGATTTTATGAAAATAATTTAACACTATCCAAGGCGCCTTCATATCTTGACCGCGATTTTGAGACTAAGATTTTACCAAGCCTAGATTTGATTTCTAGTTACTTTAAGACAAATGAAATTCAAGTCTTTAATCACAGCCAGCTCAGCCGAATTCCAGACAATGTTATCAAAAAAGTTTAATCAGGGTCGTCTAACAATTTTATAGTTGTTAAACCCTCCAATCTCTTTGCCGATTATATTTTCAAAGAAAGTAGTTAACTTATATCTAAATTTTTCGTGTTTATTAAGCGGTCTATTTTTATTAATAGGACCAGACTTTTGAAGAAGATGTTCCCAATCCATAGACCTAATCCTGTCTTCCATAATTGAAGGATGAGTTTCTGTAAATTTTGAAACGCGATCTAAAGGCCCATAATCTAAAAGCTTCGACGCATCTAATCCTGAATAATCTGATGGACCTTCACCTCGTGCGGTTTTTCGCATCATCATTGCTTTTCTATACATAATGTCTGGTGGTCTTACGTGTCCATAATGAAAAACACGAGCTTTAAGTTTAACAACCTTTAGCTTTTCTGTATTTTCCTTAACAAAGTAATCCGTGTAAATTCCCGTATAGTGGGGAATTTTTCTAAACGACTGTGCATCTTTCCAAGAGTGAATCTCGGGTTTGTTTCTAATCATGCGAATTTCGTTTCTATAAAATCCATGGCTACGTTGTACATGATTATAGTCTCCCCAAAAATGCAGATAATTAAATAAAAAACCCTCAACTTCATAATCATTTAAATATTTTTTGCAGTTGAAAATAATCTCTTCGTGGTCCTGTTCGTGAATCACCTCGTCAGATTGCAGATAAAAAAGCCAATCCCCAGTGCAAGCCTTCATGGCAATATCTGTTTGATGTGCATATTCCGAATTCACAGGATAAAGTTTGGTATCCCAAGGGCTTTTGATAATTTTAATTTTTGGTTCGTTCAATTTAATTACGTCATCTAGCGTTGAATCCCCATCGTCATTGTCGCCCATCGCAATTACAAATTCGTCAACTAAGGGAAGTATGGACTTCAAAGATTCGATGAAAGGGTAGTATAATTTAGAAGTGTTCCTCATGAACGTAAAACCACTAATTTTCATACACATCTCCTCATGTTTTTTTACTTATAAATTTTGCAATTAACGCGTCAATTTCAAGTAATATACTAAAAATTAATATTATTTGTAGTTATATTTAAATAATGAAAATTTCAGTGGTTCTTTCGACATACAATTCCCCAGATTGGTTAAAGAAGGTTTTGTGGGGCTACCAAGTTCAGACTGAAACGGATTTTGAAATAGTAATCGCTGATGATGGATCTAAAGAAGACACAAAGCAGCTTATAGATTCATTCCAAGGAAAATTTAAACATCCTATAGTTCATGTTTGGCATGAAGATAAAGGGTTTAGAAAAACCATCATTATGAATAAGGCTATAATAAAATCCAATTCGGGCTACTTGTTGTTTAGTGACGGGGACTGTATCCCAAGAAATGATTTTGTTGAAACCCACGTTAAATACAAAGAGCCCGGATATTTTTTATCAGGGGGATATTACAAACTTCCTATGAACATTAGCCAATTGATCACCGAAGATCATATCAAAAAACAAGATTGTTTTAACATTAAATGGCTTAAATCAAATGGTCTTCCAACAACTTATAAAAATTTAAAATTTGTGGCTAAAGATTGGAAGCTTGAAAATATTTTAAATAAAACAACAACCACGAATCCGTCTTGGAACGGTCACGGGGCCTCGGGCTGGAAAGCAGATTTAATGAAAGTGAATGGCTTTGACGAACGTATGGAGTGGGGCGCTGAAGACCGCGAAATGGGTGACAGACTTTGGAACCTCGGGATTAAATCCAAACAAATCCGCTATAGTGCCATTTGTATCCATCTAGATCATTCCCGCGGATACGTTAGAAAAGAAGCTGTAGAAAAAAATAAAAAAATATGGAATGAAACCAAGCGTTTCAAAAAGACTTACACTGATCATGGTATTAATAAAACCGAACATGATTTCGCCTAAAACTAGAATCAACAAAAGTGAAATTTCCTTGTTGGTTTAAAATCATTTTTTCTTAAAAAGAAAGTATTGATTTAAATAATTACAATAAATTTAATTTTTCAGTTGCAATAAAGTCTTTCCCATTAAATTCGACTAAAGCTGCGTCACAGTACGGATCATGTTCAAAAAACAAATGCCATTTATTTTCAGTGGCTTTAGTTAAAATTTTATTTTTTTCTTCAATGATTTGAAGTGGATTTAAATCATAACCCATCACCCATGATAAACGTGTGTGGGTAGATGTTGGGATTAAATCAGCACAGTAAAATAAGGAAGTTTTTCCATCGGTGACCAATACATTCTGCTGGGCTTGAGTGTGTCCAAAAGTTGTAGATATAAATATTCCAGGGAACAGTTCGGTTTCACCTTCGATGGTATTTAAACAATTGGCTTTAAGTAAGGGTTCAAAATTTGGTTTTAAGTAACTGGCTTTTTCCCTGCGGTTTGGATTTAAAGCCGTCTCTAAATTCTTGGCTTGCACATAGTAGGTTGCGTTTTCGAAAGTTGGCACCAGTTTTCCATCACGATCACAAGTAGACCCACCAGCATGATCAAAATGAAGGTGGGTTAAGATCACATCGGTAATGTCTTTAGTTTCAAGACCATATTTTTTTAATGATGCGGTTAAGCTAACACCATTGTTATCTACACCATAAATCTGTTCAAACTTTTCGCCGGCAGCATCGCCAAACTTTAATTTAAAATCTGAACCATTCCCGTTATCCACTAAAATATTTTTTGTTTTAGATTGAATCAATAGTGCACGGCTTTCCATTAAAATTCTATTCTGATCATCCGCTGGATTTGTACGGTCCCATAATACTTTAGGAACTGTTCCAAACATCGCGCCCCCATCCAGTTTAAACTGACCAGTAGGAATGCTATGAAGAGTGTAATCACCAATTTGAAGTTTAATATTTTGGATACTCATTTATACTCCTTATATTATTCGTAAACATAAAATTATTCTATTTTTTGGAAATTGGCTAGGCTTACTATAAGTAGACTTAATTTCAGAAGCTATTAATTTAGAGGAACTCCTTCATTCTTTGCTTAAACCTTTTTTTGGCGTGCTGTTTGTAGGTTTGCTTTCTTTGATCAAAAAGGAAGTGTCTGATTGCATTACTTAATAAACTGTCCGAATTGAGTTGAAACCTTAAGGGAAATTCAAAATTTTAAAATAAAATTGACTTTAAGTGCTAAATTTAGCACATTAGAGATGTCATGAAAAAGGTTGTTTGGGACAAAACAGGTTTGGAAGTGATAAGATTGTTTTCTGCAGGAGTTCGTCAAGAAATATCTGTTATTTGATAAGGATAGAATTTTTGTACCCCATGCTTTTGTTAAAAAAACACAAAAGACCCCAAAAAAAGAAATAGAAACGGCCCAAAGCAGACTTCGGAGAATGTTAAATGAAAACAAGTAAATCGAGTCAAAATTTAGCTAGAGATCTAAATTTAAGTCCTGCAGAAAATGCTGTTATGAATTTGAAGTCTTCGCTTTATATTAAAGCTTCGAAAGCCATTTTAAAATCAAATTTTACACACGAAGAAATTGCGAAAAAAATTGGAACATCAAGAGCAAGGATTACCCGTATTGCCAACCTTGGTGAAAATAGTCTTTCAATTGAGTTGTTGATCAAAATAATTTTCGTATTAGAAAACAAAAATCCACTCAAGGTGGCTTAAGTCTTTGAATTAAATTACTTACTTAAAGCTTTCCATTAAACTTAGAAACTTGTCGCTTGGGATTTTTAAATCCGGGTCTTGAAGTGAAAATAAACTTTCGTTCACTTTTAATTTTTCAGAAAAAATTTGTTTTTCTGAATTGATTCTAAAAATTCCCGTTAATATTTGACCTTCTGCTTCTGCAAGTCTTAAAGCTTTATTTGTGTCATCGATGTCTTGATTAAGAATATCATTCTTTGATTTTTTTAACCTTAGGATTGTGCCATCAGGCCAATTGATTTCGCTGACTTCGCCTTCTTCGGGGTTTATCTCTTGAATTTGATCATGAGTTAAAAATTCGACTTCTTGGTAGGAACTTAAATGCAACTTCGCAAAGTCATAACTTTTTGTAGAGCCTTCGTGATTGGCATAGGTCACACAAGGGGAAATCACATCAATGACAGCGGTGCCGTTAAATCTCAAGGCCGCACTTAAAATTGCATTCATCTGTTTGGTGTCGCCAGAAAATCCTCGGGCTACAAAGCCACATCCAAGATCTAAAGCCATACGACAAATATCTATAGGTTGCGACGATGGGTGATCGCCAGATTTACTCATGTGATCCTCGCTGGCTGTCGCAGAAAATTGTCCTTTCGTTAATCCATAAACGCCGTTATTGG
>JANODG010000182.1:0-29524 GCA_031412575.1 Bdellovibrionales bacterium
AGGTCAAATCGGGTTTTTGAATAAATACATGTAGCCGCTCGCCCCAAGGCAGTCTGGGCCTTGAACCTTCGCTGACCCACCTGCGGACATGGTGGTTTGAATCCAAGCTACATATTTTTAAAAATTCTAGTGTCTGTTTTAAATCTTTTTTTATAAATGGACGAACGGCCCACTCTGAAGTGAATAAGGTCGTTAAATGTTTTAAACCTTCTAGCGAAATTTTTGTGTTATCCAAACCATAGGTTTGTATGAATTCGGTGTAGGGCCAAAGATTAAATCCGGTTAGCTTTCCTGAATTGGTGCTTTTTAAAAGTATTTTTAAACTGTTAGTGTAGTCGGTAGGTAAGGTTTGTTTAAGCTGATCTCGAATTAATCTTACACGATCTTTCATTTCAAGTTTCAACATAGGTGCATGAATTGATAAGAATGACTTCTTGTCGAAACTCGGGTGTACCAAAGAAATTTCTTGCGCCATATTTAACAAAAGCTTTTGATCATACATGTGCTTTAATGCGTTTGGATTTTCTTTACTCATTCTCTACCTACTTTAGTCATATTCTAATTTCTAAATAGTATAGAATTGAAGTTTAAGCTAACATTTATTTATGAAAAAAATTTTAATAATATCGTTTGTCTGCTTAGCAACTATCGCTTTAACCCTTTGGATTTTTAGACTTTCAATTTTGAATATTTTCATGGAATCGACTTTAAACGCAAATAAAGAAAAGTACATTTCGTATTCCCCGGAAACTAATCTAATTAAATATTGGGACCTGCTAGAAAAAGATCACGAAGTCTTAAAACAGATCCCATTTTTTAATGTTCAAGTTGGAAATTTAAATGACGCTGGTCCGTTTTTAAATCCCATTATGACTTGGACAGGATTAGAAACTAAGGATCAAAGTAAACGCTTAAACATCGATAAGGGTCTAGAACAAAAAATTAAGGATTACTTTGCAGGGAAAAAATTTGACTTGAACGAAATAAATCTAGATTTTTCGTGGTTTAAAGAGCTGTATAAGTTTGATCATTGGAATTATGAATTTCACCCACCAGTGAGTGCCCAGACGATCGAATACAAATTTTACAACCAACCGGTACCAGACGGAAATTTACTCACATGGGCCAGGGCTAGACTACTGCAAGGGCTTAAAGAAAAAAACATTATATCTGCGATTGAGGACAACAGACAGCTGGCAAGATTGTTGTTTCTAAATGAGGATTTAGTTGGAACGATGGTTTCTATTGCAATCTTAAAACACGAAGTCGAGATTGTTAAAATGCTTGATGAAAACGAACAAAAGAAAATAAAAACATTAACACTAAAAGATGTTGAGGTTGCCAAACGTTTTTTTTGGGCACAAAAAAGTTTTTTCGATTTAAGATTATCTAATGACTTATTTCAAAAATTTTCCAAATTCGAGGTGGGCCTTTGTCATGGGTTATACCAAGCTCTTTCAGATTCGAAAGCTTTTTACAGAATACTTTATGACGAAATGCCGAAAAGTTTTGACCGACTTGATCAATTAGTAAAACAAACGGATCCAAAATGTAGAAACTCTTATGTTCGTCAGAAATGGAAAGATCCAAACTATCAAGCACTGTTCGAAAAAGATCAAAGTATTTTCGAACAAACATCGATAAGCGCTGATGGTGTTGATCCGAATTCCATACCGGGAAGTTTTACTATTGAAGACGCTGAAAAATATCCTGTGTTGGCGAAAGCCGTGATGTATATAATAATGTCCGTTGCACAACCTGATTATGTCAGTAGATCTTATTCAGAAGCGAAGTAAAAAAATTTAATCTAATTAAAATTTAAGCTGATTAGAATTTTGAAATTAAATTTTTCAAATCTTCAGAGACTTTCTGCGCGTGAGAATATAAATCCTCCAATTTCTGTTCATTAGTGAGCGCACAGCCCAAAAGGCTTTGCGAGCATTTTTGAACGACAGAACACTCTTTATCTTTTAGATATTTATAATCCTCGAAGGGGACTGATCTAACAACAACACCAGTCACTTGATCTTTGGAGTTTAACACTGGTCCACCACTGTTTCCCCCAAAAATATCTAAGGTTGATGTGAAGTACTGTTTCGCGTCTTTGGATTTAACAATTCCATTTAAGGTGGCTTTCAAGGGTAGGCCATCTGGGTGACCTAAAGTATAAACTCTATCTCTGACTTTGATGTCATTTGCGAAGCTTAAAGCCGGGCGATTTAATTTACGATCTAACTTTATCAAAGCAATATCTTCACCATAAATTGGCGCGGGCATACCTGCAGTTAAAGGAATCTGATCGTATTTGGCGTAAATGACCTCTTTACAGAAAGCAATGTTGTCATTGGGAAAAAAATTTTCAAGAAGCTTTGGACTTCGATATTTATAATCAAAGATCCACATAAAGTCTGAACACTGCGGCGTCATTGCATTTCGCACTTCAGAATTAATTCGAGTTATGCAATGGGCTGCGGTCATGATCATATCTGGTGCGACTAAAAATCCCGTACAGTTCACGCTAGCGGTAGGCTGGCCGTAAAATCGTTGGCCTTTACATAAGGCAATCTCATGGGAGTCTGAAATACTATTGAAATTCATATCGTATCCATCAGCTTGTTTTTCTAGAAACACTGGCGAAACCATAATGGCTATTGATGGGGCAATTTTTTGATTTAAATGCGGATGTAAATAAATTTCTGTTCGATCGTCTTGTCCAAAAACTCTAGCTTTTGAAGGCTGAATTAATGATACTGAAGTTAACAACATTAAGAATAGAAATTTAGATTTAATCCTTATCTTAGATACTTTTTTTGATAGCATAATATCCCCCGATTCTAGCCACAAAAATATCCTCGCCCTTAAATCCAGTCTGGACAAGAGTTTAATGATCCTTCTCATTTAAGACGAGGCAACGAATAAATATCCCATGCGTCATGAACGAATTTTTGCGAAAAAACTTTTAGACAAAGTTAATTTTTAAAACATATTATAAATGGATGATAAATTTAATTTTCCTCCTCCTGTTATCTCTTCCACAAAATTCATATGGCTTCGCAAAGGCATGGTTTTCGTGCACTCAAAATGAAGAATGTGTGAAAGTTGATAAAGGTTGCGGACGCTTCAGTAGCATCAATTTAAAATTTAAAGACAAATATGAAGTTTTTCTTCAGAAGACAAAAAAATCTATGTCCTGCATGGAGCTTGCGCCTGAAGCTTTAGAAATCGAAAACAAACTTGTTCCTATTTGTTCTAAAACTCAATGTGAACTATCACAACCAATGTAACAGATAATTTTTAAGAGATAATTACGCTTTTAAACCTGACGATATTTAAACTTACCAGTTTAGATTTTATTACCATCTACCACCCGATAAATTAAAACTCTTTTAATCCTAATTCTATCCAGTCAATTAACATATTATATTGTTTGAGGGTGACGGTATCGATTTCCATCGACGTGGGTTGGGGCGGATGACCGTTTTCAATAGCATCAACAATTCTATCAATTCTGGTTACCACAACATCATGCTGTTCATAATCAATATGACACTCAAGGCACTGATTGGGTTTAAATACAAAAGTCTTTATTTCTTCGAAGGTGTAATCAGAAAATGAGTTATTGGTATTATCTACCTTAAACTCTGGTGCGCCCTGATCAACCCATCTTTCGAATAGCGAAATAAGATCATCAGATAAAGGATCTCTACCTTTTGGCATTCGTGTGAAAAAACTTTTCGAACCAATTCTATCAACAATATCATTAGCCGCTTTTTTAACGATAGCGTATTGATCGTAGTTATTGTGTTTTCCCGTGTGACAATTAATACAGTTTTTATCAAGAATTCTTTTTTTAATCTGTTGAAAGTCGATTTGTTCGTCAAGAGTACCAATATCCTCTTGGCCTGGGTCCTGTGCTTCAGGATTAATAGATTTATTGCCAGCAAGGTTGGACTCATAATAATTACAGCCCATGAGTAAAAGCATAAAAACAAAAAAGCAATTTGCTAAATTTTTAACTTTCAATCCTCATTCTCCCAATTGATAATTTAACAAATCCAAATCGATAAGTGAATTTTTAAGATCACCAGTAATAGTCCGACAAAATCCCATAATCTTTAGAAAATAAAAAATCATTCGAAGGATCAAGTGACGAATTTTCATCATCGCCGCGTTGAATGAGTGTTAGCACCTGCGGATGTCCCCTTTCGATAATTCGAGAAGGTAAGCCTCCACCGTATGTGGCGTGAAATTTACCAACTATGATCACTAAAATACCTAAAGGGTTGGCTTTCATAATTTCCACGGCTTTCCAAGCCATCGAATCATCCCAAATGGATTGCGCTTGAAAGTAAAAATCTAAATTTACGCCATGGCTAGACATGTCACCCATTAAATTAACAAATCTTTGTTTATATCCTGCATTTCCCAAATTGAAATTCGGTGGCAGGAAAGCTTTTAAATCTGCGGGTAACGCGGACAATCCATTTTTACCAACGAACGAAGTTAATTCTTTTGGGGCATTCAGCGCAAAGGCCCATCCTTTTCCTTCTAAAACTTCAAATATCTGCGATTTGTAATCTTCAAACGGATTTGCAGACGACCAACCGATCTCTTTTAGAAATTGAGTTTCTGAAACTTTACCATCTAAAAATTGGTCTAACTCATTTTGAAATTTCCAATGGATGAACTCCATTCCCACACTGACGTTTTGATGTTTACTTACAAGCTTTTGAATTAATAAATATTGATTCTTTTGATCTACATTGCTCTGGCCGGCAATTGCGTGAGATTCACCAACGACCAAAATTGTTCCCAAAGGTATTTGATCAACAACTTGATCCATTGTCAGGATCTGTTTCGTCCTCAGATTTTTAAGCGACGAAGGACTATGTGCACACGCCGATGATAGAATTGAAAAAGATAAAACTAAGCTCAAGTAAACTTTTATCATCGAAAAATCCCTTAATTGTGAAATTTAATATAGTGACTATCCTGCTCGTACATCCTGATAAAAGCTATAAATTGACTATGCTAGTGGTTCAACGAATTCTAAACTTGGAATTACAACGCAGCAGGCAAGGTAAATACTTTTTATGAATTTGTTTAAACTTTTTGCAATATGAAGAGGTTTTTCTTATGGCAACAAAAACAAAACCTTTGTAGATCTGAATAAATTTTAACAATTTAATTTTTATTAATTTTTATGTGACGAACAAACCTTTATGTCTGTAAACAAAGTCTAACATCTTAACTAAGGGAGAATAAAAGATGAAAAAATATTTATTAACGCTATTGGTATCATTAGTTTCTGTAACCTCATTTGCGCAAGAAGAAGTTCAGGTGAATCCATTTGATGGGTCAGCAGAACTCATAGCATGTTATGGGGATGAAGTTTCTATTGAGAGTGGCATTGGTTTAGATTTAAATGGTGGGATAGTTGCTGGCTTACTGCTTTCAATCGACCCTAATACTGACCTAGTAGACGGCGGGTCAATTATTGATCTTAGTGCTGTATCTAAAGACGATTCAACAATCAAAGCAGATGGTGTTCTTGTAGAATTGGATTCTATGTCTTATGTGCTTGAAGCCAGCCGTGCGCCTGTTGATTTCAGCTATGTCGATGAAGCTAACAATTCAGTTTCTTTGGCAACATATGTAGGCAGCATTACTATCTCTGGTGATGCCATTTCCGACGTTATAAACGTGACTTGTGTTATTCAGCCCGTTCTTTAATTAGCTTAAACAATATTAAACTTAAAAAAAGCTTCGAACGTTTCGAGGCTTTTTTTTATTTGAATCTTCAAAAATTCTATTTTGTTTTTTACTCAATAATCTTAACGCTAATGGCAAACTTTTAAGCATTTATTGTCATCCTTATAAAGCTAGGTTCTAATTTTAGGGATTAACCAAATCTTAACAAGGGGAACCCATGAAATTAATTTCAATTTTACTAACGTCAATTATGACAATATCTTTTGCTTCAGCGCAAGTTGCTGATCCTTCTTCAATCGCAGAAAATTTTATCCTTTGCAGTAGCCAATCTCAAACGCAACAATTGATCGTGCCTATGCAAGATGAAAATACACCAGTTATGGGCCAGTACATTGTGACTGATGCTCCAGGTTCAACGAACGTTCTTGAGATGTCGCAATTAGATGTAATTAGCGCTTCGTACAACAAACAAGCTATTAATGTTGATGCTGCTGGAATTATTGATTTCAATTTAAAAATGTCTATCACTGCAAACGCTGTTGGAGAATTTAACATCACTCCATCAATGAAAACTTTAGTATATATCGGCACCCTAAACCATAGCATTAAAGGTGCAGAAGGTTTTACTTGTGTAGTATTGACTGCTGACGAGTTATCAAATTTATCGATGTAATCATAAGCGTGAAAGCTTTTGATCTATTTTATTTCGAAATAATTCTTTTAAAAAAGTAACTTCGAAATTAATAAAAAAGGGACTGCAAGCAGTCCCTTTTTTTATGTTTTAACTTATGGGATTAAAACGTTTCGATTATTTCTTAATTTCTCTTTCTGGATGACCAATGTATTCACTTAAAGGACGAATGATTCGGTTGTTCGCAGTTTGTTCTATAATGTGGGCCGACCAACCTGTAATTCGGCTCATAACAAAAATAGGTGTGAACATTTCGATTTCAAAACCCATCATGTAGTAAGCAGGTCCCGCAGGGAAATCTAAGTTCGGATAAATTTTCTTTTCAGCCACCATAACTTTTTCTAGAGCATTCGAAATGTCTAACCATTTTCTTGCTCCTGTGAAATCAGCCATCTTTGTCATATACTTTTTCATTGTCGGAACTCTTGAATCCCCATGTTTGTAGACGCGGTGACCAAAGCCCATGATTTTTCTTTTTTCGGCTAAAGCTTTGTGCATCCACGCTTCGGCTTTAGAAGGATCTTCGACTTCTTTGAGTAAGTACATCACCTGTTCGTTGGCGCCGCCGTGTAAAGGGCCTTTAAGCGCACCGATTCCACCAACAACAGCACTGTAAATATCGGAAGTCGTTGACGTGATCACGCGGGCTGCAAATGTCGAAGCGTTAAAGCTATGTTCTGCGTATAAAATCAAAGAAACGTCGAAGGCCTTAACAACTTCTTTAGCTGGTACTTCACCGAAATACATTTTAAAGAAATTTTCTGAGATAGATAAATCTTTTGACGGAGGAATTAATTCTTTGCCGTGTTTTAATCTGTAGCTGTAAGCGATTATTGTAGGAATTTTTGCAAGTAGTGACATGGCTTTATCCATGTTTGTCTTTGGAGTGTTATCCCAAATTCTTTCATCTTCACAACCTAAAATACTAACCCCAGTTCTTAAAAAATCCATAGGGTGACAGTTTTTATTCACTTGTTTTAATGCTTCAATCACATTTTTAGGTAATTCCCTTAGACTTCTTTCTTTAGCTTCGAATGTTTTTAGCTCGGAAGAGTTTGGCAAATCGTCATGCCACATTAAGTAGGAGACTTCTTCGAAAGAACACATTTCACAAAGATCTTGTACGCGGTAACCACGGTAAGTTAGTGAATTACTTTCTGCCATAACTTTAGAGATGGAAGTTTTATCCATCACTACACCTTCTAATCCTGGTTTAACATTCATGATATCCGGTTCGACTTCAAATTCCATTTTAGCTCCTTATGATTTTGTTAAATTTCTTAAAACTAAATTATATTTTCAAGCTTACTTTAAATCTTAAAATTAAAAATATTCTGATCAAAGGCATTGTAATCTTCGTACTTAAGAATTTCATAAAGTCGTGTACGGTGTTGCATGTTATCAAGAATTTTATTCTGAGAACCTTCTTGCTTTATATGTCTTAAGCCATCTTCGACAGCCTTCATAGCAAGCCTTAATGTTGTCACTGGATAAATCACCATGTTGTAACCCAAAGATTCTAAAGTTTTTTTATCTAACAGTTTTGATTTCCCGAATTCAGTCATATTAGCCAGCAAAGGAACTTTGATGGCTTTTCTAAAAGCTTCAAATTCTTTTTCATCTTGTAAGGCTTCTGGAAAAATCATATCTGCACCCGCATCAACATAAGCTTGGGCACGTGCGATGGCTTTATCTAATCCTTCGGAAGCACGCGCATCCGTACGCGCCATTAAGATAAAATTGGGATCTGTTTTAGCATCTGCGCCTGCTTTAACTTTTTTGACCATGTCTGAAGACTCAACCAAGGATTTATTATCTAAGTGTCCGCAACGTTTGGGATTGATTTGATCTTCGATGTGACATCCACTTATGCCAAGATCAATCATCTCTTTTACGGTGCGACTTACACTCATGGTCTCACCAAACCCTGTGTCGATATCAATGATGCTTGGTAAATTAGTGGTCCGGCTGATTTCGCGACCGCGACGGCTGACTTCAGTTAAAGTGGTTAAACCAATGTCTGGTAAACCTAAATCATTAGATAAAACCGCACCTGAAATATACACTCCATCAAAACCAATCTCTTCAATCAACATTGAAACAAGTGGTGAAAAAGATCCCGGAAAACTTAGAAGACGTCCAGAGTTTAAATCTGCACGAAGTTTTTTTCTTTTTTCAAATGCGTTTGTTTCTGAATTAATCACTTTTTTCCTTTTGCTGTCTAGTTCACTCGCACCCACACGTCGAACTTCGTTCGACTTTCGTGGGGCTCGCTGGAACTTTCCCCATTGTCTAGTTCACTCGTGCGCTTTTTCGGGCGACTGCGCACGCCCTTGCGCACTCGCTGGAACTTTTCCGCCTGCGGCGGGCGCGCAGGGCTTAGAAGATCCCCCGATTATCACGTTCGTTATTCAACAAAGTTTTCATTGGGACTTCGATATTTAATTGTGACAACTCACCCGCTTTTAAGTTTGGTAAATTTTGTACGGCTTTTAAAAATCTTTCGCTCTCTTCTGGAGTGATGATCCCTTCTGTTAATGTTTTAAATTTATGAATATAGTTGGCGCGAACAAAAGGGCGATTTCCCGCAGGATGTGCGTCAGCGACTTTCTTTTCGTCCACAACTTTAGAACCATCTTGCATGATGATTTCAATTTTTGCTCCAAAGGCTTTTTTCTTCGGATCAACATCATGATACATGTCGGTCCACTTTTTATCTTCTACCGTACTGATCTTGTGCCAAAGTTTAACTGTTGAAGATTTGCCAGCTCTTTCCGGAGTGTAACTGTCAACGTGGTGCCAACGACCGTCTTCTAAGGCCACTGCAAAAATATACATGATACTGTGATCTAAAGTTTCGCGGCTCGCTTTAGGATCCATCTTTTGTGGATCCCCAGCGCCAGTTCCAATCACGTAATGTGTGTGGTGACTTGTGTGAATGATGATTTCTTTTATTTCGTCTAAGTTTTTAATTTTCTTTCTTAAGTCAAAAGCCAAATCAATCAAGGCTTGGGATTGATATTCTGCCGAATGTTCTTTGGTGTACGTTTCCATGATGGCGCGTTTTGATTCGCCTTTTTCTGGAATTGGAACTTCGTAGTACGAATCTTTACCATCAAGCATGTAAGCTAAAACGCTATCTTCACCTTCATAAATTGGTGAAGGACTATTTTCGCCGCGCATAGCACGGTCAACAGATTCAATGGCCATCTTGCCACCAAACGCAGGGGCATAAGCTTTCCAACTTGAGATTTCACCTTTACGGGATTGGCGAGTTGCAAATGTCACGTGAAGCGCCTGTTGAGCCGCTTGATATATTCTTTCCGTAGCTAATCCTAAAAGAGTTCCGATTCCGCATGCCGCTGAAATTCCTAAATGGGCAATGTGATCTTTTTTATGTTTATGTAAGCAAATTCCTTTTACAAGATTAACTTGAATTTCGTAACCCGTTGCAAGACCACGAATTAAATCTTTTCCAGATTTTTCTAAAGTTTGTGCCACAGCTAGAATTGGTGGAATGTTATCCCCAGGATGCGAATAGTCTGCCGCTAAAAAAGTATCATGCATGTCTAACTCACGAACAGCTGTGCCGTTGGCCCATGCCGCCCATTCCGGAGAAAAAGTTTGATCTTTTGGCATACCAAAAACTTGAGCGCCACCTTTTCTTGGGTGACTTAAAGCTTGCGAGCGCGCATTTGCCACAGGACGTCTGTTGATCGCTGCAATCGCAACAGAAGCATTGTCGATGATACGATTGATAATCATATCTTCCACATCTTTATCCACAGCCACAGGATCGGATGCGAGTTCAGCAAATTTCCAAGCTAGTTGTTCTTCGCGAGGAAGATGAGTTTTCGATGGGTAAACCTTTAGCTTATGAGTCTTCATAGTCTTATTGCTCCTAGAAAAAGTGACGTACAATTTCGTTCATTTTATTTTAATTTTTAAGTGTTTAAGCCCTTTATTTGTATTCGATTTTCATCTGAAAAACATCACAATAAGGGTCAAATTTATGATACGGTGTAGTCAGAAATTTCAGACGTTAAGCCTTTGAGACAGCTTTTACGGTTTGAAAGATTGTACCGAAAATGTTTTCACCTTTCAGATTTTTCATTTCCATTTTCACAGTGTCGCCGTGCTTCATAAATGGGGTTTTAAATTCGCCGGATTCTATTTTTTCAATCATACGGATTTCTTGAATGCAGCTGTAACCATTTTGGTTATCTTCATTGGAAATCGTCCCGCTTCCAATGATCGTCCCTGCGCCTAAATTTCGAGTTCGTGCAGCGTGGGCAATCAATTGACCAAAGTGGAAAAACATTTCTTTACCGTTAGCTTTGCCAAAAAATTTACCATTGTAATCGATGTTAAGGGGCAGACAAATTCTGCCGTTCTTCCAGGCTTCGCCCAGCTCTTCTTTTGTAACTGCGTAAGGCCCAAAAGACGACGCGGGTTTACTTTGAAAAAATCCAAAACCACCTTTTAACTCTTCAGGGATTAAACCCCGTAAAGACACGTCGTTTATAATTACACACAAAGCAATACGATCTAAGGCTGCTTCAGGACTAACTCCCATAGGAACATCTTTTGTGATAACGCCAACTTCACCTTCGAAATCCGTACCGTGAGAAAAATCTACTTGGGGAATATCTTCTGTCGGAGTTAAAAAATCATCGCTGCCACCTTGATACATCAAGGGTACAGTTTCTAAGGTGTCGGGCATTTCGGCGTTTCTGGCCATACGAACCAATCTGATGTGATGAATAAACGCAGACCCGTCAGCCCACTGATAAGATCTTGGAAGTGGCGAATGAAATTTTGAAGCTTCCACAACTTCAGCTTTCGCTATTTTATTTTGATTTAATTGATCATAAATATTTTTTAATTCTTTTTCAGTTTCTTCCCAACGGTCTAAGGCGGATTGCATGGTTTTCGCGATTTGAGGTACACGTACATATTTCGAATTTGTGTGATTAACAACTACAAGTTCGCCGTCTCGAGTTCCATTATCCAAACTTCCAAGTTTCATCTCTAACTCCTATCGAATTTCAAAAGCGTGCTATTTTCTTTTATTTTTTAGCTTATTTTCTTCGCTTACTATATTTCACTTAGTTTACTTAATATCTAAAAAGAAGGTATTATTCAACAAAGGTCAGGTTCATATGGAATTCAAGTTATACAGCTACTTCAGAAGTTCAAGCTCCTACCGAGTCAGAATTGCTCTAAATCACAAACAAATTCCTTACGAATACATTGCTGTGCATTTACTTGATCAAGGTGGTCATCAGAATAAAGAGGAATATCTTAAGGTTAACCCTAAACAAGAGGTCCCGACCTTAGTTCATAATCAGATTCATATTTCGCAATCCATGGCTATCATTGAATATTTAGATGAGCTGAAACCAAATCAAAAACTTTTTCCGGACGATTTAATCACCAAGGCGCAAGTGCGACAAATCTGTGAAATCATCAATAGCGGAATTCAGCCGATACAAAATTTAAAAATCTTAAAAAAATTGATCAAGGATTTTGGAATATCTGAAGAGCAAAAGATTAAATGGATTAAAGATGTTATTTCCAGCGGACTTAATGCTTTAGAACTCAATTTAAAAAAAACATCTGGTGAATTTTGTTTCGGTGATCAAATTACAGCCGCAGATTTGTTTTTAATTCCTCAAGTATACAATGCAGAACGATATGAGATGGACATGAAACCTTATCCGATCATTCGTAAGATAAATGAACACAGTATGAAAATTGAATCTTTTAAAAAGGCTCATCCAGATCAACAGCCGGATTCACAAAAATAAATTTCTATTTTTGAAGTTCGCAATCAAGTCTAGAGGTATCGATTGTGAATTCTGAAACTTCTGAATTTTCAGAATTAAATTTTAAAATTAATGACTTAGATCTAACAACTAATTCTTGAATTAATACGTTGCTGTTTCTATCACTGACTTTTTTTAAGAAGGTTGAAGTCTCGTAGGGAAGATGCGCGCAATTAATGGAAGCTATTTGCTCGTTATCAGAATCGATAAAGTTAAACTTGTCGATTGAATAGAAACCAACGGCCATAGCTGTGTTCATCGATACACATAAGATGATAGCCATTAATCTGGTAAATTGACGTAAAAAAAACATAGACACCTCTCTGGGTATCTTACGCACCTATTGTGCCAAGGCTTAGTCCTTACTGTGGTTTCGGTAGACTAAAAATAATGAATTTATTAGAAAAAATGACAAATTATTTGTGCCATAAATTGGCAAGCTTATAGGTAATACCACTTTATCTTGGTTGCATTTCAATAGGATAAACTTCAAAATGGTTTTGATGAAACATATTTTGATATTCTCTTTTCTCTTAAGTGGCTGCTCTCAGATCGAATTAAAACCATTTACTGATGATGTTAAAAAGATAATTAATCAGAACATTGTAACCGAAGGTGACATTTCCAAAGCTTTTAAACAAGTGTTGGAAACCGCCGCAGAGAATAGCGTCAGTACTTTATCAACGGCTGGAACTTTTCTTAAAGATCAAAGTGTAACAATTCCTTTTCCTGACCAAGCCCAAAAAGTTGAACAAACTTTAAGAAAAATCGGGTTTAATTCGATGTGCGACGACTTTCACACCTCAATGAATTTAGCCGCTGAAAATGCAGTTAAAGAGGCCACTCCGATCTTTATCGACGCTATTCAAAATATAACATTCCAAGAAGCCACGAAATTATTAAAAGGTGGCAACACAGCAATCACTGATTTTTTAAAGTCGAAAACTTCAGGATCATTAGCTTCAAAATTTAATCCCATCATTTCCGAAAAGCTTGAGACCAACAAAGTCACCAAACAATGGAATAAATTAATCACTAAATACAACAAACTCCCCTTGGTTAAACCCATCCAAGCAGACTTATCCGATCACGTGACCGACAAAACTATAGACGCCGTCTTCCTCTACATTTCAAAAGAAGAAACCAACATCCGCCAAAATCCAAGTCAACGCGCCAACGACCTCATCAAAAAAGTCTTCGCCCAAGCCGACTAACCACCCAATCTATTTTTAAACTTCACAAATCTAATTAAGTCTTAAATTAAATGTTTCAAAAAAAAGGGAACAGTTACCTTTTTTAAAATTATCAAATCGACTTTTTAGAATTCTTCATTTTAATTGAAATAACTTATGGATTTTTTTCGATGTCAGGCAAGCGTGACGCGTTTTTTCCCGAAGGGAAAAATGCCTGCGAAGGCAGGAGCCTGCATCGAAAAAAATCCATAAGTTGTTTCAATTAAAATGAAGAATTCTAAAAATAGAACATGGACCAGCGGTCAATCACCGGCGCCACCAAAAAAGCCAACAAACTAAAATTCACCGACAAGAAAAAGCCTAACCAAGCTTTCTCTTTCAACTGCACAAATCTATAAAATTGCCACAAAACTAAAATTGAGAAAGGTAAAGAAATTAATAAATGGACAACCGAGGCCTGGATTGTGATAGGCGCAGACAAGGCCACAGCTAAATAAACAAAAACGTAAAGCCCTATATGATAGATGGTTCTATTCACGCCTAGGATGTAAGGTAACACTGGAATTCCTGCTTTGCCGTAATCGTCTTTAAACCGAATTGCCAGGGTCCAAAAGTGTGGCATCTGCCAAATAAATAAAATCAAGAATAAATAAATGTGCGTTGAATCCAATAGATCCTGATTGTTACACGCAAAGCCAATACTTACGGGCATGGCCCCAGGTATAGCTCCAGGAACTGCTCCAAACGTCCATTTTTTTTTCCAATAAAGTGTGTAAAGCAAATTATATAAAATAACTGTAAATAGTCCCAAATAAACAACTAGCTGATTAAATGTAGCAAACAATAAAAGACCAACACTACAATACACAATACCAAGCACATAGGCCTGCCAAGGTTTTATTTTTCCAGAAGGAATTGGTCGATTTTCCGTGCGATGCATTTTTAAATCAAGCTGCCATTCTTGGGCTTGATTGATTGCAAGACTTCCTGAACTTAATAAATAAAGTGCACAAAGAAAAGCCGTGATCTCTTGAAAATCAAAGGGATTGCCGAATGGTGATCCTAGAACAAAACCGATCAAACCAGAAAATATGACAAAGATTACGATTCCAGATTTTGTAAGATCTAAATAGGATTTAATCATCCTTATAGAGTGCTCTTTTCAGCAACTCTTGTGACGAAATCAAAAAATGTGAAAAACCAAAATAATATTAGAAATCCTACGGAGCCAACTAATATTGTCGAATACAACTTGTTGTCGTGTTTTAAATGCATGAAGTACATACCCACTAAAGCTGCTTTTATGGTCGCAATGCCCATAGCAACTAATCCGTTAAATGCACCGAAATTAAATTGTGCAACCCAAACCGTAATGATGGTTAGGAAAATTAAAGATCCAAAGACTTTCAAATAAACATCAAAAGGTAGAATATGGTGTTCACCAGCTTCATGTGAATGACTATGATCAGAATGATTGTGGTTGTGTGACGAACTCATATTAAATCTCCATCAAGTTAAATTAAAATACGCATCCTTAGTAATAACAAATTATCTTGAGCAAAAAATTACACTAAATATAAAAGCGGAAACAAGTAAATCCAAACCAAGTCGACCAAATGCCAAAACAGCGCCACACCTTCAACAGGAGTGTAGTACTTACTATGAAATTCACCTCTTAAGGTGCGAATTAATACCCAAGTGATCAAACCCATACCAATCAACACGTGAAGGCCGTGTAATCCAGTCATTGAAAAGTATAAAGAAAAGTATAAAGCTAAATTTTCAACAGTTGTCTCGTGAGCAAAATATTTACCAGGATACAAATGCTCATGAAATTTATGAGAATATTCAATAAACTTAATTCCCATAAATCCACCAGCACATAACAAAGTGATGAATAAATTTATGGCCGCAGCTTTAGTGTTGTTTTTCTGAAGAAAGTAAACTGACAGGGCAATAGTCAAAGAACTAAACAAAAGTATGATCGTATTCGCAGCCCCGTATTTCCAGTTCAGAAACGTAGCCCCTTCTTCGAAAATTTCTGGGTATCTTGAAGAAAACAAAGCGTAGGCAACAAAAAGTCCTCCGAACATAAGTATTTCAGTAGCCATGAATAACCAGACACCAAATTTACTTGTTTCGAACTCGTGATCAGCACTGTCAAAGTGGTGTGCGAATTCCCCTTTGCTTCTATTAACTGCCGTACTCATATGGTCCTCCTGTTACTACTGGTGTCGTATGGAAGTTTTCATGCGGAGGTGGTGAACTCGTCTGCCACTCTAATGTTTTTGAACCCCATGGATTATCCGGGGCTTTTTCCCCTTTTAAAATACAATGAATAATAACACCTAAAGCTAAAAAGAATCCAGCCCCAATCATCCACGATCCAAATGTCGAAATTTGATTTAAGCTCGTGTACTCAGGTAAGTAGCTGTAATATCTTCTTG
Source organism: Bdellovibrionales bacterium (assembly GCA_031412575.1). Taxonomy (GTDB): domain Bacteria; phylum Bdellovibrionota; class Bdellovibrionia; order Bdellovibrionales; family UBA1609; genus JAMLIO01. The sequence continues at coordinate 15,872 of JANODG010000182.1, forward strand.
GCATACCCATTGATCCCAAAATAAATTGTGGAAAGAATGTAACGTTAAATCCTAAGAAGATTAACACGAAGGTCATTTGAGCCAAAAACTCGTTATACATTTTTCCAAACATTTTTGGCAGCCAGTAATATATTCCGCCCATGATCGCCATCAATGTTCCACCCACCATCACATAGTGAAAGTGTGCGACCACAAAGTAAGTGTCATGAAAGTGAACGTCTGTACCTAACGTGGCTAAGAAAATTCCAGTCACACCACCGATCGTGAATAAAAATATGAATCCAAATGCGTAAAGCATTGGGGATCTAAACTCGATAGATCCTTGGTACAAAGTCGCGACCCAGTTAAAAACTTTGATCGCTGTAGGAACCCCTACAAGCATTGTGATCAATGAAAATAACCAACCCGCCCAAGTGGACTGACCACTTACAAACATATGGTGACCCCATACAAAAAAGCTGACTGCGGCGATACCCACTGATGAAAACGCGATGGCTTTATATCCAAAAATTTGTTTTTTAGAAAAAGTAGTGATCAACTCACTGACAATCCCCATGGCCGGCAAAATCATAATATAAACTGCAGGGTGGGAATAAAACCAAAAGAAATGCTGAAATAAAACTGGATCTCCACCAAGTTTAGGATCGAAAAAACCGATACCCAAGATTTTTTCCAAAGCTAATAATAATAGTGTGATCCCTAATACTGGTGTTGCAATAATTTGAATGATCGCGGTTGAGTATAAAGCCCAAACCATAAGTGGCATTCTAAAAAACGTCATACCTGGTGCACGAAGTCTGTGAGTTGTTGCCACAAAATTTAAACCAGTAAGGATTGACGAAAAACCCATAACAAATGCGCCAAGGACCATCAATAAAGTTCCACCGGCAGATTTATCGATACTGTAGGGTGTATAAAAGGTCCAACCTGTATCAGCCCCTCCCATCGCAAGTGACGAGAACGAAATCGCAGCTCCAACCATCAAGCAGTACCAACTCAAAAGATTTATTCTTGGAAAGGCAACGTCTTTAGCACCGATTTGAAGTGGTAAAATAAAGTTACCAATAAAAGCTGGAATACCTGGAATGATCACCATGAACGTCATGATCGCACCATGAAATGTCATGAACTGATTGTAAGTTCCTGCTTCAATAAAAAGTTTGCCTGGATTAATTAGTTCTAATCTCATCAGAAGGGCAAAAATTCCTCCGATTAAAAAGAACGTCAAAACCGAAAGCATGTACATAATCCCAATACGCTTATGATCTAAAGTCGTTAACCATGACCATAGGCCGGATTTCTCATTTAGATAATTTACACCTGGTGCGCTTGCCATAACCTATTGCTCCCTTTAATTCACTTTCTCGTTAGTTTCAGAATTTTGATTCGAAGCTTGAGCTTTAAAATATTCAATCACAGCCTGAAGCTCAGTCTCACTTAAATTTTGTGCGTTCATTTGGTTCGCATAACCATTAACAATTTTTTTTGCAGGATAAAGTATAGATTCACGAATGTAATTTTCATCCGCCGACACTTTGGTTCCATCAGCAAATTCTCTAACCGCACCCCAAAGACCAGCAAATCCAGGTCCGATTTTTCTTTCGCCCGTAACGTTATGACAAGAAACACAAGTTCCTTTTTCAACGATTAACTTTCCACGGTCAGCTAGAGGTAAATCTTTAACTTTCGCATTTTCAATCAACCAATTTTCAAAGTCTTGTGGTGGTAAAACTTTTAACGTGGACAACATCATGGAGTGACTCGTTCCGCAGTATTCTGTGCAAAAAACTTGGTAATCTCCAGGTGTACGAGCCGTAAACCACAAAGACGTGTACCTTCCAGGAATGGCATCTTGCTTGATTCTAAATGCAGGTAAATAGAAACTATGAAGAACGTCATCCGCTTTTAAAATTAATTTAATTGGTTTTCCGACTGGAACTGCAAATTCATTATTTGTTTGAACACCACTTTTATAATCAAATTTCCAACCCCACTGATATCCAGTCACATGGATTTCAAAAGCATCTTGCGGGGATGTACGCATTTCTTTATGGATAATAATCCCCCAAACAAAAACAATCATAAAAATAACAAAAGGGATGAAACTCCATAAAAATTCCAACCTGGTATCACCGTGAATATTTGGAGTCGAATCATTTGCAGTTCTACGTTTGTATTTGTAGGCAAACCAAATCATCCCACCAATGAGCAGTATGAAAGAAATTAAGCTTGTTACAATTAAGAAGCCATAAAGTGAATCTACTTGCTCGGAAAGAGCAGAACCTTGAAAGGGCATATATGTGCTAGCTTGTGCTGTATTGAACAATAAATTTAACATTTAATACCTCTGCTCCTTAACTATTTACTTTTTGATCTTAAAGTACTGATCCATGATGGCAATAAAAATACACCTAATAAAAACAAAGTCAGTAAAGCACCGATTTTCATAATATTGTAAGCGTATATCGTATATTTGTTTTTCTTTGGGTTAAAAGCAAAACACATCATCATCGCGCGGTCGATAAAGCTTCCAACCTTGCCTTCTGAAGCTTCGATCAACGCTAATTTTAATGTTTTGGGATCGAATTCAACCCCAGAAATAATCTGTGAAATCTGGCCTTGGTTTGAAATAACATAAATAGCAGAAGAATGTGCAAACTGTTCGGACTCTGCATCCCACTTGTAGGTAAATCCTAATTGGCTAGTAAGTTCTTTCACATTTTCTTCACTGCCAACTAAGAAATTCCAACCTTGTCTTGCTTCGTCTTTTTTTGCAAAATTCTTAATGTAATTTTCTTTTTTATCCAAAGCTAATTGATGGCCTTCTTTTGGATCCATACTGACTGTGATCCAATTGAAATCCTGACCCGCTTTTAGTTCTAAATCTTTTAACGCAGCAGTCACACCATTCATGTGTAAACCGCAAAGGCTAGGACATTCGTAATAAACCATGGAAAGTAATACTGGCTTTCCCTGTTTAAAAAAGCTTCCCAAAGATTTAGTTTCTCCGGCCTCGTTGGTGAAGCTTAAATTTAAGTTTAGAGCTTCGCCTTTTTTAGCCATGTCGATTCCGACATTTTCCATCTTCTTGTTTTCTTTTTCGATGTCGTATTTTGTTGGAGTTTCAGTGTCGTAAGCCATCCCCGGTAAACAAAATAAAGTTAGCGACATTAGTAAAAATATCGATCCACTTAATAAGTAATTTACCGAACTATGTTCTTTCATTTTTAATTAGTTTGCCTCTGCACTTTGTGCGAATTTGACTAACTCTTCATTTTTGTCTTCAGTTTTATTTTGAGTCACAGATCTTATTAGATGTACTAAAGCCCATCTTTCGTTTTTCGGAAGATTTTTAAAAGAAACCATCACTGCTGCTACAGCAGGATCTGCTTTTAAACCATTTTGTAATGTTTTAAAAAGTTCAACAGATGACCCGCCCATCTTCCACTTACCTTCAATAAGATTTCTGGCTCCCATAGCGGCAACGCCTTTGTAGTCGGCAGCGTGGCAAGTGGCACAATTAGCAGAGTATGATTTTTGTCCCGCCTTGATCATTTCAGCGGAAGAAACCCAAGGATCGGCAACAGTAGCAAGGTCGAAACTCTTCGCCGCAGAGTCGGAATTGTAATCAAGGACCAAATTTTTATCGACATTTTTTACACCCGGATGGATGAAGGCAATATAAATAAAAAATACAGCTGTAAAAGCCATACAACCCATAAAAACTAAGTAACCAGATTTATTGTAGGGATCTGTCGACATTATTAGCACTCCTTAAATGAGAATCTTTTTTTACCCCTCAGCGCAAAATAAATCAACTTTGAATTGGACATATGGGGCAGTAAAAATCTATGATGATATATGATTAATTTTATATCATTTCTGCTTTGCAGTCTGCTTTTAATTGCATCATGTGCTCATAACAATCTTGATGATCACTTTCAAAAATCCATGACAGGATGGACGAAATCTGAGGTCATACAAAAGTTTGGATCACCCGACGAGTCTCAAGAAGATACAAATTATAACTACTTTATTTATCATGTGAAGAGTTCAAAAAAACCAATTCGAGTTTGGCAGGTAAAATATGTTTTTGAACACAACAACCTGATTAGGGTAGAAAAAGGGTTAAAACCAAAGCCTGATGAAATAGATACGTTAGAAAAGCAAAAAACACCTAAATAAGTCGATGCTGTTGTAATTAGCAGACTATAATTGATAAACCGTTTCAGTTTGTGTCTTATTGTGGAATTAAACTTCTTCGATATCTGCAAACTCATCGACGTCCAAAGATTCCACACCCAGGCTCTCGTCTTCGATCACAACTTCAGCTTCTGCAGCACCAAGTTCGTGGGCCTCTTTGATTTTCCAAGAAATTTCGCAGGGCAAATGAGACAGGCGCTGGACAATCACGTGGGTCTTTACTGCAGAAACGTCATGAATTATTAAAAAACCATTCTTGATTTTTTTATCTAAATTATTTTCTTTTAAACCCAATCGGCTATCAAACAGATGATCCAAGATTTCATCTCTAACGTCTTTGGAATCAATCCCCGTAATTTCAATATCGAAAAAATAATTCGATTCTTTAAATTTCTCAGAGGCCATATCACCAAGCAATTGCATTTCAGATAAAAAATCTTCAGCAGTCGTCGCGACTTCTACTGCGCTTGGAACTTGTAATTCCTTTTCGTTGCCGCTTTCAAAAATTGAATCTTTAATGTCTGAATTATCATTGGATTTAATTTGATCTTCAATGGATGATTCTGTTGAAAGTGACAGTTCACTAAAATCGTCACCTAAAACATCATTTTCTGTGTTTTCACTAAGGGGTTCATTAAAACTTTCTACATCATGAATTTCTGCGGCTGTATTTTCCGTAGCAAAAGTATCTCTGCCAAATATGGGATCGTCTGTCTCTGATAGTTCGTCCGCTAAGTCCATTGATTTTATGGCTTCTAAGGATTCTGTTTCTTGGCTTTCATTTAATGCTGCATCCATTGCAGCCAAATTTTGAACGTGAACTATTTCGTCAGACTCAACAAAAACCGTTGCCCCACATTTTGTGCAAACTTCGTTTCCGAAGTCAGTTTGCAGTTGATTGTGACACGTAGGACAGGACGCCAAATTTCACCTTTAGTATTTAATTACAGTTTAATTTTTTTCTTCTTTTTTTCTGTGCGCTGACGTCTTTGCTCGCGATTGAGTTGATCGTTGGGATCTGAGTTGTCGCTTCTATTTGTTGTATAAGCCGCAGGGCTTGTTTTTTTAACCATACCCATAATCATATTTGGATCTTGAAACACCGAAGACTCATCCTCGCCACCGGCATAATCAAGTTCAGACTCATTAAATTCCTCAGCCATTTCTTCTTTCATCTCTCGGACTTGATCAGGAGTAACAACTTTAACTTTAATGATTTTTTCTAATGTATCTGTACGGATTAAATTTAAAACGTTTTCAAACGCCATAAAAGCTTCTTTTTTGTATTCAACCAAAGGATCTTTCTGAGCATAAGCCCTAAGATTAATGCCCTCTTTGAGTTTATCAACACCCTTAAGATGTTCCTTCCACAAACCATCAATGGTTTGAAGGTAAAGCATTTTAAGAACGTTAGGGTAAACTTCTGGACCAAGTCTTTCTTTTTGTTCTTCAAATACTTTTTTGACTGCTTCACTTACTGATTTTGTTAAGGCTTGCGGGTCTGATAAGTTATCATCGAAAGACATTTCCAAACCAAATTGTTTTACAAGGGCCAATGATAAGCCTTTTAAATTCCAGTCTGAAGGCTTTGCACCTTCGGCAGCATAAACGTCCAAAATTTCTGAAGTGGTGTCGCCCAGTAAATCTAAAATTCTTCGTTCTAAATTATTGAAATCCCCATCAAGAATTTCTCGTCTTAAACCATAGATAATTGTTCTTTGCTGGTTCATTACATCGTCAAATTCTAAAAGATGTTTACGAATATCAAAATTATGTCCTTCGACTTTTCTTTGGGCGCCTTCGATAGAACGATTCACCATTCTGGCTTCAATCGGTTCATCTTCTGGAAAGTTAAATCTTTCCATGATGCGTTTCATTGTTTCCCCGTTAAAAATTCTTAACAAGTCATCATCAAGACATAAAAAGAATTTCGATTCCCCTGGATCACCTTGTCGTCCTGCACGTCCCCTTAACTGATTATCTACACGACGGGCTTCATGGCGTTCAGTACCAATGATGTACAACCCACCCGCTTTAATCACGTCTTGTTTTTCAACATCACATTGGGCTTTGTATTTTCTAAATGCAGCTTTGTATTCTTCTGAGTGTTCGTCAGCAATTTCGGCTTTTGCCATAAATTCTGGGTTTCCACCCAACACGATGTCAGTCCCACGACCTGCCATGTTCGTGGCAATAGTAACTGCTTTGTATCGGCCCGCTTGAGCAACGATCTCGGCTTCTTTTTCGTGATGTTTAGCGTTTAGAACTTTATGTTTAATCCCTTTGGAATCTAACATTCTAGAAATCACTTCTGACTTTTCAATGCTTACAGTACCTACAAGAATAGGTTGACCAATTTTAGACTTTTCTTGAATGTCAGCTGCAATAGCTCTAAACTTTGCGTTTTCATTTTTATAAATAACATCATTTCTGTCAGTTCGAGCAATGGGCTTATTAGTTGGAATCACCACAACATCAAGGTTGTAGATTTTTTTAAATTCCATAGCTTCAGTTTCTGCAGTACCTGTCATTCCAGATAATTTATTATACATTCTAAAATAGTTTTGGAATGTGATTGTTGCAAGCGTCTGACTTTCACTACGAACATTAACATTTTCTTTAGCTTCAACTGCTTGATGCAGACCATCGCTCCAACGTCGACCTTCCATCAATCGGCCTGTGAATTCATCAACGATTACGATTTCGTTATTTACAATCATGTAATCGACATCACGTCTAAAAAGATGGTGAGCTTTTAAACCTTGATAGATATGGTGGAGCAGTCCGATGGTTTTAATGTCATAGACGTTTTCTACTCCCAATAGTTCTTCAACTTTAGAATTTCCTTCCTCGGTGAGTGAAACACTTTTAGATTTTTCTTCCATCGTGAAATGAACATCACGTTTTAAGTGAGGAATCACTTTATTAATTTCGTAGTATTTTTCCACCGAGTCTTCAGAAGATCCAGAAATAATCAAAGGCGTTCTAGCTTCGTCGATTAAAATCGAGTCACACTCGTCGACAATAGCAAAGTTTAAAGGTCTTTGCACAAAATTTTTCGCATCAAATTTCATATTATCACGAAGGTAATCAAAACCGAATTCGTTATTTGTTCCGTAAGTGATATCCGACCCGTATGCCGTTTTTCTTTGGGAGTCAGAGATATTGTGAACTATTGTTCCTACCGAAAGGCCCATCCAATTATAAAGTTGACCCATCCATTCAGAATCACGACGAGCTAAGTAGTCGTTAACCGTCACAACATGCGTGCCTTTTCCACTTAGCCCATTTAAATACACAGGAAGGGTCGCAACCAAAGTTTTACCTTCACCCGTTCGCATCTCTGCGATCGAGCCTTTATGTAAAATCAAGCCACCAATCATTTGCACGTCGTAATGACGCATGCCCAGAACTCGGGAACTGGCTTCGCGACAGACGGCAAAAGCGTCGACGCTAATGTCATCCAAAGTTGCGCCTTGGGCTAATTTTTCTCTAAAAACTTGAGTTTGGCTTTGTAGCTCAGAATCCGTCATTTTTTTAAAGCGACTTTCTTGAGCTGCAATTTGCTCAATAGTTGGCCTTAATTTTTTCATCAAACGATCGTGGTGTGTGCCGAAAATTTTAGTTAAAATGCTCATGGGTTTGACCATAGCAAAAAGGTGGAATCAAAGCTATAGAACAATTAGTCTAGGATTTGCTTCGACATGTATGCCTAAGTGTTAAATATTAAAATATATTCTATGTTTTAAGTCAGACGTTGCCTTAAAAACTCATACCCTAAAATAGCCACTGCGTTTGCTAAATTTAAACTTCGAGTCGGCCCCAGCATCGGAATTCGTACTTTACTATCTGCGTAAGTTTGTAACATTTCATCAGGCAAGCCTTTCGTTTCTTGACCAAAAATAAAATAATCATTTTTTTGATACTTCGGCGTAAAACACAGTTGGTCCGATTTCGTCGTAACTAAAAAGTATCTTCCTCCAGCTTCGCTGATCAGAAAGTCTTCCCATGAATTATGCACCGTCTTTTTAAGGTAGGGCCAATAATCTAATCCGGCTCTTTTAACGGATTTGTCAGAAATATCAAAACCCAAAGGCCCAATAAGGTGAAGCTTGGCTTGTAAAGCCAGGCAAGTTCGCCCAATATTGCCGGTATTATTCGGAATTTCAGGGCGCCATAAAACAATGTGAAACAAAGGTTCATAATCCATAACCTGTACTGTGCTAAATCTAAGAAATATAACAGATGTTTTGCATTGCGAAAAAAATGATGCTAGTTAAAAACAATTCAAAAAAACAGGGAAATCATTAATTTTAGCAGAATTAACTTAACTGAATTAACGTCTTTGCATCAAAAGTGTTATTTTATGAAAAAGATTGAGGCCATCATCAAACCTTTTAAATTAGACGAAGTCATAGATGCTTTGTCTGAGGTTGGCGTTGAAGGTGTATCTGTTTCTGAAATTCGTGGATTTGGTCACCAAAAAGCGAATGCCGAAGTTTACGAGGGTTCTGAATACATCGTTGATTTTTTACCGAAAGTGAAAATAGAAGTGGTTGTGTCTGATCAGATGAAATCTCATGTAGTCGAAGCCATTCAAAAAGCTGCAAAAACTGGAAAGATCGGCGATGGTAAAATCTTTGTTTATGACATTTTAGAAGTGGTCAGAATTAGAACTGGGGAAAAAAACGAGGAAGCTATTTAAGTTTAAAAAATAAACTTGAGTGGCATTTTTGAAAATTAAAAATATAAATGAAATTTAGAAAATGATTTTAAAAATATAACTTCAAAACCCAAGAGGATATTAAATATGAAACCTAGTGAAGTGTTAGATTTCTGTAAAAAAAATAGTGTGCAAATGGTCGATTTAAAATTCGTCGACTTACCAGGAACTTGGCAGCACTTAACTGTGCCTTTACATGAACTGACGCTTGAATCTTTCGAAGAAGGATTTAACTTTGATGGTTCTTCTATTCGCGGATGGAAAAGCATCAACGATTCGGATATGAAAATGATTCCAGATCCATCAAGTGCAATGATTGACCCGTTCATTATGATCCCAACTCTTTCATTAATTTGTGACATCGTAAATCCTGACACGTTTGAACCTTACAGCCGCGATCCAAGACAAGTTCTTAAAAAAGCTTTAGCATACATGAAATCTACGGGAATTGCTGATGAAGCTTATTTTGGTCCTGAAGCTGAATTTTTTATTTTCGATGATATTAGGTATAGCCAAACTCCAAACGCTGCTTTCTATGAAATTGATTCTGATGAAGCGTCTTGGAACACCGGTCGTGACGAGATGGGATCAAATCTAGGTTACAAAACCAGACACAAAGAAGGTTATTTCCCAGCTTTACCAACGGACACTTTAACAGATATACGTAACGAAATTTGTCTACAATTAGAAAAAAATGGAATTGAAGTTGAAAGACATCACCACGAAGTTGCAAACGCAGGTCAATGTGAAATCAACTACCGTTTTGATAAAATGTTACCGATGGCCGACAAAACAATGTGGTTTAAGTATGTTGTAAAAAACGTATGTGTAAGAAACGGAAAAACAGCGACCTTTATGCCGAAGCCTCTTTATGGTGATAATGGTTCGGGAATGCACACTCACATATCACTATGGAAAAACGGTAAGCCCTTATTTGCAGGGGATAAATATGCAGGACTTTCTGAAATGGCCATGCACTTCATTGGGGGAATTTTAAAAAATGCTCCTTCAGCCTGTGCATTCACAAACCCCACAACAAATTCTTATAAGCGTTTAGTTCCAGGTTACGAAGCTCCGACAAAATTAGCTTACAGCTACAAAAACCGATCAGCTGCGATTCGTATTCCTAACTCGGGCCCAAGTCCGAAAGCAAAACGTATTGAATTTAGAACACCAGATCCAAGCGCCAACGTGTATTTAGCTTTTGCGGCTTTAATTATGGCAGGTCTTGATGGCATCGAAAATAAAATCAACCCGGGTCAACCGATGGATAAAGACATTTACGGCCTTCCACCAGAAGAATTAAAAAACATTCCTTCGGTGCCGGCGACTTTAGATGAATCATTAACCCACCTTGAAACTGATTCTGCGTTCTTAAGAAAAGGACAAGTGTTTGATCAAGACTTAATCGAGTCATGGTTGTCCTACAAATGGGATCGTGAAGTTCGTCCAATGCAACAAAGACCTACACCTTATGAATTTCAACTTTATTACGACGTATAGAATACAGTCTAGATTACAACTTAGTTATTATAAAATTTATTAAGCTTAGATTTTGTTAAATGTGTAAAAATCTAAGCTTAATCTTAATGAGATTTAATAAACTTTGACCAGACTTAATTCTAAATATTTGGTAATCTTTTTTAATTAATTAAATCTTTGTGTAAACTAAAAACCTAATTGATTCCGGGGGACCCATGGCTTCAGAAAATAAAATCATCACTTTTATGGACAATCTTTGGGTCAGCATCGAAGAAAATGTTCTAACTATTGGTGTTCTTGAAAGCGGTTTAGAAGATGCTACAGAAATCTATCACTTAGATTTGCCCACAGAAAATTCGGAAATTGAAGGCGAAGAAATTTGCGGTGAAGTTCATACTGACGACGGCCCTTTAAATTTATATTCGCCTGTTGCAGGTACGGTCTTAGAAGTGAATTCGTCTATCATAGGTAATCCTAAAATGTTATTTGAAGACTCTGAAGGTGACTGTTGGTTATTTAAAGTGGATGCCAGCGATGAGGATGACATCGAGAGATTCGTCAAAGAATCTCTAGAAAACGAAGATGAAGACTAAAAAAAAAGAAAGAGTATTTTTTGATTTTCTTTGGGTATTTTTAGTTCCAATGGTTTTTAATAAATTCTTTTTCGTTTATTTCGCTATGGCTTATTCTAAAAATCCAGGGCGTGGCTACGGATATACAACCCTTGTGTTTCTTACTTTTTTGATCATAAATATGGGCCTATTCCTTTGGAAATACAGCGACTACAACGATGAAGAGCAGTAAAGTCGTATGTATAATCTTAGGAATTTAAAATCTGATCGACCACTTCTAATAAATTATTCGAGATATCCTCTTTTTGTTTGATCTTTCTTAAAGCCTTGTCCATCAAGGCTTTGTTTTTATCAGATACCGAAGTTTTAATCCTGTAGGTTTTAGCCAGTGCTGCCGCCATGCTGCGGTTGATGCCATCAAGTTCGATGATTTCATTGGCTAAAATGTCGTACCCTTTTCCAGACTCGTGATGAAACATTGATAAGTTTCTAGCAAAAGATCCCCATAATGATCTGACATAATTTGGAACTGATTGATTGAATTCAGGTAAGGCTTTTAGTTTATAAATCTTTTCAAAAAGATTTGGATCTGAACTTAAAGTTTGCGTTGTAAGCCACTTCTGAAGAACCAGGCCATCTTTACGCCAATGGTTGTAAAACCCTTGGTTAACTTCATCTGATTCATTTTGGAAAAACATATTGATCACTTGAATAGATGCAAATTGGTCTGTCATGTTGTCTGCATTTTTATAATGTTCAAAAACTAATTTTTTATGTTTATCACCAAGTCTTGCTAAATAACTTAAACATAAATTTTTAAGAGCTCTTGAACCAACTTTTTCGGATTCGAATCCACCACGGGTTGAATCTTTGAGCGAGTTATAAACGTTTAAAAATTGCGTTTCTAGGTTAACTGCAATTTGATGAGAGTAAGAATCTCTGGCTTTTTTCGTGTTTACAAAGTCGATTGGCTTTTGTCTTTGATGAATAACTGCTTCTGTGGGGACAGATAAAAGCAAAGACTTCATGTGATTATCAATAGATTTATCGTTAATGATTTCTAAAAAGGCATTTTTTATTTTTGAATCAACGCTAATGTCTTTATTGTCTCTAGAGTATTTTGATGCGGTATCTAAAATCCAATCTGAAATGATTTTTTGACCGATCTCATACCTATTAAAGTGGTTTGCGTCGTGTTTTAACAAATGCAAATCTTGATCTAAATTAGTCTCGGTTTTTAAATGTACGGGGGCACTTAAAGATCTGTTGATAGACAACACAGGATTGGAAATCACATTCGAAAATTTAATGATCCCTTCCCACTCTTTTAATGCTACAACATTTTCGTCCCAGTAAGATTGTCCTTCTGTCGCTATTTTAGGTTTAAATTCTTTCCCGCTTTCATCGATAAAACCAATCTTAAATGGAATTAAAAGTGGTAATTTATGAACCGAATTTAAATTTTGCTGTTGGTAAGAAAGTTCGTAAGTTTGTTCAGCCTTGTTGTATTTACCACTGACCGAAACCGTTGGAGTTCCATTCTGGGCATACCAATTTTTAAACTGATTCAAATCAAAGTGTGAGTTCGCAAGCTTCATCGCATTTAAAAAATCCTCTGTAGTTACCGCTTGTCCATCATAGAGTTCGAAATATTTTTTCATTCCCTTTTGAAAGCCTTGCTCGCCCACGAAGGTATGAATCATTCGAATCACTTCCGCACCCTTGTCATAAACAGTTGAAGTGTAAAAGTTATTTATTTTTACATAACTTTCGGGACGGATGGGATGAGACATTGGAGATGCGTCTTCGGGATACTGGGCCTCTTTAAGTTGACGAACTTCTTGAATACGTTGAACGTATGTAGAATTCATATCCGCCGAAAACTCTTGATCCCTAAAAACTGTAAGACCTTCTTTTAAGGTCAGCTGAAACCAATCTCTGCACGTCACACGATTGCCTGTCCAGTTGTGAAAGTATTCATGGGCAATCACACTTTCTATGGCAAGGTAATCTCCGTCTGTCGCGGTTTTTTGTTCTGCAAGTACAAGTGCTGAGTTAAAAATATTTAGGCCCTTATTTTCCATAGCTCCAGCATTGAATGATCCAACTGAAACAATCATGTATTGGTCTAAGTCGTATTCTAAATTAAATCGCTCTTCATCCCATTTCATAGCGCGCTTTAAAGATAACATTGCAAATTTACAACGTTCTTCTTGACCATGGTCACAAAAAATTTGAAGTAGAACTTTTCGGCCAGATCTTGTCACAAAATGATCTTCGATAAGTCCTAAGTCTCCAGCGACAAGCGCAAAAAGATAAGATGGTTTTGGAAACGGATCTTGCCACTTGGTAAAGTGTTTACCACCGGGAAGGTCGCCTTTTTCAATGCAGTTACCGTTGGCTAATAAGTAGGGATACTCTTTTTTGTTGGCTATAAGTTTCACGTCGTACACAGACATGTTATCAGGACGATCAATAAAGTAAGTGATTCTACGAAAACCTTCAGGTTCATTTTGTGTACATAAAATATCACCACTTAAATATAAGCCCTCTAAGGCTAAGTTCGATTTAGGTGAAATTTCACAAACAGTTTTTAAAGTCAAAGTCTCTGATTTTATAGATTTTATTTTTAATCCTTTTTCTGTGATTTCATAATCACTGGATTTAAGGGCT
>JANODG010000183.1:0-5533 GCA_031412575.1 Bdellovibrionales bacterium
CTATACTCGACAACTCCTTGGGCCTCGATCCAAATTATTGAACCATCTGGTCGTACCACGCGATACTCGGTAAAAAGAGGACTTCGATCCTTAATTGACGTTTCAATGAGATGACCTGTCTTTTCTCTATCATCTGGGTGAATTCTGTCGAGCGCGTCTTGAAGTGAACCAACAGAAGATTCAACACCCCAGTCTTTTCGCATCAAATCACTAAAGGTGACCGAATTTTTTTGAATGTCCCAATCATAAAATCCAACTTTAGCGACTCGAACTGTGGTGGAAAGCATTTCTTGATTTTTGATAAGCAGAGCCTCGCCTTCTTGAAGTTTTATTCGCCCATGAACTTGATCAGTGACATCGGTTATGACGGCGACAATTCCTATTATTTTTTCTGAGGTGTCACGTAAGGGCTGATACATCAAATTCAGGTAAAACTTCCGAAGTTTTCCATCGGGTTGAAGAAGATCAATTGGCGTTTCGGTGCCAACGTAGGGTTCTCCGGTTTGATAAACAGTATCCAGCAGTTTTTCAAAACCCTGCTCGACGACTTCAGGAACTGCCAAGCGAACCGGTTGACCAATAAGATCCTTTCGTCCTCCAAAAAACTGAGACAGATAGGACGGATTCGCCATCTTAAATACATGATCAGGTCCTTCAAATACGGCTATTGCACCTGGAGTTTGCGCAAATACGGCCGCAAGATTTGCACGTTGGTGATCTGCGATCTGTTTCATGTTCTTGAGCATGTCTTGACTATTCAAAAGACGAGCTTCGCTATTTTCCAAATTTTTCCGAGCAAGAACCGGATCTGTCACATCAATGTGAAATGCCAAAATAGACGTGATTTTATTTTCAGAATTTCGTATCGGATGATAGCCAAAGTCGATAAACCGCTCGCGAACTTCGCCCCCTGAACCAACAAGTTGAACGCAAGTCTCTTTCCCGACATAGGGTTCACCGGTCAGGAAAACACGGTCAAGAATTTCAAAAAAGGGACCAGCCTCGGCTTCGTTGAAGACCTCGCGAACTTTTTTGCCAATAACTTCTCGACCCGAAAGCTTGTCATAAATTGGGTTCGACAAAGTAAAGATATGTTCAGGACCCTCAAGGACACAGATCGCAACCGGAGCTTGCATAAAGAACGCATTAAGTTCTTGGATGTCATAAACGCTATCTGCTTGCTGATAGTTCTTAATCTTGGGCTGAATTTCGTTTTGTCGAGATGCGCTTTTACGGATTTCCTGATCCGTGAATTCATGTATCAATTTGCGGACCTCTGTGCGTAAAGGACCTTCACCTTCTAAGATTTCGATTAAAATAATTCTGAGTATTTGATATTCATGAATAACTTGATCTAATTTGTAAGCCCCTAAATCTGAGTGTTCTTGACCAGGATCACGAACGATCTTTGGGTTTACTTTAGACTTGGCTTTGGAATTTACTTCAAAGTCTGTTTTGAAGTCAGGGCTCAGTGATAAAATCAGTTGATTTATAAATTTTGGAATTTCATTCAGAAGGGCGGGGTGACTTTGAAGCTTCGATGTCAGCAACTTCTCACGGCATTGCGATTCCCAGTCTTTAAAGACTTTTCCTTTTAATCGAAAAAGAAGACTCGCCGTTTCGGAAAGACCTAAGCCTTCAGATAAGGACTTCGGAGTCGCAGTATTACCAGACTTCTTTGACACATGAACCTCGATTTAAAATGAAGTATACCATCAATTTCCTTTTAAATCGCTAGTTTGCATTTGGTGTGTAAATTTAAACCCCAAAACCTGACTTCAGTGCGGCGCTGGGACTTAGTTTTGAGATGTTAATCAGTGGAATGATTAAACTTAAAAAACAAATAATGATACAGATCACCAAGACGATGAGAATCAGCGGCAGGTCGACTCTCGATGGCAGGTATGGATCTTGATAAACGTCAGGCATAATTTTTAAGGGGTTATGCTGAATGTATTTAGCAATTAAAAATCCAGGGATAAAGCCCAACAATATTCCTAACGAGCTCAACAATATTCCGATCGATCCGAAGATAAGTCTTACCCGATTTTTCGATAACCCCATGGCCATTAAGATTCCGATCTCTTGTCTTTTTTGATGCAACAAAAGTAACAAGACAGTCATCATCGAAAAGCTTGTGATCAAAACACTCATCACTAGAAAAAATCCTAAAGCCATACGCTCTAACTTTAATGCAAACAAAAGACTTGAGTTTCTATCCTGCCAAGTTTCGACGTCTTTAAATCCATTTTTTAAAAATAAACTTTTGGCAGACGTAGACTGAAGCGGATCTGCTAAAACGATTTCATACCCTTTTTTTAAACCTTTACTGTCTGGAGTGACGATAGAGTCCAAAGAATAAATTACCGTATTCGAATTTTTCGTGGATGTCAGTTGAGTGAAGAAAACCCCTGCTAACTGAAATGAATTTATTTTCATTTCGGAACCCAGCGGCTGAAGCAATGTACTTGGAGCAATCAAATCCACAAAGTCCCCCTCTAAAGCCCTTAAGGATTTTGCAAGATCAAAATTAAAAATTATTTCATTACTTTCTAAATCTTCTTTGCCATCGAGGCGCACAAAATTTTCTTTGATGACTTTTTTTAATCGTTCCGGCGAAAACCCTCTGGCCTCTGCCCCTTGGAAACTCCCATGGGAAGATCTGATGATCACGTCTTGAGATTCAAATTTATAAACATGGTCAAAATTAAAGTTCGACGCTTTTAATAATTTTTTAATTTTACCTAAATTATTTTCTTTGGAATAGACCACAATGTGAGGCTCGTAACTTAAAAGTCGATCCTTGATATTGTCATTAAATCCAGCCATTACACTTAAAACTAAAATTAAACCAAAAACACCAACCGCCATCGCCGATAAACTTAGCCACGACATCAATCTAACGGTGCTGCCCGATTTCTTTGATAAAAAGTAAGCTTTAAAAAGTCTAAGGATCATAACTAAAACCACACTCCGTAAAAGATTTTTTTCAAAGCCTCGTAAACTAAATCACCAAACTTATTTTCGGCGTAAACGCTGTGGGGTTCAAACTCAAATTCACTAGAATATTTTTTGAATAGCATCAGCGACCTAGGCATATGAATCTGGGAGGTGACTAAAATAACTTTTTGGCAACTTAATCTTTTTAACAAAGGTAAACTTTGAATCATGTTCCCATACGTTGTTCTTGAATGAGATTCCATCAAAACATTAAATCTTTGAACCCCAGGATAAATATCAATCTGAGGAAAAATTTCATCCAAAGTCACATTGGGATTCACACCAGAAATGATCAATTTTCTGACGTCACCCCTTTGCAGCAAATCAAAACCTGCGCGCACACGACCCGATCCTCCGGTTAAAACAAGCGCGCAGTCCCCTTTGGCGGCCCAATTCCAAGATGTCACACTTCTGTTTTTTAAGCTGTAAGCTTCAAATAAAACCCAAGATAAAAAACAAATAAATGAAAAAAACAAAAGTATAAAAAAAAGTTTTGTAGATTTAATCCAAACCATCTTCATTTATGAACAAGCCAAGATTTATAAATACGTCGCTAAAACTTCAATCTCGACGTCAACACCCTTCGGCAATTCCCTTACGGCAACCGTTGACCTGGCAGGCGGATTTTCTTTAAAAAACTTTTCATAAACCGCATTCATTTTTGGGAAGGTCGCCATATCGGTTAAGTAAATCGTAGTTTTAACAACACTTTGATAACCAAGCCCGGCCTCTTTTAAAACCGCGCCCACGTTGTTCATCACTAGCTCTGTTTGTTGTTCGATACTTGTTTTAATCACTTCGTTAGTTTTTGGATCTATGGGAATTTGGCCAGAACAGTACAGCATATCCCCTACTTTCATGGCTTGGGAATAAGGTCCTACCGGATGCGGAGCACTTTTTGTGTAGATAATTTTTTTCATCATCGATCCTTTTTTTAATTGTAGTTTTAAGTATTTTCGTTTGTTCGAATTAAAGCGGTTAAAAAATGTACTTAGTTGTTAACATCATAATAGGAACTCTAAACGACATCAACCTCAATAAAGGTAAGTCTTTAAGCACAATCAGCGTTTATTTTTTGCCGAGAGCAATAAAAAATATCTCTTTTGATATTTGCCTTGTGGCTTTTGGTTTTAGAACTTCGACCCGTCTAAATAAAGAATTTAATCTCAACTTGTAAGTTTTAAAGCCTTCCGAGTGAAATAATTTACAAATAAAAATACCATTTTTATTTAAGTGTTTTTCAGCAATATTTAAGGCCATGTCACAAAGTTCTAAAGATCTTACTTGGTCTGTAAATTTAATTCCCGTGGTTTTTGGTGCCATATCAGACATCACAATATCGTAAGTGGCTTTAGCGTGGCCTGCGGCCTCGGAAATAGCTTGAATGTCATCTTGTAATAAATCGGCAACTTCGAAAACAGAATTGGTAAGCTTCAAAGTTATAGGTGTTAAATCCAGGCCTAGAAGAAAGCCATTCGGCCCAATCTTTTGCGACGCATACTGCGACCATGATCCCGGGGCTGCACCTAAATCTAAAACTTTTTGGTCAGATTTAAAAATCTTAAACTTTTGATCCATCTCTTCGAGTTTAAAAACAGACCTGGCTTTAAAGTTTTGCTCGCGAGCTTTTTTGGTGTAATACTCATTAGAATCATAACCCATAAGAAAAGGATTCCCATGGTTTATCCCATAATTCTATCTATTTTTTTAAAATTTTTACTTTTTATAATTTGCTATGCCCTGATATTAAAGACGAAAAAAATTGTCCATATCGACTCTTTTTGGGCTATTAGTTTTCTACCTGAATTCTTGGTAGCATTTTATCTCGATGGCTTTACCCATGGAAGTATTATATTATTTTTTATGGTTTTAACTTGGTCCTTTAGACTGAGCTATTATTTAGGTTCAAGATCCCAAAAGTTCAAAGAAGATTTTCGATATTCAGAATTTACTAAAAACTGGCCAAAAGAAAATTTTAGCCAACAGATTTTTACTAAAATAATTTTAATGCAATTTCTAGCTTCGGTTTTAATGTCATCGTGTTTTTATATTTATTTATTCTCGCCTTCTTTTGGTTGGTCTGCCCCGTTTTGGAACGTACCTATGTTAGGTTTATTCCTTTTTGGGTTAGCCACTGAAATCACAGCTGATGAACAAATGAAAAATTTTAAATCAAAAAATCCAGATAAAAATGTAACCTACACAGGCGGACTTTGGAAATTCGTTAAGTATCCAAATTACGCCGGAGAAATTTTAATCTGGTTAAGCTTTGGCTTATTGGCGCTACCGTTTACCTACGGAATCTTTGGATTGATATCACCTTTAGCTATATTTTATTTTTTGACCTATGTGACAGGGTTACCTTACTTAGAAAAACATAGGGCGGGACGTATAACTTTACCCCACCCAAGACCCACAAAAAATTACTTTCCTTTTATTTTTTAAAAAAAAAGATTAGCTCTTTCAAGCTAATCTCTCGAAACTTAACCACCAAAATGTTTGGTGGATTTACAGGTTGCAACTCAGCCTTATC
>JANODG010000184.1:0-19511 GCA_031412575.1 Bdellovibrionales bacterium
AATTCAACACCCTCAGGCGCCTCTTCGACAACAAATTTCATTGGTTCTTTAAATTCTGGATTTAGTTCTAAAACTTCAGCTTCTGTTAGGTCTGGATACTGAGCTAACACTTGCGGAAACTTTTTAGCTTTCATACGCGTATGTGCGTCAGCTAAAACTTTATTGGTCTGATCAAAAACACCTAAGACGGGGTTACCTTCTGGGTCTTTTTTGTTGGGATCAGTTTTATATATCCATTTATATTTTTCTGGAAATCCTGGCGCAAAATAGAATTTATGAACAGCTTGAGCTGGGTTAAATCTATTTGCGAACTCTTTAACTTTTCTAGCTGTGTAATCAGTCGCTGCATCTTCATACGCTGTTGTGAAGTAACCGTATTTTTGAAATAAAGGATCTAGCTCGGAATTATAAACCACAGGCTTATAAGGGTTAGCTTCAGCCTCTAGTTTTTTAAATGAAAATAAATAGTCTACTTGGTAGGTGAAATTTTCCCGAGTGTATTCACGAAGGTCTGCACATCCACCAACTGTAGGATCCACACTAAAAACTTTTCTGACGACGAAGCTGATATAGTCTTTTTCAATTTTTCTAGATTCATCAATGACTTCAAAGCTATTGTTAGTCCAACATCTTTTGTTAGGCATCGAAAACGGAAAAAACGCATCTTGGTTTATCGTTTGATTAGAAAAATCAACGGTGAAGTAATCTTTATTTTCCCAACGTTCGAATAAGTTTTCAATCAATGTGTTTGTCGTTCTTCCATCTAACTCTTGATAACGATATTCAGAATGATCCACTGGCCATTCAAAAACTAGATCATCATATTTAGCAGCATCCAATCCTACTCGGTTATTGACTGCACTTCGAAACTGCAAATGTTTTCTTGAAAACACAAAATACCCAGCGCTTAATCGCCCTTGATACCCAGTGAATGCAAAACCATCATTAGACGATGTATTTACAATTGTTATTTTATTTACCCAAATAGCCCCGTTATTATATTTTATAGAATTGGGATCAAACTGATCAGAGTAAGGTCTAAGTTCATTACTTTCGGTTGCAGGAAGACCTGTAAACATTTGCTTTTCAAGACGGTCTTGGTTTCCATCACCAGGAACGTTTGTCTCACGAACCTTGGCACAACCTGCTAGCACTACAAATATTAAACTTAGTTTAAAGCCAGCTTTTAAATTAAAAAACTTTGAATACATTTTGTTCCCCTTAAAATTTAACAAACTCTGACATATCCATTGAATTAAAAAAATATTTTTATTCATAGATTGTTACCCCTGTATAAAGCTTTTCAGTAAAAATTAATTTGATTTTTTGATTAGGAAAAAACATTTGATCGTATTCACTATCTTCAGCATCATTGCCACGGCCAAAAAATGCACATGGAACATTATTTTTTCTGGCTTCGGAAGCAATCAAGTTTCTGATTTCCATAAAACTTGAATCTCTGGCGATCAGTTGATCAACACCACAAAGTCCTTTAATCCCAACAGGATTTAAATGACTTGTGATCGCAGAGATTTTAAATTTAATTTGATTAGCTCCATATGGATTTG
This sequence comes from Bdellovibrionales bacterium, assembly GCA_031412575.1. GTDB lineage: Bacteria > Bdellovibrionota > Bdellovibrionia > Bdellovibrionales > UBA1609 > JAMLIO01. Next base: position 1,569 of record JANODG010000184.1, read on the forward strand.
GATCTAAAGGTGTTAAACCAAAATTCATACGACTAACACCTGCAACTGACCAAATATTTAATATTTCAGTTTCATTGCTAGCATAAGAAACACGTATGTACCCACGAGGTTCAAAACTAACTTTGATAGCTTTAAATGTGTTACTGACATTATCTGCCTTAACAAAACTAGCTTCTTTTCTTAACCAATCAATGTCTTTTAACCAAACTTCATCACCTAATTTAAATCCTTGAAGTTCAGTCACAAAAGTCACATCAGCTACTGGCGAAGTTGTTGATGGCGATACGGCCGGAGCGGGTGTAGCACTTGGAGCCGTACCTGGTGTTGTCGCTACTGGTGGAATTAAACTGATTTCTTGTTTAAAACCGTTTGCGACTTGTGGTAAGAATGGATCAAAGCTGATTTCTTTTAAAACCTGTAAGTAACCATTTCTGACAGACATACCTACAAACATAAAACCAGTTTCTGATTTTAACGAATCTGGATCAGCTGCATTTTGAAGATTTTGTCCATGATAATAGATTGTGAAATTAATCCACTTACCTGATGATGGACGCGCTTCTAAACCGTCATAACGAACAGACATTTTCAAATCTGTTGTAAATTTGTTTTTAAGTTTTTGGATTAATAAATTTTCAAGGTTGTTTAAGATTTTCACTTGCAGGTCATACTTATCCGCTAAAAACGGAACTTGTGTGCGTAGTAAAAATTCACCGGCTTGAACCGTTTTATCTGGAGATAAAAACACATCACCCGAACCATTCATTTTAATAAATTCATTATCGATTTTAAATTGGCCAGGATAACTACCAAATAAACTGACCCCGCCAAAAACATCAGTATCTTGGGCTTCAACCGGCGATACGTAAGCATTCAACAAAGAAACAGAATTTGATGGAACAGAGGCTGGATCTACATAATTGGCTGGGATTTCTAATTCGCTAAAAGCATCTGGTCGATAAACCCAAGCGTTCACACCATCATAATCTTTTCTAAAATTTGAAACTCCAATGATAGATTCAACATCTTGAACTTCACCCACAGTTTTAACATCACCCCAAGCTTGACCTAATGTGACCGAAGTCGTTCCGTCAGAAAAGGAATTATTTAAAATGTCAAAATCAGCAGTTAGTATTCCTGGATCATATTTATTTTCTAATAGAATTAAAAAAACTTGTTTGCCACCTTCTTTTGAAAGCTGAAGAAAGATATTTGGAAGGCGCCATATAATAGCATCTTCAATTTCACGGGCTTCGCATTTACCATCTTTGATACAGCTATAAGTGGCATCATCAATGTTAAAAAATCCACGGTAAAGACTTTCAACAATCGAACGACCGACAACATCACCCGGTTCAAAAAAACGTGTTAAATCTGCGCCCATTCTGATTTTACCAATTGGGGCAGGTAAAGTGATTTCACCTAAATAATTTTTAATAATGATAATTTGAGTTGGTTTTTGAGTTCCGTCTTTTTGCCACTCGATACACATGCCTTCTTCGTAAAAAAATCCACAATCGTATTCTGTGGGGTCACTTAAAAGTAATGAAGCTTCATCTAAAGTGGTTTTAAAAGTGATACCCGCTAAACCAGAATTATTGGGATTGATACCATCAAAAATAATTGGTTTTTTAGAATTCACTTCCGTTAGATCGTCACGCTCGTTATCCAAACCTTCTCTAGGATCAAACCCAGTATTTGGATCACGATCTGCAACGTTACCCGGAATAAATTCACGGTCGTCGACTTCTGTAGGTGAAACACCTTCGTCAACTGGACTTGTATTGATGACTGGATTTGGCACACCTTTACCTTCAGGCAATTGATCTTTTTGATCACTGCATGAAATTAACGAAACAAGACTGACTCCAAAAAATAATAGACTTATTGATTTATTAATACTCATGATGACTCGCCCCCCGATCAATCATTAAGAACATGTCAGAATTCAATTTGCATTTGGTTAAGACATCTAGACGAAAATCTAGCATGGACATTTTTTTAATGGCAATGACGCAACCCCGTGTCCTAAACTAAAGGCAGATGCTAAAGACAAAAACCCTTTTGATCAGACCTTTTATCGTCGCTTTAATAATCTTAAATTTCATTACATTTGTTCAGCCCTCTTCGGCCAAACCCTTGAGTTCAGATCCAAACTTTTGTGATTACAGTTTAGAGTACACGTATTACAGCCTGTGTTATTCAGTGCAACACAGACAAGCTTTGTGGGCTGAACATGAACTGACAGTGGATCAAATTAAGGGACGACAAAATCGCACCAATGATTTCAAAGCCGACTTCCAAATTAAAGATCCTGTCAGCCCAAGTGATTTTAAGGGGTCGGGCTACGATCGTGGCCATTTGGTTCCTGCTGCGGATATGAAGCTTAATTCTAAATCTATGTCTGATACTTTTTTTATGACAAACATGACCCCGCAAAATTCAAGCTTTAATTCAGGGGTATGGAATGCCCTTGAAGGTCATATACGAAGTGAAGTTTTAAAATTAGGTCCTGCGACAGTCATCACTGCACCCGTTCTTTTGACTACAGATTCTTATGATAAAATCCGAAGTGGGGTCAGCGTTCCTGAAGAGTATTACAAAATAGCTTTTTTTCATGACTCAGAAATCATAAAAGCCTATTTGATCCCGAATAGATCATCTAACGGAAAAAAATATTCGGAATTTAGAATCACTGTTGATGAGTTGGAAGAATTAACAGGGCTAGATTTCTTCAGCGAACTTCCCGATGATTTAGAAAATCTGTTAGAATCATCTTTGTAAATGATTTTCCTAAAAACAATTTTACTTTTTTTGATAAATAATAATTTGGCTTTTGGAAACATCGATTCAAATGCATGTCGAACCAATCCCCCACAGATTCAAAATAGAGATGGCTCTCAAGCGATAAGCCACATATCTTACGGATCCGCTTTAGTTTTATTTGCAGAAATTCAAAAATCAAAACATCGTTTATCTTATCTTGAAGCGGAAAATAATTGTGAAAATCGTGCTCATTTAATTTCAGAACTGTTTTATAAACAAAATCAATTGTCGACAGTTAAAGTTTTTATTCAAACTAAAGATGCAAATTCTGCAAATTCAGATTTTGGTGCTACAGGTGCTGCGTTTATGAATGGGGATGACAACAATATTAGGTTAACTCCAACGTCAGAAGTTTCTGGACGTGCCTACTCTTGGGACTATCACACGGCGACCGCCATTTGCGTTCAAAAAGACGGCCGCGCCGAACTTTATATTTTTGATCCTTCACTATTTTCTGCACCAGTACCTTTAATTCGATGGCAAAATCATGTCACTGAAGGTTTATCATCAATCCAGTATGAAAGTTACTCGACGTCGATGTACAATATTTCAAGATTAGACCAAACGATTGCAAGCCCAAGACACACGTCATTTACGTCTGCAAACTCTAGATTAGTTAGACAAAGCTTAAGGACGGACTGGAGAGCACATACACAGGCTTTAAGACGATTAAACTCTAAGTCTACAAACATCACACCACTACCTCAAAATAAACTATCAACAGACGCTACTGATTAAACTATTGATTAAACTATTGTCTGAAAGTCTTTGACTGTGTATTTTGAAAAACATCATGACTACATTAGAACCTCACAAAAATTCACCGACGACTACGGACCAAACAAATCTGGCTCAGGCTAATAAAAGCCAGCTGCATTTAAACCAACCGACCCAAATAAAAAGGCTTTTAAGACTCTACAATTATGCTAACGAATATAAAGGCAGCATAATTTTAGCGACATGCTATTCTATCATCAATAAAGTCTTGGATTTGTTTCCGCCCCTACTGATTGGATTGGCCGTAGACACCATCGTCAAAGCTGATAAATCGGTGTTGGGTCAGTTAGGCGATTTCACACAGTATCAACAGTTGTGGATCATTGCGATTTTCACCGTATTTATTTGGGTTTGGGAATCTATCTTTGAATACTTATTTACTGTGAAGTGGAAATTCATCGCGCAGGTGATTCAACATAAACTTCGCATGGATAGTTTTGGTCATTTATTAAAAATGGATCATAAGTATTTTGAAAGCCAAAATTCAGGACAATTGATTTCGATCATCAACGATGACGTCAATCAGCTGGAACGATTTTTAGATGGCGGGATTAATGATTTAATACAGGTTACTGTAACAGTGTTAGTGATTGGAGCTCTATATTTTGTAAAAAGCCCGGTACTTGCAAGTTTAAGTTTTTTATCTATGCCGCTTATTATATACGGTGGAATTTGGTTTCAACAATTTCTTGCCCCTCGTTACCGCGAAGTTCGAAACAAAGTTGGCTTACTCACCAGTGAACTCAACAATAATCTTCAAGGCATGAACACCATTAAAAGTTTTGCTCGTGAAAAAGAAAGTTTCGAACAGTTAGATAGATTTTCAATGGAGTATTTTAAAGCCAACGAAAAAGCAATTTACGTGAGCTCCATGTTTACCCCGCTTATTCGAATGCTAGTGATGTTTGGATTTTTAACAACTTTACTTGTTGGTGGACATTTAACTCTATCAGGACAAATGGAAGTGGGAACTTTTTCTGTTTTGATCATTATGATCCAAAGATTATTGTGGCCATTAACTCGTCTGGGACAAACACTTGATTTGTTTCAAAGATCCATGGCAAGTGTTTATCGTATTTTTAATTTGTTAAACACAAGCTATGAATTAAAGTCTGGATCAATCAATTTAGAAAAATCTGAAATCAAAGGACAAATTGAATTCAAAAATATTTCATTTGAGTATTCAGATCATCAGCCCATTCTTAAAAATTTTAATCTTAAGATAGATGCCGGACTTTCTTTAGGAATTGTGGGATCAACAGGGTCTGGTAAAAGTACGATGATTAAAATCTTACAACGATTTTACGATCCGAAATTAGGTGAAGTATTATTAGATGACGTTAATATAAAAAAATTAAACTTAAATTCTTTAAGATCTGCAATTTCTGTAGTCAGCCAAGACGTTTATCTTTTTCACGGAACTCTTTTAGAGAACTTAAAATTTGCAAACCCCCAAGCTTCAGAATCCCAAATCATCGAAGCCTGTAAATTAGCTTGCATCCATGAATTCATATTAACTTTACCTGACAAGTATAACACCATTGTCGGGGAACGTGGTCAGCGTCTTTCTGGCGGACAAAAGCAACGAGTGTCGATTGCACGCATGCTGCTGGCTGACAGTCCAATTGTTGTCTTAGATGAAGCCACAAGCGCCGTCGACAACATCACTGAAGCCGAGCTTCAATTAAACTTAAATCAAATTCTAAAAGACAAAACTACGATCGTGATTGCCCACCGACTATCAACAGTCATCAATTGCCACCGAGTCATTGTGCTTGAAGATGGCCAAATCATTGAAGACGGAATTCACAAAAATTTAATTCAGCAAAAAGGAATCTACCAACGGCTTTGGAATTTACAAACTGGAGTTTATTGATTGGTAAAACAAAGTATTCACTACCGTAGCGGTAGTGATGGTGTGTCAGAAAATGCGAATACGGGGCACAGAGTTTCTATTTATCTTCAAGCTTTGAAACTTCTTTATTAGATTGGCAATCTTTATCAACTTCGCTTTCATCTTCAGTGCTACTTAAGTCCTGCCCTTTATCGAGATCATTATCTTTTTTTTCTTCGCTGTCGTTTTTTGCTTTTTCGTCTTGCACTTCGACGTGGCCTTCTAGCTCTTCAATTTTTTCTTCTTGTTTTTTAACTTTCTGTTCGGACTTAACAAGTTTTCTTGCTATATTTTCTGATAAAGGCCTTTTACTGCTTTCTATAGTCTTCATAACTTCAGATAGAAATATTGCATCTCTTCTGGCCGTTTTCACGGACTCTTTGAAGCGCTTAGAATCGCTAGGACTGGATGTTATCAAATTTTCTGCAGCGGCTAGGCTTTTAAGGGCATTTTCATAACTTAATGTGGCTTTTGATTTGGCTCCATTGTCTTTGGCGGCTTCAATTAAAGCAGCGGATTTAGACAACTTTTGCTTTGTTATCCCGGCGGCTTCCAAAGTTAAGTAGCGTTTCTGAAACTCACCAAAATTTTCGGGATTTAATTTCTTTTTAAAATCTTTAGATTTATTACGAAAATCACTGTCAACATCTTCTAGCTCTTTTACGAGTTCAGCGTATTTCTTAATTCCAGCTTCCAAAGCTAAATCTCTGGCGCTCAAAATAGGTTTAAGCTTGGAATCAATTTTCTTTGATTTTGAAATTATCTTTTTATAGAGGTATTTCGAATAGCCTGCATTTTTACGAATCTCATTTAAGTTAACATCAGTTTTTTGAGATTCTCCTTTCACCTTATCAAAGTATTCATCAGCTTTAGTGTAGTCTTTATAAAATAACAAATCGCCGCGTTTTTCTTCAGTCTCATCTTGAAGTGAACTTATCATTTCAACGATTTCATCAGGTCCAAGATCTGCAGGAATCTCTGCCTTTTTAGGACTGGAACCACAACCAGAAGTCATTCCAATCACAAAAACAACTACGGACAACAAATTTAAATTCAAACGCATTTAAGCTCCTAAGATATTAAGATTTAACATGTGAACTTACTATCTCTAAAGAGCAGAGTAAAATAGTTAATTGTAGTTTTATTTACACAAATTTATTCAAAGGATGTCGATTGCACTCATCACTCCCTTAGCGGGAGTAATGGTGTGTCAGATCGAACAGGAGCTGTGAATGTTTCTGTTCGATGATTATGTTAAAAACCAAGGGTTAAAAAACCGCATTCAAATTATCTTCTGTATTGCCAAGGACTTCTGACAATTGAGCTTCTTTTGGACAATCTTTTTCGGTATTACTTTTTGTACTTTGCAGATATTTTTTTGGAAACATAGCTGTCACTGTATATGAAGAATCAGAGGCTTGCATGGATGTATGAAAGTACTCACCGTTTCCAAGTTTAATTGCTACCATTGAGGAATAAAGATATTCTGAATTAAAGCAGATGCTCAATTCATCAGATGGAAATCGATCAGCTTTTTGAGTGCTGTATCGTATGTAGCCTGAATCTAAATGCGTCCACTTAATTTTTTTCGAAGAAAGACAAGACTGAATTTCACACGTAAGTGGTAGATTTGTTATATATCCATATTCTTGTGCGCAATAGCCTTTTTGCATAAAAAACAAAAGAATGAATCCAAAAAAGGTAATAAATCTCATATTTTCCCCCTAGCCCATAGAAGTTACATTTGCCAATTTTGTGCCGAAGAAGTGTCTCAATTTGATATCTTGAATTAGTTATGCGAGTTTAGGGGCAAACTTGATATCAACTCTTTAGACATCTGTATTTAAACAAATCTTGTTAACCGAGCTCGTCGAATAAGAACACGAAGGACAATTTTAAGCCCTGTTCTTGTGCTTTTTCAATCAAAATGCCCCTCATAAACAAACTAAGTAATTATAATCTGGCATAAAACTTGATGATTTGATGGCTTACAAAGGAAAGTCATGAAAAATCAATTATTCATTCTAGTGTGTAGTCTTTTATGCTTGAACTGTTCAAACTCGGATACAAAATCTGGGAATAACTCAGGACAAGGATCTGGAACTTCTAAAAGCTTTAGAACTTCTTTTGAAGGTAACATAGCCGACGACTTTATAGTTTCTGACCCTAATTTTGATGTCTGCCAACCAATAAGCCCAGATTATGTAAGCCCGTTTAGCCAAACGACAAACCTTAGTCATACCGGTAACAACTCAGCCAACTTAATCCCCTATGGTAATCCTGTGACATTAATGCTGAATACAAATAATTGTGCCTCACCAACCAATTCTGTCAGTTCAGCAATTTTAAAGACAACATTTGCAACTGAAAAAGCTAAAACATTGGAAATTTCATTTTTCTATTATAGCAATTCTAACCCTCAGATTGCGAGTGTGAACAATTGTGACAGCAAATTATCGGTTTACATGCAAAAAGATGCTAAAGACTGGGAATTCATTTCTGCACAATGTGGCCAACATAAAACAGAAACTGATGGCTGGTTTGAAGCACGAATTTCAGTTTCAATCGTAAATTCTAAAAACGTGAAATTAGGTTTTTTATATCAACTACAAAACTCAAGACGAGCTGATCCCAACGCCCTATTCCTTATTGATGACCTAAGTGTCGATGTTTTAAATTAATCGACAACTAAAAAAATCAATCCCATTTTTAATGCCTAGATTTTAGGCTAAGAAATTTAGGCCGTCAGCCCGGCGCTGACGCGACCAAATGCTTTAATAGGTAAACTAAGAATTATTTGCTAAATCAAAAATCCATGAGATAAATCCTCTTGAGTAACTTTTCCTGAGGGGGGAAATCATGAGTGGGGCCATTTTTTATCGTTTTATAACTAAACTTATTTTATTTGTTATTATTTCATCTTTTACTATTCTTAACCAATCCGAATTTGCTCTTGCAAAAACCACAATTAACATGGGGCCAAACTTTGATGGGACATTTGGACTTGGATTTGATGATGAAGTTAAACCAAAATCCAAGAAAAAAAACGCAAGCCATCTTCCTTACTGCGAAGACCTGAAAGACTATGAAGGTGCTCCTGGGGTTAAAATCAACCATGGCTACTGCTTAGGTGATATCGCACCCGAAGATCCAGAGGCTAAAAAATATGAACTTATTCTTTTTGGTGAGTTCTTTGATAAAGATGGGGAACTGGTGCGAATAATCAAAAGAAACCCAGTTTTGTTAAGTTTAGCCCAATTTTTAAATGTGTGTCGTCCTTTAGGTGGGCTTACAGATACCGAAGGTTTATACTGTCAATACACTGTAAAATTTTAATTAAAAAGCCTAAGTCGAAATATTATCTTAAAGATAATTGAACTGATAAACTTTGCCTTAAAGCTTTTTAAATAATTTACTTGTCAACCACCTACTGCTAATGAAGATAGCAACAGGTACGTATATGGAATTTAAAAAACTATTTCTCTTATCACTTCTTTTTGTTTTTAGCCTTGGTTGTGAGGATAAGAGTTCAAACTCTAAAATGATTAATGAGTCCACTAAACCCATTGATTTGTCTGAATTAAATTTGAACTCTAATAATGTCAGAATGTTAACCCTAAACTCAAAGCAATTGGGTTTACTTTCTGAAATTGAAAACAATGAAATTCGGTCTAAAACTATAATCGATTCATTATTAATCACACAGAAAAAAATATTTTTATCATTTCAAGTTGATCCTAATATCTTAATCCCAAACGAATCTGAAATATTAGATTTAATACGTAAATATTTGAGCGAAATTGATTTTAATCAAAACTTAAATACCATAAAAAATCTTTTTGAAATTCAATTAATTAAAGATAAAGTTGAACTGCAATTTAATCATGATCAACCTTCTATTTGGTCAATTATATTAAATCAAAAAATCCAAAGCTATTCAGGAACATTATTATTCGAAATGATTAGACGTTTTAGGCCCGAAAGTCTTTTTCAGAAAGATAACAGTGTCGTGATATTTACAGACTCCGACGTGATGTCTGGATATTTAAAATGGGATGGAAAAAAAAGCTTTCGACTGAAAGGTATAAAATTAGATGGGAATAATTTAAGTGAAATCGATTTTGGCTATGTTGATTCGTTGTCTGGAGTTCGAATTGTTGATTCAGATATTTTCCTAATCACTGAAATCTTTAAAAACCAAATTACAAATCCATTGATAGTTTTTAAAAATGGTCTAAATTTAACAGCCGAAAAATATAATCTGCCTTTAGAACAAATGGAAAGTACTGTCACTAACCCACTTTTAAAACTTAATTATGAAAGCTTTGACAGTGAAGCCGCACTGACACTGGGTCTAAGACTTAAGGATCCAATGACTTTATCTATTTTTTCTTTTGGGAATTAGACTAGTACTCACTGTAATATATAAGATCACAGGCAAGCTCAGCCATTTCAATGGGTGAAAGCTCAGGACCAGAGCTTGTTATCACTCTGCCATCTGGGTAATACCAACTAGCACCTTCTTTGCCTGTATTAGAAGAAAAAATCTTACCGTTTGGGTAATAATAACTTGCCCCTGGATTACTAATGTTTGAAGTCAAAAGTTTACCATTGGGGTAGTACCAAGAGGCTCCAGAAGTTCCTGCTGAGCTAGTTAATAAAGAACCATCAATATAATACACAGTACTTCCAGTTCCATTGGGCATATCGAACATTGCAGCCATACAACCTAGTCTATAGTTAAATTCATTAGCTAAAACCAAAGTTGAAAACGATAAAACGAAAACAGTAATAAATAATTTTCTCATAAAAAACTTTACCTTCATTAAGGATTCACTAGTTTTATATTTAGTTTGTAAATTCTTATAATATCTATGCAACAACTTCTGCAATTAAGTCATACTCAAAAACGTCGTTGATGCGAACTTTGACGATATCACCCTGATTTAAAATCACACCTTGAGTGTCATTGATGATCACTTGCCCATCGATTTCTGGGGCCTGTCCGTAATGTCTAGATGAAATCAAAAGCTCGGTTTCTTCGTGATACCCTTCAACCAAAACTTCAACTTCACGACCTAGCCATTTTTCGTTGTTAGCTTGCGCAATTTCTTTTTGAAGTTCATAAATTTTATCGAATCTTTCACCAATCACTTCTTGATCAATCTTTCCTCCCAAACGATAAGCCGGAGTTCCGTCTTCGTCTGAATATTTAAACACACCCAGATGGTCAAACTTTGCCGTTTTAACACCTTCATAAAGTTGATTGAAATCTTCTTCAGTTTCGCCAGGAAATCCAACGATGACAGATGTTCGGATCACAACATCAGGAATTTTTTCTCTTAATTTTTGAAGGCGTTCTAAAATCTTATCGCCCGTGATTTTTCGATTCATACGTCTAAGCACTGAGGTTGAAAAATGCTGAACTGGCATATCTAAATAACGTGCTATTTTTTTTGAATTCGCAATTTTTTGAATGATTTCATCGGTTAACTCATCTGGGTAATAATAAAATAATCGGGCCCAATGAAGACCTTCGACAGATTCTAAACCGTCTAGAAGTTCATAAAGCATTTGCCCTTTATCTTCAGATAAATCCACCCCGTAACTTGATAAATCCTGAGAAATCACATTAAGTTCTTTAACGCCGCTATTCACTAAGTTTTGAGCTTCTGTCACTAATGATTCGACAGTCCGACTTCTTAAAGACCCACGCAAAGTAGGAATGATACAAAACGTGCATTTGCGATTACAGCCTTCAGACACCTTAAGCCACGCTGTGTGTTTAGGTGTGGTTTGAAGTCTTGGGTCAAATTCGGTGTGAATGTATTTTGGAATCTCGACGAATGATTTCTTTTCAAGCTTACCTTCATCTAAAGCTTTTAAAAATTGCGTGATTTTAGCGTACTCACCTGTTCCAATGATCAAATCCACTTCAGGAATTTCGGCTTCAATTTCAGAACTATAACGTTGGGCCATACAGCCAGACACCACCAGCAATTTACAACGACCCGACTCTTTAAAATCGGATAGGTCTAGAATTTCCCTAATGGATTCTTTTTTAGCCTCTTCGATAAACGAACACGTGTTTACGATAATGACTTCGGCTTGTTCAGGGTCCATTTGGATTTGATAACCATCTAAGCCCAAGTGACCTAACATCACTTGCGAATCGACCAAATTCTTAGAACATCCAAGGGACGAAAAATATACGTTTTTATCTACAGTCTGCACTTACAACACCACTCGAATTAAAGGTTAGATGACCCAAAGTTATAGCCAATAAGCGCTTTTAAATAAAGCAAATAGTCTGAAGTTTAAAGTTGGAATGAAAAATTGGTAAGAATATTGGACCTTCTTCTTAAATTTTTGATTACGGGAGTCATCCCGGAGGTGAAAAAACCTTAAAAACAGATGTACACTTGAGATTAAGCTAAAGCTTTAAAGTTATTTAAACCCTAAATCTATGAATTGAATCTGTGAAGGAAGGCGTCTGATGAACATTACAAACTCGCACCTTGTACTGCCCATGCTTGTTTACATCTTGTATATACTTTGTATTTATTTTTACATGTTTGCCGTCAGAAAAAACTCCGTCGTGTCTGGCAAAACCTCAATTAAGTATTTTAAGTCTTATAACATCAACGAAGTTGATCCTTATGTTTTAGTTGTCGGGCGCCATTTAGAAAACCAATACGAACTGCCAATGTTATACTTTATCTTAAATATCCTAACTCTTTTTTTAGGGTTTACGAATTTGACTTTCGTAATTTTGGCTTGGGTGTTTGTGATTTCTCGCTTTTTTCACAGTTACATTCATCTGACATCTAACCGCATCCAACTTAGAATGCTCTCGTTTACTTTGGGTTTTTTAACTTTGATTGTGCAAACTCTTATTCTTAGTTTCTACCTTTTTTAATTTTCGAGATCTTCTGGCGTACGGCAAGCATATCTTGGGGTGGTTGAACCGGGCAAGTAAACTGGATCTAAGCAGTTCAACATGTTAACCATTTTGACGCCAAAAACTTTTGAATCACTTGGAAACTCATACCAGGACTCGAAATATATTGTATCAACTCGAACGCCCGCTGGCATAAAGTTTTTAAGTGTTCGGTAATAATCCATGGTTTTAGAGACGTACTCTATATCTCCATACTCAATCATATCTTCTGCAAACTCTCTGTGCTCATTATAGCTTCGCCATGGACTGTTCAGACAAAGGTTTCTATAAACAAGTATGAAAGGAACTTGGCGTCCTCGCACAAGACACTCATAGCCGTTTTCAATTTCAGTGTCTCCACTAGAGGTAGTTCGATCTGCCAATGCAATTCGTTTTGCATCATCAAAACTCACTTGATGATTTGCTATTACTGAAAGTTTAGGCCGCCCATGAAGTTGTGGCATCGCGGAATGCAGCTGTTGTATCTTACTCGAGAATCGGCTTGCTCCGTGAACGGCGATATAACCATAAGGATAGTCTAAACTAATTTCATTAATGGGCGGGTAATACAGAGACCTTGAAAATTCCGATATTAAGGGAAGCAATTCTAAATTAAAGTTTCCAGGTTGCGTTCCAACATTCCAATTCGGTAAATTCAAAACCAAATTTACAAGCGGATATGTATTTTGTTGAACGTGAATTTTGTATCGCAGACGGGATAAATATCTTGCTACAATTTCAACAGACTTTGTTTGATCATAACCTTCGTTGGTGACAACCCACGAATTCGTACTTGAACTAAATCTATAATCACAACTGTAAGCTTTCCTAGACCCTCTAATAACTCGTAAAAAAGGACCATCCACATTTATGGCATCAATTCTTAAAGTATGCGCACGCCTTACAGATTCACCTGCAGCGTTCGTGGTCATATAAAACCTATTGAGCAATTCCATTTCTCGAAGAGCAGCGGATTCGGCAAGGACATGAGCGGGCTGGGTTGTGCAATTCTGTCCTAAACTAAGACCGACATCTACGATAATTTTAAAATTGTGGTCTCGCTGAACCTTAATTAATCCTTGAACTTGATTTTCATTCAATGCAATCAAAGCGGCTCGAGCACGCTTTTGGGCATCATCATTTGCAATGATGTAGAGGCCTAAATGGTCCAGATACATAGCGTGAATAAAAATTGTATCCATACGGGTGCGAAGTTCAGTCCAAAAGGCATTGTGCGCTAATTGATTATTCGCATTTAAATTGAAAATGTCCCGAGCGTCTTTTGATAAAGGGCTAGGACCAAAAACGTAGCTGCGAATGGATTGTGGGTTACTATCGCTGAATTGATAAAAATTTGTGTACAGAAACAATATTGGGGTAGCTGCTAGAATAAGAACTATTTTTTTGATGTTAGACTTCATACTAACTTATCGTTGGGACTTTTACTTAGCCTGAGCTTAATTTAAATTCCTCAATAAGATTCTCAGTTTAAAACACAAATTATTTTAAATGTTGCCTCGTCCCGCTTAATTTGTATCAATTAAATCCATCGACTTTAACGTTCTTTTTGTACCAAAATTTAAGTTCGAGGGCACTCCGCGCATTGGATCCATCCAAGCCCACAAAGCCACTTTGGTTTTTTGGTCTAAGTTTTTGGAATTTAAAATTAAATCGATTGTCGTGGTGGCGCAGTTATTAAATAGCAATTGATAATTTCCGAATTCTTTATTTGATCCCCTGGCGACTGTGGCCATGAAAAGGCCCGTGGACTCTTGGGGATTTAATTTAGTCTTAAGGTACTTCACTTTATGGTCAAATCTGGCAGAGTTGTTAAAAAACTCTTCGGCACTGTAGGCCTTAAAAATTAAAGAATAAGAGCCAAGCATTCCATCTAACAAGTTAAATTTCTGATTGATCGGTAAAGATGGATCCGGAGAAATCAAAATTGATTTTTCTTTCAATTCCACACTTTGACCGATGTGATGCGAGTTTTTATTTTCAGAATTTGCCGTGTCAGTTTGCGCATGCAAAACCAAACGGCTGTCTTTTTTAAAATGAAACTTTAAAGATACGTGATTTATTTTCCATGTGAAATTCAAAAACACAACATCTACGCTTTCCAACTCATCGAGCGGAACATCTAAAGCCCAAAATTTTTTATCATGATAGATATTATTTAATTTCAAAGATGAAAATGAAGGTTCTGAATTTTTAAATGTGTCTTTTGAAAAAATGGGTCGGCTTGAGCACGAATCCAAACACATTCCTTTAAATCGACCCGACGTGAATTTAAGCCCAAAATCATAAGGATCAATTTCACTTTTTGAACATCGACACTCTGTCGATGCAATTAACTCCGGAGTCGATGTAAATCTTAAATTAAAAATGGTAATGACTACGATCACTAAACTCAAAAAAATAAAAAAATATTTTAAATATTTATGAAATATAGAGTTCATCCATTCCCCAAAAGTCCGTCATTTAGTGTAAAACCTTTAAAGATTTTTAGCCACTTTTTCCATAAATAAGGTCATGGACTTTTTAACGTCGTCATTATCGTGGTTGTTAAAATCAAACCACAACATCAATCGTTCTTCAGGGTGATACTTTTCTTTCATTTGGCGAGTCACTTGTTCACAGTTGCCGTAAATGGCGTTACCGACAGCTTTTTGAACCTTTTCAGGATCAAGGGTACCTTCCATAGCTTTCCAGTAATTGGCCCAGGCTTTTTCGGCCTTTAGTTTAGCTTTTTCGTTTTGAGCATCTTCAGATAAACCCTTCGTCTCATCAATAAAAATTAAAGCTGTACGGGGCATATGACCTTGCGTCCAAGGTCCACCGTCTTTGTGGTAAACGCTTTTCATGCGCTCGTGGGTTTCATCAATCACGGATTGCGGTGTGATAGATAAGTTAAATACAGACACCGGCAAAATAGTGTTCGCAAAATTTTGCAATTTAGAATCGTGGGTGCCTAATGTGAGTTCTAAGTTATCTAGGTGAACTTCTTTAGGAATCAAAGTTAACTTTTCAAAAACCCAATACTTTGCAATCTCTAATGAATCATCAAAATTAATTTCCATTTTTTGAGACCTAGGATGTGAAGGTCTAAACTTTAAATCTTCGACACTTAGTAACTTCATCTCTTGATTGTAAGTTGAAACCACTTTGGCCCAATCTTCTTCTGTTCTAAAGTCTTCTTTTGATAAAGTTCTATATTCTATATCGTTCGAACTTAATGTCTCGCCCTTTAATAACCTCAAAAAAATCTCGGTGGCTTCGGATAAAATTTTTCCTTTTAAGGCTGGCCACGCTTGTTTTTCCCATAAGGTTCTTGGACGGATTCCATAAGGTTCATTGGCGAAATCAAATCGTCCCGAGGCAAACCCAAGGCAAAGCTTTCTATCTTGGTAGCCCAAGACATCCATTAGTTTTAAAAAGGTACGAACTGCTTCTGCGTGGGCCACCGGTCCACCGTTACAAAAGATATTTCTAATTGCTGAACCCACATTTATATTTTTTGTTTTCGAAAAAATGATTTGTGCCATTTGAAGCACATCGGTGTTTAAACCAATCTCGCCTACAAATTCTGGGATGACGGCATTAGAAGTTTGTTTTTGCGTTTGACAGCTTAAGTGCGTTTCTGCAATCCAAGCGGTGCCATAACCAAGCTCGTCAGCTAATTTAACTTGATCAAAAAAGTTTTTAAACATTTGAGCTTCAGACGGCATATAGCCATCAACTTCAGTCTGACAGATCGAAAGAAAGATATCGTATTTCATAGCTATGGTCTTATACCTATAGTTGCAATTTTGGAACTAAATGCTGAAGGATGTCACATTCGGTTTAAAATAATTCCTACAATTTCGATAAATTTCAGGATAGCGTTTTAGAATAAAGATTAAATATGGATATGCCACTTCTAAGGAAAGGCTGTTCCAAGTGAGAAAAAATGTACTTTCGAAATAGTCTGATATTTTCATTTTTTTTTCTACATTTAACTTTCACAAATTTGGAAAAATCCTTAGCATCACATCACAACTGGTCCTGGCCCGAAAAATTATCTTGGGGACAGCGAAAACTTAAACGGCTGACAGGTGGGCATCCCGATAAAAATTTTCAAATGGATTTTGGCGATCCTACGACTCCTGTGTTTTTTAAACCCAGCGAACTTTGGATTTTAACTTCCGGTGAAACTTTAGTTTGGAAAGGTTCTGACCAAACCGAGGCCTGGAAAAAATTTCTAAGCGGTGCTGCCCCGGAGGTCGAAGTTATGAACTATTTTAGACTCATTGACGGCAACACCACCCCGTTTTTGAAAGACGAAGGGGACGATTTATGGGATGCAAATATTTATAACTTCGATGACTCTTGGTATCTGTACGGTGGTGTGATGACACCGACACATCGAAAACAAGGAGCTATTTGGCCAGATGATCACTTCAGTCGTCGTGTTCATGCTTTTAAATTAGAGAATGAAAACTGGGTGAAAATAAAAGATGATTTGTTTGCGCTAAATATTAATGATGGATTTCTTGGCCACGGTTATGGTCATCAAATTGTTGAAGATGATTCACAAAATTTATTTATGTTTTATGAAAAAGTCACTCACGTCGAATTTGGTCTTCCATGGGTCACAGAAATATTTGCCCGACGTATGATTTCTCCGACAGAGCTTGATGAAAAAGAGCACGAGATATTAGTTTTCTCAGAGAACTTTCCGGCTTCAGCCAAAAGGGCCTTCGGTGGTGCTCTTGTCGAAGGGGCTAGACCATTTAAGGTGAATGACACTTGGTTTATCAGCTTCAGCGCCGGGGATTATGACAGCGACGATTACGGTGTTCATTTGGCATGGTCTAAAAATTTAACTGGTCCTTATGAAATTAACTTGGATTTTGAAGGGGATTTTTTAGATTATGCAAAAGACGTAGATAAGATCCTTGATGGTCGTTGGGGCGCAGGTCGAGCGAGTTTTTTTCAAGATCCTTTATCAAGATGGTGGGTATTACTTCATGCCATTCCTGGAAAAGAATTTCCAAAGGACGGAATAGACCCTAAAAGGGATATTTTCCTTGCACCAGTTGAAATCGACACTTCAAAGAAGCCACCGGAAATTAAAATTTTATTCTAAAATTAAATTTTCAGATTTTTTAGGATAATTATTGAGACTAAAGAACTAAACTTTCATGTTGTCTATTTCAAGATACTTGGAAAGTTTAGCTGTCAGGTAGTAAAAAGGCCCGGTGTCTAAGGCGGCTGCTACAAATTTAAAAGCGTAGTTGCTCCAAAAAAGCGTAGAGAGAACTTGAAAAGTAATATCACCGCGGTAATAGGCTGCCCCAAAAGTCACTCCGATGACAGCTATGGTGTCCACAAATTGACTTGTCATGGTGCTAAAATTATTTCTCATCCAGAGGTGTTTGCCTTTGGTTAAATCTTTAAAATAATGGAATATCTTAATGTCTATATACTGCGCTAATACATAGGCCACCATCGACGCAAATATGGC
>JANODG010000185.1:0-47908 GCA_031412575.1 Bdellovibrionales bacterium
CTGCGAAATTAGAATTTATGATAGTTGATGAATCCATGGATTCGGTAAAACTTCAGGCCATGGTAGATGAAGTTGAAAAGAATGGAAATTACACTTTAGGTAAAACTGAAGAAAATGGCCTGGATTACTCTGCTTATGTGGCGCGAGTAAATGAAGATTTAAAAACTCAACTTCCAGAAAGTCGTGAAATCGTGTTCGAAAAACCTGAAGCTGTTGATTCGTTAACTCAAAGTCGTACACCTTTGTTAGTAAAAAACGATGAAGTTGTCGCAGGTAGCATGGTCGAAGATGCCTATGTGACGCGTGATCCACAATCTGGCAGACCTGTTGTTTCATTTCAAATGAGTGTCGATGGAAGAAAACCATTTGGTGAGTTAACGGGTAAAAACGTCCAAAAACGTATGGCGATCGTTTTAGATAAAGTCATGAAGTCTGCGCCAAACTTGCAGTCAAAAATTACAGATGCAGGTCAAATCACTCTCGGGAGCAATAACTATCAGCAGATGTTTGACGAGGCCGAGTTTATTTCTAGAACTTTGCGCGCGGGTGCTTTACCAGCATCACTTCAACAGTTGGAAGAAAGAACTGTTGGACCGACTCTTGGTACTGACTCAATTAAAAACGCTCAGTTTGCAGGCTTAGTTGGTAGTAGCTTAGTAGTTGCACTGATGATTTCTTTGTACGGGCTTTTAGGATTAATTGCGAGTATCGCGGTTGGGCTGAACGTGTTTTTAACGCTGGCTATACTTTCCACAATGGGCGCTACTTTAACCTTGCCGGGTATTGCAGGTATCGTATTGACTGTAGGTATGTCCGTAGACGCAAATATTATTATCTTTGAACGTATTAAAGATGAGCTTCGACGTGGTACTGCACTTATGACAGCCGTTAAAGATGGGTTCTCTGATGCTCTATCTGGTATTGTAGATTCCAACGTCGCAACAGCAATCACATGTATCATGTTAATTGTTTATGGGACTGGTCCTGTTCGTGGATTTGCTGTTACGTTAATTATTGGGGTAATCACTTCAATGTTCACAGCTGTATTTTTCTCAAGAAGTGTAGTTGATTTCATTGTTAAAAATTTAAAGATAAAAAAAATCATTCGTTATTAATTTATAATTAAATTTGAAAATTTAGATTTTTTAAAAAATTAAGGAAATAAATATGAATCTCAAAAATATTGCTAAAGACCCTGATTATGGAAAAATAGACTTTATTAGCAAGTGGCCTATTTTTTGTGGAATATCTTTAGTGGCGGTTATATTGTCATTAGGCTTAATCGCTACAAAAGGGTTTAACTACGGAATAGATTTTGCCGGTGGCACAGAAGTTCAAGTTAGATTTGAAACTCCAGTCAAAGCTGAAGAAATCAGATCTTTTACGGATAAAATTGGTTACTCATCAGCCTCTGTCCAAGCCTTAGGTGAAGACAACGAATATTTAATTAGAATAGATGCTAAAGGTAATAGTACAGACGAACTTAACAAGACGGCAGAGCTTTCAGCGCAAGCTTTATCTTCAGGATTACTATCTACATTTGCGAATTTAAAACCAGAAATCAGACGAGTCGACAGTGTTGGGCCTCAAGTAGGAACTGAACTTAAGCGAAATGGTATTTTGGCTGCGTTTTATAGTTTGATTGCACTTCTTTTATATATCTCACTTCGATTTGATTATAAGTTCGCGCCTGGTGCAGTTCTTTGTCTGTTTCATGATGCGATTTTAACATTAGGTTTGTTTTCCTTAATTGGAAAAGAGGTCAATGTGCAAACAATGGCTGCTGTCTTAACTATTATTGGTTACTCTTTAAACGACACAATCATTAACTTCGACCGAGTCAGGGAAAATATTCCTATTTATAAAAAGAAGCCATTGGCTTTAATAATAAATAAATCGGTGAACGACGTTTTAGTAAGAACTTTACTGACAACACTAGCAACTTTTTTAGCTGTGCTGGCACTTTACTTCTTGTCTGGCGGCGGAGTTATCAAAGATATCGCATTTACTTTAGGCGTTGGAATCATTTTTGGAACATATTCAACGATGTATGTGGCATCACCCTTAGTTTTGCTATTTGATAAATTTGAATCCCAACAAAAAGCTTAACTTAAAAATGATACAGAAAATAAATTTAATTTACCTCAGATAAGGTATTAGATTTAAAGGGGCATTTTTAAAAATGAGCTTAGATTCGGGTTTCAACACAGAAAATGTATCTGACCTCTATAAAAATATGCCTCAGTCTCTTATCCGACTATTACAAGCTAGAGGATATGAAAGCCTAGAGTCTTGGGATTTATTGTTTAGACCAAAACTTTCAGATTTAAAATCTCCGTTTAAATTAGACTCAATGGATCTTTTAGTAGATAGACTCCTAAAAGTTTATAAAAATAAAGAAGGCCTTTTAGTTTACGGCGATTTCGATTTAGACGGATCGTCAGGAGCCGCCCTTCTGTATACTGGCTTAAAAAGTTTAGGCTTTGATAGTGTATACGTCATTCAACCTAAACGCCTGCAAGACGGTTACGGTGTGCATGGACACATTCTAGAAAGATATTTAGGAAAAATAAAAGCAGTACTGACTGTTGATGTGGGCATCACAGCGGTGGAAGCCACAGAATACGCCAATCAAAACGGGATCGACATGTTGATCACGGATCATCATTTGCCTAAAGAAGTGTTACCCAATGCCTACGCCATTGTTAATCCCAATAAAGGGTTTTGCGAAAGTGGCCTTGGTCATTTATGTGGGGCCGGTGTTGGGTACTACGTATTTTTAGCGACATGGATGAAATTAAAAAATTTAATTCAAAGTCAGCCAGAACTTTTTATTGAAGAAAATAAAACTCAAATTTTAAATTTTGATCCCAAAAGCCTTCTCGACTTTTTTGTAATCGGGACTATCACAGATCTTGTTCCGTTGATTCAAGAAAATAGAGTTTTGGTGAAACACGGTTTTCAAATTTTACAACGAACGCCCAGAAAAGGCTTAAGAGCCTTAATGCAAAGCCAGGGCTTGTTGGGTAAAAAACTTGGCGCTCAAGACATCGGTTTTAAACTAGCGCCTAAGTTAAATTCCTTAAGCCGTATGGATAAGGGACTTTTACCAATCGATGTTTTTTTATGTGACGACGAAGAATATGCTCAGCGGATGGTCGAACAGATTCTAAGTTTAAACAGTGATCGTCTGGGTTATCAAAAAAAAGCAGAGAAGTTGGCCATCGATAAAGCTTTTGATTCTGAAGAAAAATATTGTTTTGTTTTCGATGAAAGTTTTCATAAAGGTGTGGTGGGCTTAGTAGCAACGAAGTTAGCGCAAACTTATCATAAACCTTCGTTTGTGGGCGGGATTAAAGAAGGGATAATTTCAGGAAGTGCTCGGATACCTGAAGATTCAAATTTTAATTTAGTAGACATGATGGGTGAATGCCCTTCCCTTAAAGCTTTTGGGGGCCACGCTCAGGCCGCAGGCTTTGAAGTTGAATTTGATAAAGCCTTGGATTTTGAAAATGAATTAAAAACTTACTTTATTAAATACGAAAATGAATTTAATAAAAATTCATCAAATTTAGATTACAAATTTGATTTAGAGGTTCAAATCAGTGAATTGACTGATCAGTTGGTCAATTGGATTGAAAAGCTTGAGCCTTTTGGAATCGGTTTTGATCATCCTGTCTTTAAGATCAAGCAATCAAAAATCAAAGATTATAGATCACTAAATGGTGGCCATTTAAAGTTCAAGATATCAGATGAAGACGGTGCATCTTTAGATTGTATTTGGTTTAATCACAATTTAAGCCCCGAAGTTCTAGATAATTTCGCCTCTTTGAACGTGGATATTTGTGGGCAAATCGAATTTAATGAATACTTAGGCCAAAAGAAATTGCAATTTATGGTGCATAATCTTACAACATCCTCTTAATGAATAAGAAAAAAGCGGTCGTGTTATTGAGTGGTGGATTAGATTCCACAGTGAATCTTTATGAAGCCCATAAAGAGTTCAATGTCGTTCAGGTTCTAACTATCGATTATGGCCAAAAAGCCTTATCTAAAGAACTAAAAGCCGCCGAATATTTTTCGAAGCTTTTAAAACTTCCATGGTTAAGTTTGGATTTAAGTTGGCTCGCCAAAATTAGCGCATCGTCCTTAAATACTAAAGAATTGATACCGCAAGGGTCTGATGTGGATATCACATCTTATGAAGTTTCCGTGAAGACGGCACATTCTGTATGGGTGCCCAACCGTAATGGTCTGTTTTTAAATATTGCAGGTGTCTACGCTGACGCTTTAAGTGCGGACTATATAATTCCTGGTTTTAACAAAGAGGAAGCCGAAACTTTCCTTGACAATTCGAAAGAGTTTCTGCTTGCGACAAATCAGTCTCTAAAATTTTCAACTCGAAATCACGCTGAAGTTTTTTGTTTTACAACAGATTTAAACAAAACTGAAATCGTGAAACGAGCTAGGGAACTAGATATTCCCTTAGATAAGCTTTGGCCCTGTTATCATAGTTTAGATCAATGGTGCGGTGTTTGTGAGTCCTGCTTACGATTTCAAAGGGCCATGAAATAAAATTTCAATCTATCAAAATCTGAATTAATAAGGTGAATTACGAAATGAAAACATTGTTTATAGATGAAAAATTTAAATATGACGGTTCTCAATTAAGATCTTTATTCGGTTTTTTAGATTATAAAATTCAAGGAGACTCGGTTGTCAGTTGGGTGGGGCCTTGTGATATTCCTATGGATAAAATTGTTGATGGTCAGGATCTTCTAGAAGGTTCGAAGATATATTCGGAAGAGATGCTTCATTTTGTAATTGAAGTTTTTGACGCCAAACTGATTCAAATGGTTTTATGGCAACGGCTGTTTTGTGAAATTGTGAAAGCAGAGGTTCTTAATTGGAGTAAGAATAAAATTAATTTAGTGAGATCTGGTGATGATCTTTACTTAAAAGTCAGAGAGGGCCAAGGAACAGGTTCTGCAGCCAACTTGGACTCAAATTTTTCAAAGCCAATAAAAAATAAAGATTTAAAATTAAATATAAGTATTGCTACGGTTTCACCAGTTTCGGGATTAGTTCACTTCGGGATTAATGTGTCCTCCAAAAATACTCCGGTCAAAACCTTATCCTTAAACGACATTCACAAGCTTATGGGTGGCGAGCACAATATAAAGGATTGGGCTAAATCCCTGATGAATAAATTTTCTGAGGAATTTAAATCTGCAGTTTTAGCCACTCAAAAAGTGAAGTGGGTAAAGTAAATTAAAGCAAATCAAGTTTCTATTACCTATTGAAAAAAAAGATTTGGTAGGACTTCGATTTCTATAAAATTTGTTAAATTGACAATAGAATCTGACGAGTAATAATAAAAACATAAATATTTTATTTAAATAAATAAAATCGGAGTAAAATCTTTATGAAAGGCATGAAATGTTTATTACTCGGTGTTTTTTGTCTCATGAGTACCTTTACTTCCGGTCACGCAAATTCTAAAACGGAAGAAATTAAAATTTCTGAAAATACAAATCTTGGACTTATTGGAAGCGAAGTTACTGTTGAAACTAAAAAGCAAAAATGTAGTTTTAAATCTGAAGGAAAAACTTCAAAAGAAGTTGGGGAACAACCTTTAGAATTTAAAATAATTCTTAAATGTGGAAACCAATCACAGGTTTTATGGGATATTTCTAAACCAGTTCTGGATGATTATAGTTTTGATGAACCAAAATTTGAACTCTTGGCAGCAGGCTATTTTGATAAAGACGATAAATTGGATTATAAATTGAACATGAGCCCTAAATACTCTTGCGATAAAATTGTTAATTATCTATCGTCCAAAGCAAAGCCTGGTGAACTTATCGGAGTTCTAGGATCACCTCAAACAAAATGTGGCGAATAACAAAACCTTAATTATTCCTTAAAAAGCGCAGAACATATGTCCAAACAAGATCAAAGAGTTTTTGAAAAGTTTGAATTCCTTGGATCTTTACTAGATCGTTATAAAGAAAGTTCATACAATCAACTTCGACCACTTATAGAAAATCCTCAGACACTTTTTGAAACCTTTGAAGAAAAACCGATAAGGTTATTTCTTCATGCACAACAACAAAACGAAGACAAAATTTTTGTTCTGTTGTCAGAACTCATCGAACTTGACGGGGAAGATATCTGCTCATGGTACAATGCAGGTTTTAAAAAACTTAAGTCCGGTGAAAATATTGAAATTACTTATAACGAAAATGCACACTGTCCTTTTTGCGAGGAAGCTTCCAAATTTAATTTAGAGATGCCAATCGAAAGTTTCGAAATTTACCATTGCTTTAAATGTAAAAACTTTTTTGAGCCAACATCGACATTTATGATCGTACTTGGCACATCCTTGAGTTCAATTTTTAGCTTAATCTCTTTATTTTTGGTTTGCGTCGGTGGATTTATGCTGGTTGATATTTTGGTGGATGGGCATTTTTACAGTCGCTTTACTTTCGTCGCTATGATTCTGACAGTTAGCGCATTAGCTATTTTATATTTTTCAGTGAAAAAAACATGGCAAGGCTTAACTGATCCCATATTAACAAGGGTGTCAGATTTTAGAATGTACTTTGAAGATGAGGATAATTTCTGAATCTAAATATAGAAATCAACCGGCCTATTTTTTAGATTAATTAAGATATTAAAGCTCTTTTCCCTTGTAATTCAGTCTTCGGCCATCGATCAGACTTAGGTAAAAACTTCCAAGCACTTCAGTTTGCGTGTATTTGTAATTCTTCGGAATATTTAAAGTCACCGTCAGTTCCATGTGTGGAAATATATCTCCTCGTTCAAAGGGAGTTACGTAAATTTCTATATCCATTAAATCGAAATCTTTTGCAAACCCTTGCCACGATTCTAGCACAAGTTTTTCTATACTTTCGGATTTAGGCTTAGACAAAAGATTAAAATCTTTATCTGTTGGATTAGCGATAGTTAAATCAATGTATGTGTTTGCAACCTCGTAGTAAATCGGAGCCAGTGGCATTGTGGGATTCACAACTTTTTTCAGAGAAAACTTTGCTAAGACAGTCGGATCTTCTTTAAGTGCTGAAAAGTCAGTTGAAATCCCTTCGAAACTCGTAAAATCGATATTCTTTTGAAAATTAAAATTTGAAATTCTTTTATAAAAAGAAAGTAATTCTGGATAAGCCGCCATCAATAAAATATGTCTATCCATGCGCTGGATATTCAAATACCATTTCAGCCTTCTATTAAAAATTTCCTCGACTATAAATTCGCGTACAAACTTCTCTCTTATCAAAGTTTGGTATAGCCAGTAAGTAAGTTCGGGATGAAGCTTTCCGTCGTCATAAATTAGATCAAAAAGATTTCGAACACTTTGATTTGGAAAAGATTTAGCTTTTTCGTGGCTGTAAGCCAATCCGATCTTTAAAAACAGGTCCTGATCTTCAGCCAGCCACAATCTATCGTTCTTGGTTTTTTCGCGTACATTCTTAAGTTGTAGATTTAAATACCTAAGCTCCATAGTTCTTAAATTTTTAATGGGGTTTCCAAACTCATCCAACACTTCTTCTTTATTAGTAAAAGGATTTTTAACGTAGACATTAACTCCGATTAACTCTTGTAAGGTCAACGGAGGAAGGTGACTTCTTCGAAGCTTTTCATTCATAAATGGTAAGGAAGCCGCAAACCCAAGAAGATCGGCTTCAAAGTAAATCTCAAGAGAGCTTACAAGTAGCTTATGGACGTGCTCACTAAACCCAGGGTGAACACTGTTACCTTGTGCTACTTTAATTATACGATCCGCCATTTGCTTTGGCTTTTTAATATCGACTTCCGTATTCTGAAATATGAACTGTAAATGATCTGCATCAACTTCATTGAGATCTGTAAAACTCCCACGTAACAAATACTCAGAACAAATGTTTGCAGCATTAAGATTTATGCTAAAAAATAT
This sequence comes from Bdellovibrionales bacterium, assembly GCA_031412575.1. GTDB lineage: Bacteria > Bdellovibrionota > Bdellovibrionia > Bdellovibrionales > UBA1609 > JAMLIO01. The sequence continues at coordinate 7,955 of JANODG010000185.1, forward strand.
GAGATGAGCCGCCAAACAAGCGGCTTTCAAAATGGGCATTAATTGTCCTTTGATATTGATAATGGAAATCAAAGTATACCACATCTTAAGCAATTTTTTTTTGATAAATCAAAGTGCCAGAACCAGGGCAAGATTTTTAAAAAACAAATCTATGATTAAACCCACATCATTCCTTAGACCCGGAATTTAAACATGCCCCGAGTAATTGATTTTTAGTCTTGTTTTAAGGTTTAAGTATCAATTGGTTTTCATTTAGGTTAGTTTAATCCTTGAAAGTCTAGAAAATAAGCAATTTACAATGGAGATAAATATGAACATGGATAAAGTCCTTCAGCTATTAAATAAAATTCTTGAACACGAACTAGCTGGCGTTGTTCGCTACAGCCATTATTCTTTGATGGTCTTTGGTCCAAACAGAATCCCGATTTGTGGATGGTTAAGATCCCAGGCTTCAGAATCTTTAACACACTCTTATGAAGTTGGCGAATTGATCACATCATATGAAGGTCACCCAAGTCTAAAAATTGGTGAGTTACTAGAAACTGAAAAGCATTCCATCAAAGACATCTTAGACGAAAGTTTAGTTCACGAAACAAAACAAATTAAACTTTACTACGATCTTTTAACAGAAATCGCAGACAAAGATGTACAACTCGAAGAATACGCAAGAAAGATGATCTCCGAAGAGCAATTACACATCAGCGAAGTTAAAAAAATGTTGAAAGGGATCAAGTAAGCCGTCTGCAGGACGAAAAGCTCCAGCGAGGATTGTCCAGGGCGTGCGAACGGAAGTCCCAGCGAAGCGGACTGAACGGTAGCCGCCCGGAAGAGACAATCCGAGCGAGCTAGACATCACCGCCCGCAGGTGGAAAAGTTCCAGCGAGCCCCACGAAAGTCGAACGAAGTTCGACATGTGGGTGCGAGTGAACTAGACAGAGATTTTGGTCCTGTCTAGTTCACTCGTGCGCTTTTAGGGCGGCTTCGCACGCCCTAAGCACTTCGCTGGAACTTTTCCTAATGCGTAGGGCTCAACATCTACTCCCACACAACCGATAGTTATTTGACGGCGCATAGCCAAAATTATCGGGAGTCGCATGAGATTAAGTGGAAATTTACAAGTTTATTATGATGCTTTGGAAGAACTTGGGATTATTGATCCTCTTCTAAAAACAGATTGGACCGAGTTGAATACTTTAAAAGTAACTCGCTTCAGTGATTTCGAAAAACTTATTCGTAAAATCAATCAATTAAATTCAGGAAAAGATAAAATTAAACGTGAGTTGATCAGTTATGATTCTCAGATGATTCAATTTTTTGCGATGGAAGTCGCAAAAGAATACGCGGAATACCATAAAGAAAAACAAACGCACTAATATTTTGATTAAGGATTTACTGTGGCTAATAAAAAAGAAAAAAATGACGTTTTCAAAGATGCCATAGCTAATTTTCTTAAGCCTATTGCTCACTTGTTATTAGACGACAAAGTTAGTGAAGTTTTAATCAACGGCCCAGACAGTATTTTTATCGAGATGGGCGGTAAGATGCATAAAACAAATATTGTTTTTCCGTCGGAAGACGATCTTCGTGCTGCTGTAAATAGTATTGCTCAAAGCGTCGGGCGAAGAATTTCAGATGAAGAACCAAGATTAGATGCTCGTTTAAAAGATGGATCACGTATACATGTTGTGATTCCACCTTGCGCACGAAACGGTACAACTGTCGCTATTCGTAAATTCTTTCAAACAAGTATGACACTTAAAAGATATGTAGAGCTTGGCGCCGTTTCTATCGAAGGCGCACAGTTTTTAGATATCTGCATGAAGCTTGGTAAAAACACATTAGTTAGTGGTGGAACAGGTTCTGGTAAAACAACCTTACTTGGTCTATTAACGTCAAGAATTCCAGCAGGTGAGCGTTTAATCGTCATCGAAGATTCCACAGAATTGAAAGTTGAATATGAACACGTTGTTTTTTTTGAAACAAGAATGTCTGACGAGCAAGGCAATGGTGCTGTAACTATTCGAGATTTAGTGATCAGTAGTTTAAGACTTCGACCTGATCGTATTATTGTGGGTGAGGTTCGTGGTGGTGAAGCGCTAGAGTTAATCCAAGCAATGAACACGGGTCACAAGGGTTGCATGGGCACAGTGCATGCGAATTCACCAAGTGAAGCCATGGTTCGACTTGAGGCTTTAGCACAAAGTGGTGATTCTAAAATCAGCGAAAAAGCCCTAACGATGCAGATTTCATCAGCAGTAGATGTTGTGATTCAAGTTTCTAGATTAGCGGATGGTTCAAGAAGAATTACAGAAATTGCTGAAGTTCTAGGGTTTAAAAATGGTGCTTATGAAACACGACCAATTTTTGCTATAGACCGCTTAATAAAGCAGCCAGACGGGAAGTTAAAGGGAAACCTTGTAGGTAAGCATTTGCCGACGTTTTTAGATGAAATCAAAGATAACGGGCTTCCGTTTCCGATTGAAAAATTTGGCAAAATAGCGGCGTAGCCGTCCGCAGGACGAAAAGCTCCAGCAAGGATTGTCCTGGGCGTGCGAACGGAAGTCCCAGCGAAGCGGACTGAACGGCAGCCGCCCGAAAGGGACAATCCGAGTGAGCTAGACAGCATCAAAACTCCACGCGGCACAGCTAGCGGTACACCACCGAACGCGCTAAAAAAGGCTGTGAAGTTCAGTTCTAAGATTGCTCATTCTTTTGTTCAATATGGTTCTAAGAACCAATTGGATACTGTTCGTTTACTAAATCACTCAGGGCTAAGTTTTGAATTGTGCAGCCACGGTGATGCATGGATTGATGCGGAAAATCTTGAAACATTTTTAAAATTATTTAAAGAACAAGCGTCGGACTTAAATGACATGTCTCTGATCGAACGAGTCGGTCATCAAGCCGTCGAACTTAAAGCTTGGGGCGTTTTAGACAGCGTTCTTAAAATGATCCGATCATCTAAAGACATCTACGATAACCCACAACGTTTTTTAAGTTATTTTATTTTTCCAGCGCCGCCGGTAAAAAAATTAAGTGCTACTGAAACTTCCGTACGATTCGAAGTTCCATTCTTTTTCGAAGAGTATCCACATATTTATTCTTATTTAAAATCTTGCTTCGAAGTGATCGCAGCTTTTTTGGGTGAACCTATTGCAAATGTCACATGGGATGACAACGTGATTTTCATCACATGGTCTCACAAACAAAAATTACTTTTAGATCAGGACAATTATAATTTAAATCCAGAATTGATTAAAAATATTATTGAAACTATCGAAAGTAGCCATTCTGAAATTCAAGCTTTGCAAGCGCAACTTGCCGAGAAAAAATTAGAGTTGGAAAGATATCAAGAAATAAAAAATTTAGATCAAAGTCAGACATGTTGGACCAGCCACGATAAGAAGTGGTTCGAAGATCAAGTCAGTAAATTGCAAGATTATTTTTTAAGAGCCCAACAAATGGTCACAATTTTAGCTGGCTCTGAAAAAAAATCTAAGTTTGTAAAAGAAGCTATGAAGAAAGTGCATTGGAATAACGTTCCAGAATTATTTCCTGAAACCGTAGATAAACTCAAGAGAAGATTAAACTCCGACGACTTCGTCGACCACGATCTCCACTCTTCAGACCAAAAGTTTCAGTTGGAACTACAGTAAGCCCTACGCATAACAAAATGTCAGACAGACTATGTCTTTTTAATTTTTAAACATTGTGTATTATTAATTAAATATTTTGATGTCAGGCAAGCGTGATGCGTTTTTTCCCGAAGGGAAAAATGCCTGCGAGGGCAGGAGCCCGCATCAAAATATTTAGTTAATAATACACAATGTTTAAAAATTAAACGGAGTACCCATGAAAATCAAAAAAGTAATCGCTCGACAAATCCTAGATTCCCGCGGAAATCCAACTGTAGAAGTTGATTTCTACTCTACAAAAGCATGGTCACGCGCGGCTGTCCCGTCAGGTGCATCGACTGGTGTCCACGAAGCCCACGAACTGCGCGACGAAGACAAATCGAAGTTTGGTGGCAAGGGTGTTCTAAAATCAATTTTAAATATCACTCAATTGGCTGATGAATTAGAAGGTCAAAGTTTTTCTGACATTTATGAATTCGATCAGTGGTTGATTAAAAAAGACGGTACAGAAAATAAATCAAACTTAGGTGCGAACTCTTTGCTAGCGTTATCTTTGGGCTTTATTAAAACCCAAGCGCAAGAGAATGAAATGGGTTTGTTTGAATTTCTATTACCAAATCAAAAATCATATCGTTTGCCCGTCCCACTGATGAATATTATCAACGGTGGGGCTCATGCCAATAACGGTGTTGATGTTCAAGAATTTATGGTGGCCCCAGTTTGCGGCGGAAGTTTTAGTGAAGCTTTACGTGCAGGTGCGGAAATCTTTCAAGCCCTAAAAAAAGTTTTAAATAGCGAAGGCCATTCAACAGCAGTGGGTGACGAGGGTGGCTTTGCACCGAAATTAAAATCAAATCGTCAGGCTCTAGAATATATTATGATCGCCATCGAAAAAGCTGGGTACAAGGCGGGACAAGATGTGTTTATAGCTCTGGACGTAGCAGCGACTGAACTGTTTGACGGAGAAAAATACCAATGGGAAGGAAAGAAAATTACTCCTGACCAGTTGATTGAAACTTATAAAACTTGGACGGAAGAATTCCCGATAGTCAGTATCGAAGACGGTGCTAACGAAGATGATTGGTCGACATGGATCAAGCTTAACCAAACCATTGGTTCGAAAATTCAATTGATCGGTGATGACTTATTTGTGACAAACCCAAAACGTTTAAAGATGGGTATCGAAAAGAATGCGGCCAACGCTTTGTTAGTTAAAATCAATCAGATTGGCACTATCTCTGAAACTATGAACACCGTAGCCCAATGTCATGAAGTGAAATATAACACCATCATGTCCCACAGAAGTGGTGAAACTGAAGATTCAACAATTTCTGATTTAGCTGTTGGTTTGATGTGTTCACAAATAAAGACGGGCAGCCCATGTCGTGGTGAGCGCACAGCAAAGTATAACCAGCTTCTTCGCATCGAGCAGGCTTTAGGGTCGAAAGCTAGTTTTTGGGGAATCAACGCTTTTAAAAAAAGATAGATTGACCTTCAGACGTATGATTCAAACTGATCAGAATATAAGCCCGACTTCTATCAACATCTGGTCTAAAGAAGTAAGTCGTTAAGTAGTTAATTTATAAAATTATATTTATACTAAATGGTATGAAAGCCTTTTTTAATTTTCTTTTTGAATCCCCAAAGCGCATGCTTGTATTATCTCTTGTGTTTTTATTTTTCGGACTAGGATTAAGTGGGGATTTGTTTAGACTTGTTAAGCTCACAAAATACGAACAAGTTCTAAAAAATAGAATTCAATCGGTTCAAGTTGAAAAACTAGAAATAAAAGAAAAAATCAAAGAATCCACATCCAAGCAGTTTATCGAGCGCGAGGCTTTTCAGCGTTTTGACATGACTCAAGACGGAGACATGATTTTCGTCTTCAATGATTAGTTTGAAACTTACACATTGAGCCAAAATTTATCTTAAACTTTTTGTCTACAGCAATAACTTAAAATATGGCACTTTACGCCTATGAAAGAAAATCTAATTTTAGTAGACGTTAGCTCCATGTTTTTTAGGGCGTTTTATGCCATTCCCAATTTAAAAAATAAAGAAGGGTTTCCGACAAATGCCCTTTATGGTTTTTTGAGCATGACAGCAAAGTTGATGCAAAGTTATCCCGATCAAAAAATCATTTACTGCTTTGATCGCCCAGAACCCTCTTTTAGAAAAGCCTTAGACGAAAGATATAAAGCCAATCGTAGCGAAATGCCAGATGAACTTGGTCAACAAATTCCGTACATTAAAGAATTTACGGATTTATTGGGGATTCCACGACTAGACATTTTAGGTTTTGAAGCTGACGACATCATCGGGTCTTACGCCAAATGGGGCGAAGCCAACAACTATAAAGTCATTATAGTTAGTGGTGATAAAGACTTTGCACAGTTAATTTCTGATCAAGTGGTCATGTTAGATACAATGAAAGACGTGACCTTTGATCCCGCTATGGTGAAAAAGAAGTGGGGTGTAGAGCCTCATCAATTTATTGATTACCTAGCTTTGATCGGTGATAGTTCGGATAACATTCCCGGTGTTAAAGGCATTGGTCCAAAGACTGCTGAAAAATTGATAGAGGATTTTAAGACCCTAGACGGCATTTATGAAAATGTAGAAAGTCTTAAAGGGGCGACAAAAACCAAGTTGATAGAAAATAAAGCTGAAGCTTATCTATCTAAAACGCTAGTCACAATTAAAACTGATATTGATTTGCCTACGGATGATTCTTATATTTCTTTAAAACCAAAGAATGCCGTCAAACTTAACGAACTTTTCTTAAAGTTTGATTTTAAAAAATTTATGAAAGATTTAGGTGATGATAGTGGCTTAAAAAACTATGCCGAAGAGATCGTCGGAAAATCTAAATATAAAAACACACGTGATTATAATTGGACTCAACCTGCAACAGTTAAAGATTTGCAAGTGCTGACTGAAGGGGATTCAATTTACTTTATTCCAACCGTCAGCGGTGGAATTATTAGTTTTAACACCCATGCTTTTCTTGTCGAAGAAATGACCTCTGAAATTATAAGTTTTTTAGTTTCAAAAAAATTAATTTGGTCTGGATTTGATTTAAAAGAAATTTGGCGAAATTTAAGTATTCAACCGCAAAAATATAAGGATGATGTCATGCTTGCGGCTTACACGTTAAAAGCCGGAAGTGTTGATTTTTCAAGCGCCCATACTGAATATTTAAACCCGATTGTTCCCGATGAAACTCAGCCTAAAGAATTATTATACAGTCATTTGAATTTGTTAGAAAAAGTTAAATCTTTGATGCCGGAATCTATCCTTAAAGTTTACGAAACGATTGAACTTCCATGTATGCCCGTCCTTGCGCAAATGGAAACCTTAGGTGTTCGTTTGGATGCGGATATTTTAAAAGAACAAAGTATTGCATTAACAGGTGATCTAAAAGTTTTAGAAAAAAACATTCATGATTTAGCTGGCGAGGTATTTAACATTAATAGTCCAAAACAGCTGGGACAAATTCTATTTGAAAAACTTAGAATCCCGGCGGCTAAGAAAAACAAAACAGGGTATTCGACCGCAACTGACGTTTTAGAAAAACTTGGAAAGAAATTTCCGATATGTGATTTGGTTTTAAGCTACCGTGAACTTGCAAAATTAAAATCCACTTACGTGGATTCATTGCCGAAACTAATCCATCCCGAAAATGGCAGAGTGCACACAACTTTTAAACAGGCGTTCACGGCCACTGGAAGATTATCCAGTGTGAATCCCAACCTACAAAACATACCCATTCGCACCGAGCGTGGGCTTCAAATTAGAAAAGCTTTTGTTGCCACCCAAGGTTTTGATTTAATTTCAGCCGATTATAGCCAAATCGAACTTCGAATCTTAGCGCACATTGCGGGGGATTCTGCTTTAGTAGATGCCTACAAGGCAGATCATGACATTCACGCAGTCACTGCGAGCGAAATTTTTGATGTGAACTTAAGTGACGTGAACAAAGATCAACGTCGTACTGCAAAAGCCGTAAACTTTGGTATTGCTTATGGTCAGGGGGTTTACGGTCTTGCTGAAAGTTTGAATATTCCACGGGCTGAAGCTAAAGATATTATCGATCGCTACTTTCAAAAGTTTTCTGGTGTGAAAACTTACATGGAAGATATTGTTAGATTTGCCCGAGAAAAAGGTTACGTCGAGACTCTATTGGGAAGACGTCGCTATCTTCCAGAGCTTCAATCAAAAAACCGAATGGAACAATCCTTCGGCGAAAGAGCAGCAATTAATGCCCCAATGCAGGGAACTCAAGCTGATATAGTGAAGCTTGCTATGATTAAAGCCCAAAATGAAATTCGAGAAAAAGCACCTATGATTTTACAAGTGCATGACGAACTTATTTTTGAATGTGAATCATCTATGACCAAAGAGTTAATTCCAAAGATCAAAGATATCATGGAAAATATTTTTCCATTGAACGTACCCTTAATCGTTCAATGTCATTCCGGCAAAAACTGGCTAGAAGCCCACTAATACAAGTTTCCAGTCAGACGTTAGCCTAGTATTTAAGTGCCTAGCTTTGGGATTTTAATTTGGGTTCCGATATATCTTACATGAAAACTTTAAGTAAATTGTCAGTTTATCGTGTTGGTATAAGTCTAAGTTTGTTCACAGGTTTCTTGATGATGTCACAAACATCATTTGCAAAATCATCTGATCTTGGAGTTTGCTTCTTGAAAGCTCAAGATAAAACGACTTTGCAAAGTAAAATCAATGAAATTGCATTCACGCCTCAAGACAATACGAGGATGCAACAGAGTGCTAGATTTTTTAATGATCTCACGAACTTGTTCGTTCCAATTGATACTTTTAATTACAAGTTATTTTGGGCCTCAAAACCAAACAATGAATGGTTAACTCAAAATTGTTTTAAATTTGGTTACATCACGATGATGGATTACAACCGCCGCGCGATCACTCGTGTGTATTCAAATCCAAACTTTCAAAAAGAAATTCAAGTGGCACAAAATTCTAGATTTCCAGCCAGCACTACAGATGCTATCCCAAAAGCAGATCCGGTAAATATGAATGTAGCTACATCTTCTGACGAAGTTCTTGCGATACCATTTGATCCATCTGCAGGTGAGGCCGAAGTGCAAGCTCCAGCGGCTGCTCCGCAAGCACAACCTAATTACGCCGCTCCTCAAATTAATTTGTATAACTATTATGGATCACCTCAGCAGCAACAAATGGCACAAGACAATAAAACGCCGGTGACTGACGAATCTAAAAAAGAAGAAAGTGTAAACGTAAATGTTAATGTTGGCGATAAAGATAAAAAAGACGCGCCTTCCGAGCAAAAAGAAATCGAAAAAGAAAAATATAAAAAGGAAAGATCAGGATCTGTTTACGATGTTCCTAGTTATCTAGAAGAGCCATCTAACTTTTTTGAATTGATTCCACTTATGGGTTATGAAAATGTAACTGTTATCGGTGGCGGTAATGAAGATAAATTTAACATGTTTAGTTACGGAGTTGATTTAAAAATTGGTTACAGATTTAACCAATACTTTAATTGGTATTTAAAAGGTAGATATAATATTTTAGCTGTAAGATCCGTTGAAGCACCGGCTGTGGTGAGTTTAAATACATCTTCTGAATACTCTTATGGTTTAGGTATTGAACACGTGGCTTCTCGATTTTTAAGTTTAGCTATTGAGTATGTAGCTCTTCATAATCAAGCCTTCACGCAAGTGGCTCCTACCGATGTGCAATCATTTACAAACGATTTTCAAACCGTAAATTTAGATTTCAAAATTAATTTCGTAAGCCGCGATGATTTAAAATTTGGTTTTAATGCCAATTACGGAATAACCGTTGTCGGTAATAGCGAAGAATTGGTCTTTGACATCAAAAACACTCTTTTTGTGATGCGAACTTTCCCGAAAGGTCATTTTGGTTTAAATATCGGACTTGAAAGAAACACATTTAATTTTGCAACTGGCCCTACAGAACAAGTAGGTCGTAACAGATACATCGTTGGATTAAATTACGGTTTTGATTTATAAAAGCCGTAATTCGTTTCTCACTAAAATAAATAACATAAATTAAGAAGTTACGATCAATGCCGAAATTTTCTTTGAGCATTCCTCAACTACAGACACTTTTGCTTTCTCAATAAACTTCACTTTTCTGGCCTTCCAATCCAGATTTTTTAAATGATCAGCTAAGATTGCGCCACTTATAACTTTTCCATGAAGTTGAACTTCAAAAGGATAATTTTTGATGTTTGAAGTAATGGGACAGCAAATAGCCAAGCCCGTTTTTTTATTATATTTCTCTGGCGATAGAATTAATGCAGGCCGCTTCCCCATTTGTTCGTGTCCTGCTTGGGGACTAAAGTTAAGCCAAACAATATCACCCCGGTCAGGTACGTAACCCATCACCAGACCTCATTGCCTTCAACCTTAAAATACTCTTCTTTGTGCGTATTATCTTTTGTGATTTGATTTAATAAAGAATCTAAATCGTACTTTTTTTTAGCCGGCATAATAATAATAGCTCCATTTTTGGACTCAATTTCGACCTCAGAGTTTTCACCAAGATTTACTTTTTCAATAATTGATTTAGGTATCCTTACCCCAAGTGAATTACCCCATTTTTGAATCTTAACGGCCATGTTACACCTCCATAGCAATTCCTAAAGTATATACAATGTTTATACATTTGTCAAAAATGATCTTGCTGTTCGATGCTATGCTTGTGATGTTTGGTGTAAACCATCTTAGAATGAGTCAATATACAATAAGTGTAAGATTAATTAAGATTACTCAGCTCAATTTTATAAGCCTTAACTTTGTCATGTAATGTAGATTTGGCAATCCCAAGTTCTTTGGCGGTTTGTCTTTGGTTACCTTTATTGGCGATTAACCTTTCGATGATAATTTCTTTTTCAACCTGCTTTAGGATCGGCTGATTGATGGTCACATTTCTTGGATTAATTAATTCCTCTAAAGACTTTTGTGCTTTTGGTTTCACATCATCAATAATATGTTGAATGTCGTCCGGCTCTACCGACTTTGCTTGAAATAGCACGGATGCGCGCTGTACGGTTTGTCTAAGTTGTCTGACGTTACCGGGCCAAGATAATGTTTTCAATTTTTCAATCGCATTGTGAGAAAATCTAACTCTAAACTCTTTGGCTAATTGAAATAGAAGACCTTCAAAATCCTCAGGTCGCTCGGATAAGCTTGGGGGATTGATGATGAAGGTTTTAAGACGATACAGTAAGTCTTCGCGAAATTTTCCTTCATTGACCAATTGCTCTAAATCTTTATGAGTTGCCGCCACGATGCGAACATCCACTTTGACAGATTTATCCGATCCAACCGGCGTAATTTCGCCGTATTCGAGTGCGCGTAAAAGTTTTGGTTGAACATCAAGGGGAAGGTCTCCGATTTCATCTAAAAACAAAGTTCCTTCATGAGCTTCCTGAAAAGCGCCTTTTCTGTCTTTTGTAGCACCAGTGAAACTTCCTGTGATGTGACCAAACAACTGACTTTCAACTAAATTGGGCGTGAAGGCGCTACAGTTTAAATTCACTTTAGATTCGAAGCTTCTGTTGGAAAGATTATGAATTTCTTGCGCTAATAACTCTTTACCAGAACCTGTTGGGCCCATGATTAAAACTGGAAAATCAGACTGGGCAATCAATGGTAAACTATCTAACTGTCTTTTATAAACTTCATTTTTAGAACTTAATTTTGTTTTAGGATAGGCTCTGGTTTCAGACTTCACACGAATTTGGGTTTGTCCCACCTGGATAACATCTCCGTGTTTGATATTGGCTTCCAAAACTTGGGTGCCATTTACATAAGTGCCGTTTCTAGATCGTAAGTCTTTAACAATAAACTGGGTCCCTTTCTTTTCGATGCGGCAATGTCTTGAGGAGGTAAATGTGTCATTTAGTGGAATTGAATTTGAATTATCGCGACCGATCGATAAAAAATCAGGGATCACTTTTTGAATGTGGTGATCCGGAATTTCTAAAAATAGATCCGTTAGATTTTCATATTCGCTACTTATAATTCGTGTTTGCATCGACATTTTTTACTCCCGTTTGATAAATTTTGAAACTTCGAAAGTTTACCTTTAGATTTTGTACGTAAACATTTCATAGCGGCCGAAATCCTGACGGCATTGTCAGATGAATTGCGGTTACATTAGGGTGTCCAATATCCGGACCATCCTAAAATCGTTTTAAAATAGAGTTCGAATATCACCTGTCCGCATTTCGGATTCCTGTTCGGACAAAGTTGTGGACTTTAAAGATGAAGTGGGTTTAATTCAGCCCATTCCAGGAGTCTTTTTGAAGTTCGTATTCGAAAAAAGTGCAGTTTTTCCAGAGCATTACCCTTTAAAAAAGTATCCTGAGGTCGCCATTGCTGGCCGATCAAATTCCGGCAAAAGTTCATTTATAAATTCATGGGCCCAATCGAAGTTGGCAAAGGTTAGTGGTTCACCGGGCAAAACGCGTTTGTTAAACTTTTTCCTGGTTGAAAATAAACTTAGACTTGTAGATACCCCAGGGTACGGGTTTGCGTCCCGTCCGGCCAACGAAAGAAAAAGCTGGCAAGTGATGATCGAAACTTACCTAAGTTCTAGAGAGGATTTGAAAGGCTTAGTCCTTATCATGGATATTCGAAGAATGTGGTCTGAAGAAGAACAGATGCTGGCAGACTGGTGTCACGCGCAAGGGATTCAAATATTTGTTGCGCTAAATAAAGCTGATAAAGTGACCCAAAAAATTAAGTACGCCGCCACAAAAAATATTGAGGCGCAAGGTTTTAAACCTTTTGTGATCTCGTCCAAATCAAAAAAAGGTGTTGAAAAATTAATTCAAAACATCTGGACCGAATGGGTCTTAAAACCGGACGAAGCGGGTAGAGACTTGGATGATAATTTGGATATGGATCCAGAATTTGAAGATTATTCCGAAGAGGAATAAATAAAATTTAATAATTTAAATGACATAGCGAAAGCTATTTATATTTTCCAACTTATACATAAATAAAACACAGCTTAACGTTTGGTTTAACGTTCGGTTAATTTAAGTCTGTAATCTGTTTCTTCGCCGACTAAAATTGTATTTCCACGAACAGAGTCTGTAGAATGAAAGTTAATCATTTCAAGAGTTCCATCAGGATTTTTAGAAAAAACAAGTGTGTGTTTAATGACAATGACGACGTTTGAATTCGGGTTTTTGCGGGTCATGGATCTAGTCATTATTAATTCAGAGTTTTCCGTCATAGCGAAGTCAGGGATAGGCTTTTTTGAAGAAGTTCGGCTTTCAAATATAATTTCATTGATCTTTGCATTAGCATATAAACCTTGATCGGAAACAGTCCATTTAAAAGACCACTCGCCTTTGATGTTTCGATTCAATTCTATCGTGGCACTTTTGCCTTTGTAGGAAACGACAGGATTTATTTGTTCCAGTTTCTTTCCATCTTCTGATGTCCAATACTGTGTTTCTGTCGCTTTATTTAAGCTCACATCAAATTCTTTTTTACCATTCGTGAAGCCAAAAAAACGACTAATGTTATCAAAGGATTGCTGGGATCGTTCAAAAGCCGAAGTTTGGATATAGATGTCGCAACTTAGCTTAGCTAGAGCTGAATCTGACATAAAGCTTAGAAGTACTATAAAAACGGTCTTTAATTTCATAACCATAAAAAGAGCACATTCTGTACCTAGTTTAGATAGTTTATATTCGATTTAAAGCCATATTTTCTGATAAGAATTTGGACACCATGGCGGATATTGTCAGGGCCCATTGGGGTGAATGATTAAATCGTGCACTATGTTTGAGAGACATTAGGGTTTGGCCCGTAGCTTCGAACGGCTGCTAGCCATTTACCGAAGCTGTCCTGCGCATAATTACCCTTGGGTTGACATGCTTTTAGCTCTCTTACTAAGATTTAAGCGAACTTCAATCGGGGGATTTATGATTCAATTTTTAGTTTTTGTTTTAGGGTTTGTGGTTTCAACAAGTGCAATGGCTGCCGATACCTATAATTGTTCAGATAGCTCTTTAGAAAACCCAATAGGAATTAATTATTCTTTAAGTATCGACGAGACAAAGATCAACGGGAATGATGCTTTTACTTACAATCTGGAAATCCTTAGAAAAGATGGAAGCCTTCAGGAAAAAGCTTCGGGCGTAGGTGGCGTTTCGGAAGTTTATGAAAATGGCCAAGTTATGCTTAAAAAATACCTTTTGGCGGACAATAGCGAGCTTATATTTTTAACCAAAGACTCAAAGATTCGGTTCATAAAAAGATTAACCTCAGGAAGCACAGGCAGTTACACCGACTGTACTTTAAAACCGTAAGATCCATATAGATCAACCTATAGATCAAGATTCTTAAGTTAATTTAATAAGCCAGAACCTTAAATTTTTTTGCTTAGGTCCTGAGGTGCTCTTATGCCAATAGATGCGGGTATAAACCTTTGAGTTGTATTTGTCTTAAGCCTATAGGCATGCTAACTATATTCTTTAATTTGCAGGAAGGTTAATGAAGTACTTAGGGGTTATCCCAGCACGACTTGGATCAACGCGCTTAGAGCGTAAACCACTGCAGCCCCTTCTAAATAAGCCACTTATACTTTGGGTGTGTGAGGCTGTTAAAAAATCAAAGAAATTAGACAAATTTGTAGTTGCCACCGACAGTGACGAAGTCATGTCTGTTGTCAAAAACGCAGGCTTTAAAGCTCAAATGACGTCCCCAGATTGTGCTTCGGGGACGGATCGTGCACTTGAAGTTGCGATTAAGTACAAACCTGAAGTTATTGTGAACATCCAAGGTGACGAGCCTTTGATATTAGCCGAAGAAATCGATGGTTTAATTCAGTTTATTGAATCTCAAGATGAAAAAGTCTGTTGGGCAACGTTGGGGCATAAATTAAGCGCTGAAGATTTAGAAAATAAAAATTCAGTCAAAGTTGTATTTAATCAAAATAAAGAAGCTTTGTATTTTTCCCGATATCCTATTCCTTTTTCACGACTCAACTTTCAAGCTGATTTTAAATCGGTTTTAAAACATGTAGGTTTGTATGCTTACACCATTGAAGGGCTAAAATTATTTTGTAAAGGTGAACCTTCGGAGTTAGAAAAAGCAGAATCGCTAGAGCAGCTTCGTGCTTTGGATTTAGGTATCAAGATTTTCGTGAAGCCCACTGAATATAAATCTGTTGGCGTAGATACAATTGAAGATTTAAAAAAAGTTGAAGAAATAATAAAATCAAATCGATGAAAATATTTTTTGCTAAAACCGATAAATTTAAAGGCTTTAGTTTTTTATGAATTTTATGAATTGAGAAAAAAAGTTTATTGATTTGTTAAGTTGCTAATTATGGAGAAACCCACATTATGAATTCGCAAAGAAAAATTAAAGATTTACCGACCAAATTTATTTTTGTTACCGGCGGTGTTGTGTCTTCTATTGGTAAAGGTTTAACAGCAGCCAGCTTAGGTTCCTTATTAGAATCTCGTGGTTTCAAAATATCAATGATGAAGTGTGATCCCTACATTAACGTAGATCCAGGCACAATGTCCCCACTTCAGCATGGGGAAGTTTATGTAACCAATGATGGTGCAGAGACCGATTTGGATTTAGGCCATTACGAAAGATTCACTTCGGTCAAATTAACTCGTGGCCATAGCATCACAGCTGGTCAAGTTTACGAAAGCGTGATTTCTCGTGAACGTCGCGGGGATTATTTAGGTGGAACGGTTCAAGTGATTCCTCACATTACAGACGAAATCAAAAGTCGCATCATGAAAACATCAAAAGATGTGGATATTTCGATTGTCGAAATTGGGGGAACGATTGGGGATATTGAGGGTCTACCATTCATTGAATCCATTAGACAGCTTCGGGCTGATGTAGGATTTGAAAATTCAGTTTTTATTCACGTCACATATATTCCTTATATCGCAGCTGCGGGTGAGCTAAAAAGTAAACCTACCCAGCATAGTGTAAAAGAACTTCGCGCTGTTGGAATTCAACCAGATTTTTTAGTGTGTCGAAGTGAAAAAGAAATCTCCCAGGAGCTTAAATCAAAAATTGGTTTGTTTTGCAGCGTACATCCGCAAAATGTAATTGCAGCCGAAGATTCAAAATCTATTTATGAAGTTCCTTTAAAATTATTTTCTGAAGGTTTTGACTCTAAGATTTGTGACCGTTTAGGTCTTCCTGCCGGTGAAGCCCGCTTAGATGATTGGAAACAAATTGTAAATACATACAATCAACCTAACAACAAAGTTAAAGTCGGCCTTGTTGGCAAGTACGTTGATTTAAAAGAAAGTTATAAGTCCTTACACGAAGCGATCACACATTCTGGAATTAAAAATAAATGTGGGGTTGAAGTTGAATACATCGACTCCGAAAATTTTGAAGGCAAGAATTTAGTCGAACAATTTAAAAACATTGATGCGATTTTAGTTCCGGGTGCGTTTGGTGAACGTGGCGCGGAAGGAAAAATTGCCGCCATTAAATATGCCAGAGAAAACAAGGTTCCATTTTTCGGAATTTGCTTTGGAATGCAAATGGCCGTTGTTGAATATGCTAGAAACATTTGTGGATTAAGAGAAGCTACCAGTCGTGAATTCACACGAAAAGTTGAAAATCCAGAGTACGTTATTGATTTAATGGAAGAGCAAAAACTGATGAAAGGTTTAGGCGGCACCATGCGACTTGGGGCTTTTCCGTGTGATTTAAAACCTGGAACTTTAGCGTCTAAAATGTATAAAAAAGAACAAATCAGTGAACGTCACAGACATAGATTTGAATTTAACAATAAATTTAAAACTGTGATTGAAAAAATGGGAATGGTGCTTTCGGGTGTTTGTAAGGATAGAGATTTAGTAGAGATAGTTGAAATCCCAGATCATCCTTGGTTTATCGGTGTACAGTTTCATCCTGAGTTTCAATCGCAACCTAGACAGCCTCATCCTTTATTCGATGGGTTTATCGCGGCCGCTTTAGATTACAAATTAAAAACAAAGTGATAGGAAAATTTATGGATATTTTAAATAAAGCCAAAGAAGTTTTAGACATCGAAGCGGAATCGATTTTAAATCTAAAAGCCGGATTAGGTGATGAGTTTTTAGCGGCGTTAAATCTAATCGTCCAATGTGAAGGTAAAGTTATAATTTCCGGAATAGGTAAGTCCGGCATCATCGCGCGCAAGATGGCAAGCACCATGAGTTCAACGGGAACACCTGCGTTTTTTCTGCATGCGGCCGAAAGTTCCCATGGGGACCTAGGTGTGATTTCAAAGTCTGACCTGGTCATTGCGATCAGTTACGGCGGAGAAAGTGATGAACTTGAAGCGTTGATCAAATTCATCAAGCGAACAGGTGTGAAAATGATTTCAATCACTGGTAATAAAACAAGTCGGCTAGCCTTGGCCGGCGATATTGTTTTACACATTCCCATTCAGCGAGAAGCTTGTCCCTTGGGTCTGGCGCCGACTTCTAGCACTACAGCGACACTTGCAATGTGTGACGCTTTATCAATGTGTGCTCTAGAGATGAAGGGCTTTCAGGCGAAAGACTTTGCAGAGTACCACCCCGGTGGAAAGCTGGGTCGTAAGTTACTGACTCGTGTCAGTGATGTGATGCTTTCAGAAAACCTACCTGTTGTTCAAGAAGAAGCTTCGTTTAAAGATGTGCTAGAACTGATGACCCAAGCCCAAGTGCGCGGAATCTGCGGAGTATTAAATAAAGATCAAGAATTAATAGGCGTGATTACAGACGGGGATTTAAGACGAAAATTAAATTCTGAAATTGAATCGGGTTCTGTTTCAGAAAGTTTAAAAAAATTAAAATCTAAAGATTTGATGTCTTTACATCCAAAAACATTGGACCAGTCGGAACTTGCCGAAAAAGCTTTGTTTTTAATGGAACAATTTCGAATTCAATGTTTATTTGTAATGGACCGAACGCAAGCGAAGTCTTTAAAGCCTGTGGGCTTGATGCATCTTCAAGACCTGCTTGCGGCTAAAGTGAGATAATTTTTTTAAATCACTTAGCTTTACTTTTTTTAGAAAGATTTAAGATTGATAAATTAGTTACCGCCGCCAATGTTACCAAGTAGCTGGTCAATGACGTTGTTGTTACCATTTTCGTCTAAACCTATATCAACTGGAACATTTACAAGCTCAACGGTTGGAGCCATTCGATCTTCATTGCCTGCTTGATAAACCTCGAACACTAACATCGCAATGTCCTGTCCCAAGGATCTGGATTTTTCCAACTCGAAATTCAAGTCTTCTAAGTTTGATATTATACTTCCGTTAAAAGATTTGAGCTTCATGATCGCCTGGTTTGAATACTGTCTTAATCGGTAAACTTTATTCACTTTTTGGAAGTGTTCTATGGATTCTTGTAGACTAGTATTATTTGCCATATGAATTCGTTGACTGGTCGAAAAGAAATATAGCAATTCGTTGTTTTTTGATCGAAGGTTTTCATTCGAAGACAGATTCACTTGGTCTAATGAATTCAGAATTACGCCATCTTCGGGCAAAAAATCCAAACTTAAACCGTTACTCAACCAAGAAAATAATGTGGAGTTTGCCTCAGCGGTGTTGACAAAATTATAACCTGAAATTTCTGTGTATCGCGGACCAACATTTAAATCATTAAGAGCATTTATGATATTTAAACCCGACTCAGAGTATTTTCGTATCACATTCGGTATAGAAATTTTTAAAGGTTCAGTCTCTCCGTTCCTAAATACAGTAAGTTCAAAATTTGATTTCTGCTCGTTGACAGTCAAATAATGTTCTAAACTATAAAGACCATTTTTAGTTTCTACCAAGTAGATGAAATTTAAAAAAGAGCTTCGGTATTCCTGAACTTGAATTTTATGACCGTCAATTGCGAAAATTAAATCATCAACTTTAATGCCACCATCTTGAATTAAATCTTTCGGTATGTCTTTGACTATCATTCCGTATTTTCTTTCTGAATTTTGGAATTCTGGAGGGATTATATCAATAGTTTGAAGCGCATAGGTTTCTGCTATTTTTGCTCTTTTATCGAAATGCCTAAAAAACCAGACCATACCCAAACCACTTATAGGAAGTTGTTCTGAATTCACGTAATCTAAAATAAGTTGGATGGGCGAATAAAACATAGTTCTTAAACCTGCATTAGCTTCAGGATTAGCCATTGCGAAAATTATACCAGTAAGCTCGCCTTTCAAATTAAAAAGTGGACCACCACTACTGCCGCTGGTTGCATTTGTTAAGTCCGCAGCTCTTTCTTGGTCTTTGAACTGTGTAACACTATCAACTACTGAACCTACAGATAAATAGCCCTGTCGAGCTGCAGGATTAGAAAACGTGGCTACGGCTTCACCTGTCATCGACGAATTGATGTCAGGGGTGGCTTTAAAAACATAAGGGTTAACGCTATTTTGTTTTAAAAGTTCTTTATAACGATCGACGTTAACTTTATCTAGTTCTATTAGCGCCAAATCAACAGATGCTGTTCTAAATTCCGGACTGTATCTCCATGTGCGCCATATGATGCGCCCTTGTAGCCACTGTTTTTTGTCCTGTACTGTTGTCACAGCCGAGGGGTAAAATCGAACAAAGTTTGCAGATTTAACAACGTGAGCGTTTGTAAGAATTAAATTCTCTTTAATGAAAAAGCCTGTTCCTAAAGTACTGTTACTTTCATTGATCCAATTTTGTATGACGTTTAAAGCTGAACTTGTATCTTCGGCCAAAGGAGAAACCGCTAGTTTTGATGACCCATCGGTAAAAAACAAACTTGAAGTGTAATAAGAGCCAACCGATGTAGACACGTCAGTTTGTAATCCGTCAGGAGCAACTTGTACCACTCCTCCTTTTATAATTGGAATTAATGCTTGGAAATCGTTATATTTGGGTGATCCTGGATTTGCGATTTCTAACCGTGTCGCCGCAAAGACTAGAGATGAAATCAAATTTAACATAAAAAACGCGGTAAAAATCTTAGACTTTAAGATCATGTGAAATCCTTTTGATTGCATTTTGGACAGGGGATCAGAAATGACTTATTGGTCAGCTTAACCTATCCTTGATTTTTTGAATTCATTTGGAAATTAACAGGTCAAAGGATAAATACACCTGCTAAATCGGTGGCTTGTAAATTTGTAACAACTGGCTAGCGATTGTACTTTTTAAAAATTCCTTTCATACTTAAATAATGCACGATAAATTAAAGAAAATTAAAATGTTGTTAAGTGATGTTGATGGGGTCATGACAGACGCCACGATCTGGTTAGATTCAAACATGAAATGGAAGCGTAAGTACAACGTCTTAGACGGCATGGGATTAATACGCCTTCAAAAACAGGGGATCAAGGTTGGAATCATCACCGCTTCCGATGCCGACGATGTTCGTTTTAGGTTTGAATTTTTAAAAGTTGATTACTTTTACGAAAAATCGTCTGACAAAGGACTAGCTCTTCAGGACATCTTAAAGAAAACAGGTTTTGATTTATCAGAAATCGCTTATATTGGAGATGACCTCATGGATTTGCCGGTCATTGAAGCGGTTGGTTTTGGAGTTGCAGTTCCTAACTCTTTAGAGGAAGTGCAAGCTAAAGCTGATTACGTAACAAAGCGTTCTGGCGGTGAAGGTGCGGTCAGAGAAGTTTGTGAGATGATTCTTAGAGCTCAACGCTGATAAACTTCTTTAACACTTAATTAAGGAAGGGAGTCTTTAAAGTGTTTACGAACAATTCGATTATAACTTATTTTCTATCTCATAGAAATTATATATGTTCTTTAAAGTCATTGATGGTCTTTCTTTTGATGGCTTCTGTTATGTTTGTTCCACAGAATAAAGCTGAAGCAAAAAAACTTAGACTCTCTGATGATGAACTTTCTAAAGAAGCTGTAATGCCAGTTTTTGACGAAAAAATTGTAATCAAAAACCGCCGAGTTATTCATAAAAATAAAGTAGAGATTGGTCTTTTTGGTGGCAACGTTTTGTCGGAAGCGATTTTTGATCCTTTAACTTTTGGTGCTTCATTGGCTTATCATTTTGATAACACTCACGGTGTATTTGTCACAGTTGGATTGTATCAAGATAAGTTAAGTGCAAATGGCGAAAGATTAAAAAACGGAGATGTTATTGATACCGGTGGAAATACTGGCCGTTTTTTTGACGCTTCACGAGCACCCCAAAAAGAATTTATGATTGCTGGCCACTATCAGTACACCGCTTATTACGGAAAGTTCAGTTTATCGAAAGAAACCGTTATGAATCTTTCTTTATACGGATTATTAGGTGGTGGTGCCTACATGATGGAAGGTTTAGTCGCACCAATGATAAATTTGGGTGTAGGACAAAGATTTTATTTCACTAAAAACATAGCCTTTAGGCTAGACCTATTATTAAGTTCCTTCTATGGACCTGACATCACATCAACCTTTGGAACTGCAAATGATCTAAATGAACCACCACAGCCAGCACTACCTGAGGTAGATGCAGATGCTTTCGCAAAAAAATTGCTTTTCGACACTCAGATAAATCTCGGAATTACATTCTTATTGTAATTTATTAGCCTTGATCATCGGTCTAGTTCTTTCGATAGAACTTTTCATACTTCACAGCTCTGTTATCCTTAAGATGAGAAGGTGTAAAAAGAAATGAAAATTTCAGCTTTGATTTTGCTTTTTAGTTTACTGTCAAATTTGTCATATACTTATGCCCAAGAAAATAAACCAAGGGTTTCTGTTTCTGATGAGCTTGAGGATTTAGAACTTTATTCTGACATCGTGGTCATTCAAAAGAAATTTTTTGAAAAGACGTCCCGATGGGAACTTAGCATTTCTGGATTAACGTCTTTAAACAATAAGTTTTTTACTTCTGTGGGACTTAAAGGCACTTTAGGATATCATTTATCCGAAAGGTGGGCGGTTGAAGGTCAAGCGTGGTATTTAGCGCAACTGGATCGTGATTTTACAAAAAATTTAGAAAGCGAATATAGTATTTCAACGTCTGATATTGTTACCCCTCAAGGGTACTTAGGTTTAAATCTAGTCTGGACACCAATCTACGGAAAGCTTTCTTTACAAGAAAAATCAGTAAATCCTTTCGAATTGTTTTTCACCTTTGGCGCTGGTGTAATTTTGACTGATGACAGTCAAAAGGCACCGGCCATCAATCTGTCCTTTGGTCAAATACATCCGATCAGCAAAAATACAACCCTAAGATGGGAAGTCGGTGGAAATATTTTCAGTGCGAAAGGCAAAGGAAGCCTTCAGGGCGGCCAACAAAACGAAGAAACAATCTCGGAAATTTTTTATGTTTCTGTAGGGGCGAGTTTCTTTTTTCCAGGGGTTAAGAGGTAATTATGAAACGACTTTTAATTCTTCTTTTCATGATACCGAATATTGCTTTTGCTTCGTCTGAATTTTCTAGAGCCGAATTCTTTTTAGAAAAAAATGACAACTTTCAGGCCGCACAAAGATTTTACGACATCATCAGTAATTCGAAATATAAAAATGAACACTCAAAAGCTTTGTATTCACTATCTAAAGCCTTAAGTAAAATTGGATTTAACCAAACTGCTGTGTATTTTTTGACGTCAATCGCACGAGTGAATTCATCGTCCAAATATATGGATCCTGCTTTAGAAGCCCTTTATGAAATTGGATTTCAAATCGGGGATGAATCTGCTTTAAAGTATTCTTTATCAAAAATTGATATGGCCAAATTCCCAGCCGGGAAAATGGATCTTTTGTATTACAGATTAGGCGAAGTCTATTTAGATAAAAACGATCTTAATAGGGCTGTAGCTTCTTATGCTAAAATCACAAGTGAAAGTAAGCTGTTTGCAAAAGCAAGATACAACATGGGAATGGCTTCTGCTGAACTTCAAAATCCAAAACTTTCAGTGAAATATTTCACTCAAGCCGTTAATGCCCGAAGAAAAAATGGAGTGACCGACATTCAACGGGTTGGGGCTATGATTGGTCGAGCGCGCGCACTCTATCAATTGGGTCGATGGGATAACTCAATTGCCGCTTATAAAATGGTTCCTCGTGATTCTGAATTTTGGCACAGCTCTTTGTTTGAATCTACGTGGGCCTATTTAAGATCCGGTAAATTTAGAAGTGCTATGAGTAATTTTCAGTCCCTTCATTCTACATTTTACGAATCTTACTACTTACCCGAATCCTTAATTTTAAGATCTATTGTTTATCTTTATATTTGTAAATATGAAGAAGTCGATAAAGTTTTAAATACTTATAATGAAGTCTATGGACGACTTCAGGTTCAACTTGCTAACTACTTAAAAGACAAAAGACAAAATCGCGAAGATTTAATCCAAATGAATAACATGCTTGCGGATATTTCTAAAGGCATGGAAATTCCAAAAAGTTATGCTGGCATTCCAAGCTTGGCCTTAAGACATGTTTCTAGGACTGCTGGATTTAAAAAATCATATAAGTACTTAAAACTTTTGTATGAAGAGCAAAAATTAAATTCAGTACAAAATGATTTTTGGAAAAGGTCTGGACTGGGTAAGTTGATCGCTAAAAATTTAACTCAAAGAATTGCGATCTCAGAAAAATATGTTGCGGCCCTGATTCGTAAATCATTGATAGATATGAACGAAGAGCTTTTAGAATTTAGCGATCAGAAAGAATTTATTAAAGTTGAAGTGACTACAGCTAAGACCGAAGGCGCTTTAAAGAAAATGCGCGGAACAGATGATCCTTCAGATACGATCACTGCAAAAAATTCCAGAGATTTTTATATTAAAAATGGTTACGAATATTGGCCGTTTCAGGGTGAGTACTGGTTAGATGAAATCGGAAATTATCAATATGTAGGGGCCAGCCAATGTGCAAGGTAAAAAGTCTATCTTCGACATTTTTAAACCAAGCTGTTGTTGCAGCTTTGGTATGTTTTTTTGCTATTAACAATACCGAAGCCAAAACTCTTGGCGCTGTTATTAAGAATATAGAAAAATCAAAGGCGAACCTACCAAAAACCAGAGAAGCTTCAAAAACGCCGCCACAAAGTAATATCAATTTAAAGTTAGTACGTCCAACAAGCACAAATACTAATTTATTTAAAGAAGGCACTAACGAAGCTGAGTATGAAAAGTTATTAAATCAACAGATCAATCAGCTATATAGTCTGTCTAAAAAAACCAGATCCAAAGCTATGCAAGGCGACGTTTGGTTAAGGTTAGCTAAAGCCTACACCGAAAAATCAGCGTTAGTTGAAAGACGTATTAATGAAGAGTTCGATAAAAAAATTAACGATTATTTTGCAAAGAAAATTTCTTCCAAGCCAGTTTTAAACATGGGTCCTGCCCAGGATTTCAATAAAAAAGCTGTTGAGCTTTACAAATGGTACTTGAGGGACAATCCAAAAAGTCCAAACTCGGATCAAGTTTTATTTTTCTTAGGTTATAATACGATGTCTTTAGGGGATAGCGCGGCCAGTGTGAAATATTACGAAGCCTTATCGAGTCGTTTTCCTAACAGTGAATTTGTTATTGAAGCTAACTTATCATTAGCGGATTATTACTTTGATCAAGGGGCTAAGAATTACGCTCAAAGTAAAGGTTACTTAGAAAAAGCAGAAGACTATTATCAAAAAATCATAAAAAGCAGATCAAGATTATCATCGATTGCAACTTACAAATTAGCTTGGGTGAATTTAAAGTTAAATCGATCGGACCAAGCCTTAGCTTATATCACTAGAGTCATTCGTGATGGTAAGTTTGCGGACCAAAGAAAAGTGTCGTCGGATAGATTATCAAAAGAAGCGCAAAAAGAATTACCAATGTTTTATGCCCAAGTTAAAGATTATAAAAAATCTATATCTTACTTTAAAGCCTCGCTTCCTAAAGAAGACGTGGCTAAATCCCTTGAGCAATTAGCTTTATTATATGCTGATTCTGGAAATCGTGAAGGTGCCGGATTTTTATTTGATTATCTTTCAAAAACTGGTGATCTGTCGGTCGGCAAAGTTTTTGATTTTCAATACAAAAAAGTACAGTTGGCTGAATCTAAGGGTGGAATCATAAATTCTAGAGCAGAGCTTTTAGATCTTATTGAAGCTTTTGGACCTAAAACGAAATGGGCCGAAAAAGCTAGAAAAGAAGACGCTTATGATGAACCTTACAAAAAGATGGAAGGCTTAGCGAAAAACTATGCTTTGACAGCTCACAAGGCTTCAAGATTAAAGCCCGATGATTTGATCTCTTTAAGAAAAGCCGACGAAGCTTATAAAATTTATTTAGAAAACTTTGTTAAAGAAGATAAAGACGCAGAAATTAGATTTTTTCACGCCGAACTTTTATATGAAGCTAAGCAATTTGCTAAAGCGGCAGACATGTATATGGAAGTTTCTAAAGTTCAAAACTCAAAATATGCAGAAAAATCTAAACTTAACGCCTTGTTATCCATTGAAAAAGCTTTACCTAGTATTGATGGAATCAAACAAAAAGTTGGGGATTCTACAGAAGTTTATCCTTTAGAAGATTCTGAAAAGAAGTTTATTTCTTTAACTCAAGAGTATTTAGCTAATCCGAAAAACACAGAATCCAGAGTCGAAGTCATGTATAAAATGGCATCGATTTTATATGCACATAATTACTTAACAGATGCCGAAAAACAATTTAAGGATGTGATTAAAGAGTTTCCTAAATCCCAATACGCGGAATACTCGACGAACTTAATTTTGGATATTTATAATTTAAGAAAAGACTATAAAGGCCTAGAAAGAGTCGGTTTAGAGTTGTTAGAGAATAAGTCTGTTAACAACGAAAAAGCCATGCAAGACGTAAAAAATGTCGTCGAAAAATCAGCCTTTAAGGGTGCAGAAGAAGCTGAAAAAGCCAATAAGCCGCTGGATGCTGCAAAATCCTATTTGGATTTTTATAAAAAATATCCAAAATCGACTTTAGCGGCTTTAGCCTTATATAACTCTGCCATTAACTTCGAAAAGGCAGATAGAAAAAACTTAGCAATTGAAACTTACGAAAGATACCGTGCCGAAGCTGACCCTAAGGTGAAAGAATACGCTAAAACATTTTTGTTCACGGGTATTTTACGTGAAAGTTTGGGCGACTTGGCCGGCGCAGTTCGTGATTATGAATCTTATATAAAGATTTCTGATCCAAAAACTATAGAAGCCAGTTTGTATTACAACATCGCCATCATTTTTGAAGGTTTAAAGAATTTCACTAAAGTAAAAGAATATTTTAATCTCTACAGCGCTAGGGTTAAGCCTGAAGAAGCAAAAAACATTATTTTTAGACAAGCTTCTTATGCGGATGAACTGGGATTAGCATATGAGGCTATCACCTTATACAAAAAATATGTCTTAGTCGCGGGCATCGACCAAGATCTTAAAATTGAAGCTGTTGGAAGATTAGCTTTATTGTCCAAAGAGTCGGGTGCAATCACGCAATCTATAACGTACTTCAACGAATCCGTAAAATTACAGTCGCAATTAAAATCTAAGAAGAATGCTCAATATGCAGCTGAATCCATGTTTATCAAAACGGATAAAGTATATAACGATCTTAAAGCTATAACTATTGGAACAAATCCAGCGACACAACAATCTTTGGTACAGAAGAAAATTAAGTTGGTTGAAGACTTAAGAAAATCAACAGAAGCGGTGATTGCTTATGATGCTCCAGAATGGATTGTAGCTGCCTTAACTCGAATGGGCCAAGGCTATCAGCATTTAGCTTTTGCTTTAGTGTCAGCCCCGGTGCCTAAAGAATTAAATGCAGAGGAAGCGACAGAATATAAAACAAAAATTGCAGAAATTGCTAATCCGTTTAAAACGAATGCTGTTCAATCGTACCAAAATGCGATTGATCGTGCCGAATCACTTGCTGGTTTTGGACCTTATTATCAGATTGCCAGAGATGAACTTTTTAATATCAGTCCGTCGTCAACTTATCTTGCGGACGACGACTATTTTAAAATCCTTAATTACGACGAAAATTTAAGTAAAGATGAAACTATACAAACACTTTCTTCCGTTGAAGGTGATAGTAAACAGTTGATTGATAAGCTAGGTGAAGCCTTAGAAAAAAATCCTCAGGATGTTTCGGCTTATGAGTTCATGGCGAAATACTACTTTAAAAAAACCATGTATCATATGGCCAAAATCTACTTAAATAAAATTACCAATAAAAATAACCTACCGCGAGTATCTAACAACTTAGGAGTTATTAACTTAAAACTGGATTTAGAAAAAGAAGCTCAAAAAGATTTCGAGCGTGCTATCAATCTTGAACCCGACTATGTGCTCGCAAGAATCAATTTTACCTATAAGTTTATAAATCAAAACGGATTTAGTCCTGTTTTAAGTGATCTAGAAAGTTTATTTCAAAAAACCAAAGGTCAGTTGTCTAAATCTGAGTTATTTCGTCAGGTAGCAACTAACTATGGGGTTGCTTTAGCACGAACGAAAAATTTCACAAAAGCGGTTCAGGTCAATCAAGATATTTTAAGCCGAGTTTCTAAAGATGCTTCGGTTTTAAAAAATCAATCTTTGTATCTGATCACAGGTTTAAAAAATAAGGTTGAGGGTGCAAAGGTCTTAACTCAATTTAAATCTATTGCAAGAAATAAAAAGGATTTGGATACTATAGTAAGACTTGAGGAGTATTTAAAAACTTTATGATTAAAAAAATATTTTTCTTCATTTTAATCAGTTTTACTGCGGTTAGTTCAACTTGGGCTCAAAACAAAAACCAAGCTGATCCTAAAACGACAGTTTTATCTTTTGAAGACGAGCTTATTCAAGGTGATGTTTCATCACCGGATTTATTTGTAATTTTAAAAAATAAAAATATCAATTTTGGAAGACTGTTAAAGCTACGAAAAGACTTTATTCCTGAGATGAAGCAAACAAGAGAAGATGTGCACGGGAGTTCAGATTGAGTGAACCAATAGTCATACGAGTCTTTTTTAAAGAAAACTTAATTGCCGTTAAACAATTCGAGCAAGATCAAATCATTATTGGTAAAAAAGGCGACTCTGCTTTAGTCTTAAGACAAAAAGATGTTGCTGAAATTCACTGTGTGATCGAAAAACGCGGGGACTCTTATGTTCTGTGTGACTTAGGGTCTGATGTTGGAACTATTATTCATAACGAAAGAGTTTTAGAGCATCCTTTAAAATCTGGCGATATCTTTTTTATTAGCGACCTTGAAGTTCATTTTTTTATAGGAACACCAACGTTCACAACGTCTCAGGTAAAAAACACTAAATCTACAGAAGATGTTAAAGATCAAATTTATGTAGAAGATGAAAAGGCCGCTCTTAATGATAAAGAGCCCGAAGACATGTTCACACCAGAAGCTGAAGAGGAATCTCCTTTTTTATCCATGGGTGGTAAAAAGACTTTTGATATTAATACTGTAGAAGATTTAAAAATAGATCCTAAGCCAAAAAGAAACACTGAAGTTGTAAGAGAAGCAGCATCTGTAGAGAATAAAAAAATAGTTAAAACAAGTGCGTCGGGTTTTGAAATGATGGATTTAGGTGGTCGCCCCGAGCCTACAAGTAATTTGTCTGAGGGATTAAATCAAAACCTGGGAACTTATGCGCCACAATCAAGTTTTGATGAGCTTGATGAAGTCATTGATGTAAACAGCAGGGGTTCTGTTGTTGAGGTTTTAATTACGTGGAAAGAACGAATTTTATCCGCATCACATTTTGATTCGAAGCAGAAAGTATTCTTAGGTAATCAACCAGACTGTCAGTTGCAATTATCAACTTTTAACTTCAAACATTATTTTATCCATATTAATAACGGTGCTGAAATTCGCATTCCTGATAAGATGGACGGATTTTTATACCGCGGTCAGCAGCGCATTCCATTCTCTGCTTTAAAAAAGTCTGGGCAATTGTCCCGAGACGGAGACTGTTATGTATTAAGCCTTGGACAAGGCGAAATGGTTCGATGCTTTTTATTGGGCGATCGAATTCAAGCTTACGTCAGGTATGTTGAACAAACACCAAAAGCTTTACCTATTCCTGTATTTGATTTTTCTCCGGCAGAATTAGTTTCGATTGCGATGGCTTTTGTAGTTTCAGCAGTGATTGCGATTTTTATGACCTTTAATGCTCCTCAAAGTTTAGATGAAATTGATACGTTAGTTGAAGATCAATATCGTGTTGCAACTGTTGAGTTTAAACCGCCTCCGCGCTCGACTCCCGAGCCTGTAGAGATCGAACCTAAAAAAGAAGAAGAAATTCCAAAGCCAAAAGTTGTTAAAAAAGTTAGTGATGAAAAAAAACAAGTTAAACCCATTGCTGATAAAAAGCCTACAACAACGGTACCTAAGACTCAAAGCTTGGGTAAAAAAGGCGAGCCAAAAAAAGTTACAGTTGTTGATAAAGAAGCGGGTAAACCAAAAGAAGTTGCACCTAATAAGATTAAAACTCCAGCCAAAGGCTTAGTGTCTAATAAAGCGGGTGGTGCGATTGCTACTGGTAAAGAAGGTGCAAATGCTGCCACTAAGAAAAAAGACGTCACGAAATCAGGTCTATTAAGTATTTTAAGTTCTGGTGGTGCAGCTTCAAATTTAGATAAAGCGTACTCGGGTGCAGGAACAACATTTGGATTAGCGGATAAAGCGACAGGTTTTGGTGGACAAACATCGGATCGACAAGGTGAAGGTTTGGGGACAGATCTTAAGAATGTCGGCGCTGGTGGCAAAGGAACATCAACAGTCGGTATTTCAGGCGTAGGATCCAAAGGTCGCGGTGGTGGCGAAGCGTCTTACGGTGGCAATAACGGTTTAGGCGACAAGGGTGAAGTTGCTATTGTTAACATCGAAGGAAATTCAAATGACTTTGTCAGTTCCATAGATAAAGAAGCTATTCGAAGAATCATTCGTAGTAACAGAAACGCGATTAAATCGTGTTACGATTTAGAACTTACAAAAAATCCAACGCTTTCAGGAAAAGTTGTTCTTGAATGGCAGATCACTGAAGGTGGTCGAATGTTGAATGCAAAAGTTAAAAGTAACGACATGCCTTCAAACACTTTGGGTCCATGTATCATTAACAGATTAAGAGTTTTAAAATTTCCAGACCCTGGACCAGATGAAATTGCTGAAGTTGCATTTCCGTTTGTGTTCGAGGCAAGATAATATAAGAGCAGTGTAATAACAACTTTTTGAATTAACAGTTTAGATTCATCAAGTATTACCAATACTAAAAAAGTTTTTTATTCTTCTAGGAGGAAGCATCGTGGATCCAACAACAGCTCAAATGCATTCGTGCGAAATGTATGAGTTTTTTCTTTCAAAAGCATTTTGTGAAGGCGGTACAGTCATGTACATCATCGCTTTCATTGGACTGCTGTCAGTCTTTTTGATTGTTGAAAGATTCATCGCCCTTGGTAGAAACACTGTAAAA
The DNA here is from genome assembly GCA_031412575.1 of Bdellovibrionales bacterium. Taxonomy (GTDB): domain Bacteria; phylum Bdellovibrionota; class Bdellovibrionia; order Bdellovibrionales; family UBA1609; genus JAMLIO01. The sequence goes on from JANODG010000185.1 coordinate 38,047, forward strand.
AAACAAAGTGTTATTGATAATCTAACAAGCATGCTTTTAAGAGGCGATATCAGACAAGCAATCACTTTTTGTGACACTAAGAATGCTCCACTGACTAATACTCTTAAAGCCGGCCTTGTTAAAGTTATGAACAAGCGACCTGACGAAGAAGTTCAAGTCGCTATGGATGCGGCAGTATTAAGAGAAACACCAAAGTTAGAAGGTTGGGTTTCATTTTTAGCTGTGTTTGGTAACATTTCAGTTCTTGTCGGATTATTTGGAACTATCATCGGTATGATTAAATCTTTCGGTGCGGTTTCTAAATCAGATGCGGCCACGAAAGCTACTTTGTTATCTCGTGGTATTGCAGAAGCCTTAAACTGTACCGCGGGCGGATTATTCGTTGCGATTTTATGTATTGTTTTTTACGGTTTTTTTCAAATCAAAATTTCAAGAGCTATCAATGACATGCTTGAAACCAGTATGGATTTAATGAACTTGGTTGTTTCAAACAGAGATAAAATTTCTAATTCATAAAGGTTTAACAGAATGGCTCATATAGAAGACGGTAAAGGTTCACGAACTGCCAATGTTGAAATCAACATTGTGCCCGTCATCGACTTGATGAGTGTGTTGATTGTGTTTCTTTTAATTACAGCGGTGTGGGATCAGATCTCAATGATTCAATTAGCAACGTCAATTTATGGAAAGAAATCTGACGACCAACAAGTGCAAGAAAAAAAGCCTGACGACTTGGAAATTCCATTACGTTTAGATATCAAGTTAGACGGCTACGTTGTGGTCTTTAAAGACAATTCAACTGTAATTTCAAAGGTTGAAGGGGAATACAACACTAAACTTTTATCTGAAGAATTAAGACGAATCAAAGTGGCGTTTCCAAATAAAACCGACATCGTTATTTCTGTCGAAGATGAAATCAGTTATGGAAGCTTAGTTAAGGGTATGGACGTTGCGATCACAGAAAAATTTCCTCAAGTTCAAATAGCCACTGGTGGAGCAGAATAATGCCAATACATGTTCCCGGTAAACGCAGTCGTAACGGAAAAAGAAGTTCAGGTTCACGGACAGTTGTTTTTGTTCTTTCGTTAACAGCCATGGTGGATATGTTCACGGTTCTTGTGGTGTTCTTATTACAGAACTATCAAGTGACCGGCCAAACTATCAATCTAGAAGATGATGTTGTATTACCTCAAGCGTCTGCAGTTCGTGAATTAGAACCTTCGAACGTGGTAGTTGTCGGAAAGGAACACATTGAGCTCAATGATGTCAAAGTCGCTTCGTTTCCAGCCATCAAAGAAAGCGAAGATTGGCTAATTGTAACTCTTAGAGATGCCATTAAAGATGAGTTAGCAAAACAAAAAGAAAAAATGCAATCGTCCTTAGCCTTACAAGTCCAGACAGAAGTTTTAAAAGCAAAAGCTGGTGATGGTGCAGAAGTGAGTATGGAGTCTTTTAAACAAATCACGATTCAAGCTGATGAGAATGTTGATTTACTCAGTCTTAAAAAAATCATGTACACCATCGTTGAAGCTGGTGGTGGACCTATTAACTTTGCGGTTTTAAAAAAAGAAGCACCTAAAGTAGATTTGGGTACCGAAACTCCTGCAAGTTTTTAAAAGTTTGTGTGAAAGCTAATTGCTTACTTTGGCTGAACCGTCTGCGTAATCTTTTGGCACACAAACTTTTCCCTTACCTAATTGCTTAATTTTTCTCTAACTGAAAGTTGTCTAAAAACTAAAGTCTTGGATTCGTTAAAGTTTTAGTTTATATTTTGAACTTGTGAGCTCTAAATACGACAAGCCTTTTATTGATGTTTTCAAAAAGTCTCTTTTTGGATTAAAGGAATTTACTTTTGCCTTAGCTATCTACACTTTTTCGATTGGCGTGCTAAGTTTGGCAACTCCCATAACCGTACAGTCCTTGGTTAATACTTTTGCTCTTAGCACCGATTTGAAACCGCTATTTAACCTCACTTTATTGCTATTAATACTATTGATTTTTTTTGGTGTAATTAAATCTTTCCAATACTTTACTGTTGAATTGATGCAACAAAAATTAATAGCTCAGTTATCGGTGACTCTTTCCAAAAAAGTTATCTTCGGTCCAAAAGCAGAGTTTCAAAAAAATAATATTCGCGAAAAAGTGAATCGTTTTTTTGAAATCATTACGGTTCAAAAACTTGTTGCCATGCTTGTAATTGATGGGCTTTCAATTAGCATTCAGACGGTCATCGGACTAATTTTACTTTCGCTGTATCACCCGTACTTCATTCCTTTTAATTTAATACTCATTTCGGTAATTTTTTTTAGCTTTAGATTTTTCAATTCAAGAGCCAAAATCACATCCATGGAAGAATCTACGGCAAAATTTGAGGTGGCTGGTTTTTTACAAGATATTGCCAATACAGAGTCCAGACTACAAAATGAAGAAATTTCTTATAAATTCATAAAACATTCCGACTCCCTGATTGAGAAGTATGTCATAGGACGAAAAAACCACTTTAAAGTTCTTTTTTATCAAAATATCGTCTTTTTAATTTTGTATGCTATCATCAACGCTATTTTATTAGGAATTGGTGGATATTTAATCGCTATCGGTCAGTTATCGGTGGGACAATTAGTCGCTGCGGAAATTATTGTAAACGGAATAGCAATTCAACTAGTCTACGGTTTAAAGCACTTGCAATTAGTTTATGACCTATATTCTAGTTGTGATAAATTAAATTGGTTTATGGACTTAAAAGAAATTACGCTTGACTGCCATAATGAAAATTTTAAAACTTTAAGAAGTAACCAAGATTTGATTTTTGAATTCAAAAAATTAAATATTGGGATAGAGTCCAAAATTGAATCTAACTTTACAATGCATCCCTCAAAACATTATCAGTTCGTTTACCATGATTCTCGAATCAAAGAACAGCTTACAGACTTGATCCTTAAAAACGAAGATTTACAAGGCGGTGATTTATCCGTAGGTGGCATCAGTTATAAAGATCTTTCAAGTCTTGAAGTTCGAACATTGGTTCACAATTTAGATGAACCCATTATATTTGACGGAACCATCAGGGACAATTTACTAGATTTCGAGAATGAATTGGACGTTTCCTACATTTTTGAAGTCTTAAGGAAGTTTGACTTGGATGATCGTATTCTTGGACTTCCTGATAGGTTAAATGAACGAATTCATTTTTCGTCAAAAGTTCTTAGCCACAGTCAAAAGTATCGGCTAAATCTAGCCAGAATTTACATTCACAATCCTAAATTATTAATGATTCAAACAACAAGTGAGTTATTTTCAAACCAAACGTTTAAAAAGTATTTAAATGTTTTTCGTAACGAAGGATGTTCAATTTTAAGTTTCGTAAACGATGAATCTATTACTAATTTTTTTGAATTTAGAGAGATCAATTAATGTCACTCAAACTTGAATCCTACAAAAACTACCGTAACTTTAAATCTGTAAAAATGGTTCAAGTGCCACGACCAGTGGATGTGCTTTCTAGAATGTTAGCCGCGATTTTGATTTTATTACTTATCTGTTTGGTGTTTGTGCCATGGAGACAGACTTCTAAAGGGTCCGGACGAGTTATAGCTTTTGATCCCAATCAAAGATTGCAAATGATCACCGCTCCTGTCTCTGGGGTTTTAGAAGAGTGGTTGGTGAACGAAGGTGAAGTTGTTAAAAAGGGAGATCCTTTAGTACGGATCGTGGATAACGACCCGAATTATTTAGATCGATTAAAACTAGAGCGCGATGCTTCCATTAAAAAATATGATGCCGCCAGAAGCGCTACTGAAGCTTCAATGTCAAACTATCAACGACAGATGTCTTTAGAAAAAGAAGGTTTGACGTCTAGAAAAGACGTTGAAGCTGCTAAGATTTCTTATCAAAAATTAATAGCCGAAGAGGCCGAAGCAGCATCATTGCTTGCTCAGACTGAAGTGAAATTTTCAAGGTGGCAGACGCAGTTGGTGACAGCTCCGTCAGATGGAACCTTACTGCGTATCATGACCAGCTCTGGGGTTGTAAATGTAAGCCAGGGCCAGGATCTGGCTTACTTCGTACCTGATACTGACGAACCAGCAGCCGAGATTTACGTGGATGCAAATGACTTACCACTGATTTCAATCGGAAGAAAAGTAAGATTACAGTTCGAAGGTTGGCCTTCGATTCAATTTAGCGGTTTTCCTTCGGTAGCGATTGGAAGTTTTGCTGGGATTGTAAAAGCCGTGGATCCTTCAGTGTCTGATAGTGGGCAATTTAGAGTGCTTGTCGTTAAAGATCCTTCGGATCAACATCCTTGGCCTAGCCAAATATATTTAAGACAAGGCACGCGTGTCATTGGGTTAATACTTTTAGATACAGTGTCTTTAGGTTACGAACTATGGCGACAAGTGAATGGATTTCCTAAGTCGATGAATGTTTCTAATCAGGATACTTTTTTTTACAATCTAAAAAATCAGAATAAATCACCTAAAGTTCCGACAAGCAGCGAGACAAATGAAAAAATTAAGTAAATCGTTTGTAGGTCCTTTGTTTTTCTTTTTAATTTTGCTATCGACTCAAAGTATTTACGCCAATAAATATTCGGACACTTTGACAGTCAAAGAAGTTATCGCTTCTACGTTTCGTCATCACCCCTTGATCATAGTGCAGCTTAAAGAATTTGAACAAGCAGCAGAATATGCAAGACAAACTCGAGGGGCTTTTGATTTAAATTTAAAGTCTGAGGCCCAAGGTTACACAGATGGATACTATGATGGAAAAGCCTTTAACGTTTTCTTAGAAAAACCACTTTATTATATGAATTCTAAGGCTTATGCGGGCTACAGAAACTCTGACGGGGAATTTCCCATTTATAGTGAAGAGCTGGTGACTTTAGATCAAGGTGAGGCCTTCGCAGGTGCGATGGTGTCCTTACTAAGAAATAGATCTATTGATGAAAAAAGATTTAAAAATATTTTAGCTAATCAGGATTTAATCCAGTCCGAGTTATCCTTGAAGCAGCAATTCATTGAACTTCAAACTCTAGCTGCCGAGGCTTATTATAAGTGGCTAAGTCACCTTGAAAGGGTTCGAGTTTACAAAGAGCTTTTAAGTTTAGCCGAAGACCGTATCAAAAATTTCAATGTAAGAATAAAGAAAGGGGATTTAGCAAAAATTTATGGTCTTGAAAATGAACAATACATTTTAAAAAGAAAAATCAGTTTAAATAAAGAAAACATCAAGTTATATCAGGCCACACTTTATCTATCTTTATTTTACCGTGACCAACAAGGTACTCCCATCATTTTGCGATCTGATAATGCCACTCGCATAACAGAGCTTGGGTCAGATAAAATAAAGAATGAATCAGATTTACTAAACATAGTTAATGACCAAGATTTGATGATTAAATCTGTACTGAGTCAGATTGAACAGACTGAAGCCAATCGAAAGATGGGGGTAAATGATTTACTTCCAAAACTAGATTTGAAATATGAAGTCAGTCAAGACCAAGGAGACGGGGATGTTGTTAGGTTAGATCCTTTAGAACAGAGAGCGTATATCAGCGTAGAAATACCAATTGAAAGACGTCTTGGCACGGGTCAAGTCAGAGCTGCGAAAGCAAAAAAAGCAGCTTTAGTTGAAAAAATAAAGTTTAGAAAAGAAAAAAACAGAATTGAAGTTTTAGACTTGTTAAATAGCTTGAAGTTATTAAATAAGAATTTTGATTTGACCAAAAAAGAAATAGAGCTGGCCGATAAGCTGAGAGATTCGGAACAAATTAAATTTAATAAGGGTGCTAGTGATTTTATTCTCGTCAATCTAAGAGAAGAAAACTTAGCTCAAAGTAAAATTCGTAATATTAGGGCCTATCTCGATTTCAATAACAATTTCGTAAATCTTCAAAGAATGGCTGTGGATTTCATGGTTCCGATGAACTACAAACGTGATTAAAAAATCAAAAAAAATAAACTAGGCGTATTTCGGTTAAATTTTTCTATTGATTTGAAGCAGGCATCCTGCGAGAGTTATCGTCAGAATTTAGATTGTCAGAATTTTGACTTCTTAACATTTCAGTTAATAATGTTAAGTTTTTTATTTTTGAACCTAAGGGATCAACGACAGAAATTTGCTTTTTTGATTTGCTCCAATTGATAATTTCAGTAATTTGACCGATTTCTCGATTTAAAATTCGTACAACAATTTTGCGATTTTGCCTTTGTCCAAACACTTTCTTATTTTTAACAATAGAATCATATTCTGCAAGGGAACTAGTAGTGATTCGTGCTGCGGAAATTCCTGCGCTAACAATTTCTTTTTTTATATTTTCAGCACGCTGTATAGCAATTTTTTTGTCCTGGGATTTATTTCCTGTAAGGTCTGAAAATCCAAAAATGGTAATCGTGATATCTGATGATTTGTTGAGTAATTTTGCTATGTCTTGAACCGCAGTAGATTTTTTTTCTTCAGAGATTGAAGACCCAGTGTTGTAGTTTAAATCTAGACCTAAATGTAAAAAAGAGTTTTCCGAAGCCTTGGTTACACCTAAAAAAGTCATTGATGCGAACAAGAATGTTAAACATTTTTTTGCACACACAGAATTAAAAATTAGTTTTAAATTCTTCATGGATAATATATCGGCAGGAGTTGTATGAAATTTAATACCAGACCATTGGTCGAGTTATGGTGACGCCTAATTAAAGGGTTTAATAAATGGGTGTGTCTCAAAAAGATACAATCTTTGTGAAATGAATGTGGCACCATATTCCCAGCTAGACTCGACATTAGTGTAGGTGTATAAAAAATGTCTTCTACAAAATTTCTAGTGTCGTTATTGGTTTTATAAGTTAGTAAAAAAAGATGTCCAGTTCAGAAAAATCATTCAACCAAGCTATGTTTTTTAAAGGCTTTAAATCCATGTTGCCTATAACGACTGGTGTAATACCTTTTGGTTTAGTGATGGGAGCAGTGGCTTACGCTGCCAATCTTACAGCATTTCAAGGCTTAGGGATGAACTTCATTATGTTTTCGGGCTCTGCACAGATCGCAGTCGTAGAGCTTATGATTCAAGATACAGCTTCGCTTATCGTTATTTTGACAGGCCTTTTAATCAACCTTAGATTTATGCTTTACAGTGCAGCTTTTGCACCCTATGTCGAAGATTCCAGTTTTTGGGTTAAAGTTTTTTGTACATATAATCTAACGGATCAAACGTATAATGTGATGAAAACTAATGAAGACCTATTTAAAACTAAGAAAGAGGCCGTCGTTTTTTACATGGGCGCTTCAATTTGCATGCTCTTAGCTTGGCACTGTTCTGTAATATTTGGTTTTATGTTTGGAAACTTTGTACCGCCATCAATTTCTTTAGATTATGCAATTCCACTTAGCTTCATAACTTTAATCGTTCCGACTTTAAAACATAAAAAATACATTTACGTTGCCGTATTTTCTGCCGTGGTTTCGATCTTGTTAAAATCCATACCTTATAATTTAGGCCTTTTAAGCACTACAGTTTTAGCATTGTGTTTTGGAGCTTACTTAAATCAGAGGGAAAAATGATTAGCTCAGGATATTTTTGGTTTAATATAATTTGCCTTGCGATTGGAACATTTTTTATTCGTGGAATTTTAATTTTTCTTTCCTCTAAAATTAAATTTTCGCAAAATGTTAAAGAGATCTTTACCTTTATACCTGTTTCGATTTTACCAGCAATGGTGGCACCGATGGTTTTTTTTCATCAAGGGCAAGTTTCCATGGTTTTGGGTAAAGAAAGATTACTTATTTTGATTTTTGCTACTGCTTTTTGTTACAAATTTAAAAGTATGCTTGGGACTATAGTTTTTGGTTTGGTATCTTTATATTTTTTAACTCAAATTTAGATCATTTGCTGTCTAAAATACTATTTATTCAATGACCTGTTTGTTTGATAGCTTTTAATTCGTCTTTCTAACTAAGGATATCAGAAAACCAAAACATGACGAACATGATTAGCCGATCTCCGAAAGATTTAATTTGTGTTTTTGATTTTCAATAATCTTTTTAATCTTAAGGTTTTCCGGAAGTTTAAGGTCAGGATCATTTTCGAAAATTTCAAAGGCTGTGTTTCTTGCAAGCTCTAATAAATTTGTATTTTCACCTAATTTTGCAAACTTAAACAAAGGAAGTCCTGATTGTTTTGAACCTAAAAATTCTCCCGGGCCTCTGATTTTTAGATCAAATTCTGAAATCTCAAATCCATTGTTAGTTTTAACCATCATCTGAACTCGCTCTTTGGCTAAATTCGATACGGCGTCGCCCATAACTAAAAAACAATAACTTTCATAGGCACCACGTCCAACCCTTCCGCGAAGCTGATGTAATTGAGATAGTCCGAATCTTTCTGCGTTTTCGATCACCATGATGTTAGCATTTGGTACATCAACACCCACTTCAATGACAGTTGTCGAAACTAAAATTTGCAGATCGTTATTTTTAAAAGACTTCATGATTTCGTCTTTTTCACTGCCTTTTACTCGACCGTGTAAAAGCCCAACTTTATATTCTGAAAATACAGATTTTATCTTTTCATACTCTTCAGTGGCGTTTTTTAAGTCCAAAGTCTCGCTTTCATCAATCAACGGATAAACTATATAAACTTGGCGTCCATTTGAAATTTGTTTTTTAATATAGGGGTAAAGATCCTTTTTTTGGGAGGCATAAAGTTGCTTAGTTTGAATTGGAGTTCTTCCCGGTGGAAGTTCATCAATCACAGAAACATCCAAGTCGCCAAATAGACTCATAGATAAAGTTCTTGGAATAGGTGTCGCTGTCATAACTAAAAAATGGGGAATTACACTTTTATTTTTTAGCTTTTGTCTTTGTTCGACACCAAACCTATGTTGCTCATCGATGATAACAAGGCCTAAGTTTTTAAAAATAACATCGTCTTCAATTAGGGCGTGAGTGCCAACGCAAAATTGAATTTCATTTTTTGTAAGTTGCTCAATCACCTGTAGCTTTTCTTTATTTTTTTGAGAGCCCGTTAGAACACCACACTTAATGCCCAAAGGCTCAAGAATTTTTTTAGCGGTCGCCAAATGTTGCTCAGCCAAGATTTCAGTCGGAGCCATTAAGGTCACTTGGTATCCATTATCTATGGCATAAATCGCTGCACAAAGGGCCACCAAAGTTTTTCCAGAACCTACATCCCCTTGAACTAATCGGTGCATAGGCGAGCTTTGTTTTAAGTCTTTTAAGATCTCATCAATTGTTCGGGACTGCGCACGTGTAAGCTGAAAGGGAAGATTTTTTTTAAGCTCTGGTAATCTTTTGGATTCCAAAGACATGGGAAGACTTTCGCTTTTTTTACGGAATTGTTTTTTGTAGGCGCAAAGCAATTCCATTTCAAAAAATTCGTTGAAAATTAATCTATAATGATAAGGTGTTTTAAATTCGTGATAGTTATACTTTTCAATTAAAGCCGGGTAGTGGATATTCTGAATTGATTCTTTGAATTCTGGAAGTTTTAAACTTGTTTTAAGCCAATCGGGTAAAGGGTCATAACTTAAAAGTTTTTCTTTTTCGGCCTTTAGATCCATTTCTGAAAGAGCTAGATTTTTAAAAGCCGCATCGACTAGTGATCTAATTTTCTTTTGAGTTAAGCCTTCCGTCTCGGAATAGACAGGCACCAGAGAGTTTTCCCTCGGCGCCGAGTTTGAATCTTCATCTTCACCATCCTCTTTAATAATTTCTAAATCAGGATGATGAAACTCTTTTTGTCCCCTATAGAGAATCACCTTTCCAACGACCCTCACTTCAAGACCTGGCGTCAGGCGCTCAAAATATCCTTTATAGGGCACTCGAAAATATTTGCAGCGAATTTGCCCGCTCGAAT
>JANODG010000186.1:0-32609 GCA_031412575.1 Bdellovibrionales bacterium
GCTTTATCATTGTATGAAGAAGAGCGTTCTGAAAATTGCTTTAATACTCATAAGCCTTCTTGGTTTAAATCCAGCGAATTCAGAAACTATTAAAATCGAACTAAATTCAGGGGCTTTACGACTTAGACAAACACCCAATGCCGAAGCAGGCTCTTGCGGCAATGTTCCTAATGGTTCCAACCTAACAGTGATCAGCTCATCAAACGGCTGGTATCAAGTCCGCACAGTTAGTGCAGATTGCCCTGTGGCTTGGATACATAGCTATTTCACATCAGAGTACTATGACGGACCACAATCTAGAGAATTTTTAAATCAATGGAACCCAATGAAAACTCGAATTGAAGTTGGCGACGGTCAACTTCGACTTAGAAACCACCCAAGATCAAACAGTTCAACGTGTGGAACCATCGATGATGGAACACAAGTTGAACGACTGGTCGAAGACGACGGTTGGTTTTTAATTCGAACGAACAATAGAAATTGTCCTACGGCATGGGTACATGGCTACTATACTGAAGGCCAATATCAAGGCCCTCAAACAGATTCTTATTTAAAATCTTGGAGACCATCCCAAGTTGTAGTCGACGTCGCTCAACAGGCTGCTGTTGATTCCGAAACGCCAGAATCCAGTATCACTATTTCAACAAAAAACAATGACAGTGTAACACCTGTCATACGTGATGAAGACGAAGTGGGATCTTCTTCGTCAGGAACAGATCAACCCATTCCTGACCTAAATTCTGATTTTAGTACCTTTACTGATGCCCAAAGAAAATTTTACGGCTTACCATCGCGCAGTGAATTTAAATTAGATCCAAGTCGAAGGACTGAAGCCGGATTTTGTATCGATTGCATAAACCGGGAAGAAATGATTCCAGAAAATTTTCCTGTCTTAGCTGATGCCTTAAGTGGGATCACTCAACCTATTGGCTGGGATGTAACAGATTCGGATCGCCGTCTTGGTGGCCGATGTATCGCCCAGAAAGAAGCTTTAAAAGATATGGCTCGCCCAACTTTTCCTGATTTAAATCAATCTAAAATTGATACCATCGAATCTAATTTGCAAAGCAGATATGGTGTTAACCCAACCGCGTTTAGACGAACGCTTGCGTACTACAGGGAAAATGCCGCGACGATTAGAAACGCGAGGTATGTGACGATTGTTGATATGAGCCAGCCCGCTGAAAATCACAGAAAATTTTTAATTGATTTACAGACCGGAGAAATTGAACCCTATTACACTTCACATGGACGCGGGTCAGATACGAATCAATCCGGAAGGGTTCAAAATTTCGGAAACGTTAACAAGTCAAACAAAACGCCAAGTGGCTTTCACCTAACTGGGCAAATCTACAACGGAAAATATGGGCCTTCGTTAGCCCTTCACGGACAAGAAGACGGCGTCAATGACGAATCTTGCCGACGAGCCATTGTTATTCACCAAGCCAAGGGCAATGGTGGAATAGCAGCGAGTGGCGCATCAGAAGGTAATCGCTGGAGAAGTAATGGTTGCTTTGCAATGAATAGAAATGAAACGCAGGAATATATCGAAAGAACAGAAAACGGGAGTGTATATTATGTTTATGACGGCAATTAATTTTTTGATGGTTTTATTTTTTGTTCTTTTAGGTCAATCAAACGCTTGGTCACAGCCAATTAGTTTAGAGTGTTACAAGTACGAAAATGAAGACAATAAAATTTCAGAAATTAACGACATCACATTAGGTTGGTCATCAACTACTGATCAAGCCTCGATGCTTTTTGTGAAAGATAAAAAGAATAAGAACTTTATTACAGACCTTGATTGTCCATTGTTTCCAAAGATTGGCATTTGTGGATTGTCAGATGATGGTGGTGAAATCGAAATCTATAAAGTTAATTCAACAAAATCAAAAATCTTATTGAAAATCGCCGGCCTGATAATCCCAGAGCTTGTAGAGCCAGAGGGCTACACTTACTTAAGCATCAGTGAACAAGATGGTCTAACTCCAAGGTATGTGGTTTTAAATAAGGTGAGCAGTCAGAACTGTTATTTTGAATATTAAGTATGTATCATGGTATTTGTATAAATAGCTGATCAATAAAATCATTCATTATTGATATTTCGCCTGGAGATAGATTACCATTAATTGCCATATTTGTTGTTGTAAACCCATCTCTAGTTGTACATTCACCATTTATACATTTATATAGGACACTTCTATCAGCAGGTCCTTTTGTTATAAATCCATCATTAATTAATTCTGGGAAGTTTAAATACCCAGACTGACTATTTTCAAAATGACAACTTAAACACTTCGAAGCAAGTATGTTCTGGGCATTTTCAGCTAATACTGGATCAAGATTTTCATTAAAAATATATGTATTTAATGCCAATTCTTCCTCACCCATAAAACCAGAGCATCCACACAAAAAATATGTATAAACGATAATAAGGATTACAGATTTCTTGATACTCATATTATATATTTCGGCTTTTATAGGTCTATTTTTGAATTTAATTTTACGTTTTGTGATAACAACCAAATTAAAGTGTAATTTATGATATTTTTAAAGCACATTGTCGCAACAATTAATTAATAATTATCATTACGATACATTTTGAATAATTTAAATTAAATCAAATCTTTCTTATCGTCGATGACTTAATCATGGAATTAAGAAACTTAAATAGATTTCAAAAAATGGTTGCTGTACTAATTATTAATTCAACTTTAATAACAGTTCCTAAGTTTTCATTTGCTTTAGAGCTTACTGAAGTTGCCCTATTTAATAGATGCTTTAGCCATATCACAAGAAAAGCTCCAACATTAGATAATCGTTTTCTTCTTGATGTGATAGAAAATAAAAAAACAGGTTCACAGGCCTGTATTGAAGTATTAAATAAAGCAAAACTAGCCAGTAACAACACGATAAGTAATCCAAATGATAAAATTGCGAAAGATATTCTTAATACCTTTTATGCAGTTCATTCTGCATGGTTTCTTGATCAATCGATTGTTGGTGCTCCAAGTACTAATATAGGATTAATGGATTCAAGTTCGGGAAGTTTGTATTATACAAAAGCTTTATTTGATCCAAGCTTTAATTATCAAGATATTTTTACAAACCAAAATACTTTTGAAGGTATTCGCACTGGTGGCCTACCAGAAGTCAGTGCTAATCGTCCAAAATCAGCTTTTACAATTGGTCGACTTCAATTAAATAGAGCTGAAACTAATAGACAAGGCTTTGATGTTTATTTTGACACCGGATACGAGTGGCCAAATTTATTTTTTCCACAAACTGGTGATCTTATCGGTATAAAAAATGAAACACCACTTATTGCTCCTGGATATGATGCTGTACCCACAGGTCTAAATATAAAAGTTAACGGCACATGGGGCGGTGGAATTCTTGGACATCGTGATTATTTAATGAAAACTGTTAATGCAACAACTATTAATTCTGATGGCGGTATTCATATGCCTAGAAGATATGGTCGCGCCATATTTAATGATTTTGTTTGCAGAGATTTACCGGTTGTAGACATTGCAAATGATACAACACCTTATGTTAACCCTAATTCCCCAGTGACTTTCAGAACTAATAAAGGTTGCGTTTCTTGCCATGTGTCTATGGATCAGGTTTCTGGAATATTACGTCAGTACAATATGGTCAGCTTAGGTGTCAGTCGTGGTGGCGGCATAACTGCTCGTGCACAAATAGAAAGAACTCCGACTATGAGTTCAGCTTATAGTTGGCCTCCTACACCAGATCCAGATTATTTTAGAAAAACACGTTTGGGCAAATTCGTTTACCGAACAACTGACGGAGTTTTAGTTTCAACTGATATTGATGGTTTCAATGCTTTAGGTAACGTCTTTAAAAATCTAGACGACACATATCTTTGTACGGCTTCAAGATATTTTAAACATTTCACAAACATTCATTATCCTGTCACTAAAATACCATCTGGAATTATTAATAATGATCCCCATGCTAAATTTATTAAAGATTTAGCTGGCGTCTTAAAATCTACTCAATCTTCATTTAAAACTGTTGAAACCATTATTAATTCAGACATTTATCGTGATTCAAATTTTCTTATTAGGGAGAAATAATGAATAAGTATACTAATCGTCGCAATTTTTTAAAATATCTTATTGGTGGCGGCGCCATGGGTGTTGCAAGTAGTCCCTTACAAGCGATTATTGAATCTGTAATTAATAGAACCGTAATGCAGGCTCATGCTCAAACAATTAAATTTGATTTAGAAAGATTTTATTTAAATATTTCTTTTCCAGGGGCACCTCCACGCTGGAATTATGATTTATTTTTAGATCCTTATAGTGCCAATGGAAGAAACATTGTTGCAAATCCTGGAGTTGCGACGGCGTTCGAAGGTAGTACACGACACACCGAAGCAGTTTATAAAACATTTAAAGTTCCTGGTTACAATATCAATGCCCCACATATTTGGGGTCAGAAAATGCCAACTTCTGCTGGGACTTGGGTTCCAATTCATAACTTAATGGAACATATGTTGGCGTTTCAAGGTATTAACACAACGGCTCCTGGACATGATCAATCAAGACTAATGATGGAAGAATCTAATGGTTATTCAGTCGCAGGGGTTTTAGCTGATGCCACTAAATCACCATTTAGCTCAGTTGATTTAAATTCAAATAATCCTTTTTCTTCTAAAAGTGGACAAACAGCAACGCCAGTAGTTTTAAATACTGCAGACTTAATTTCTGCAATTATGAGTAAATTTAATGGAAATGATTTAGCAGTTCACAACTCCATGGATGATAACATAGCTAACTCGTATCAAAATGTTTTAGATAATTTAAATTACGATGCAGGTTTAAGAACACCAGCCTCTGTGAATTTAAAAAAGATGCATGAAGGCGCTATTGATCTTATTAATTCAACCATTGGAAGCTACTCAACAATTTGGCAAGAAAAATTTAATAAGTACGATCAACTTGTGCAGTCCTCATTCACCGATCGTGCAGGATTTTTAGGTTTTATGGATAAGCCCATCGGTTTAGAAAATTTAAATCTTAGAGATAAAAAATATCAACTTTCAAATTCTGCAAATAACTTTGCATTTAATCCAGACATGAGAACTTTTGCCCATGCGAATATGAATCCAACTATGGCCTCAATTTTTGCTTTGGCTGAATTCTTAGCTGAAAATAAACTTTCCAGTAGTTTACAAAGTCGAATTAACGCCACCTCTGCGATGATTTCAGTAACTAATGGCGGAACGATTTCAAATAGAGCAGTAACGCACGATCAACATAACGTTGGTGTTATGGTTTCTACCTTATCAAATGCACTTATGTATAGAGCATTAAGTAGCTGTATTTATGAATTTATCAATAACCGTAAAAACTCCTCCAAAGGTTACACATTTAACAACACTGTCATTAAATTAGCCGGGGATTTTAATCGATCACCAAGAATGGACGGCACAGGCTCAGACCACGGTTTTTTAGGTCAAGTTACGACTGTCTTTTCTGGTAAAGTGAATGCTCCATTAATTATTGGAAGAATATATAAAAATCCACCAGCAAGTCTTGTTGGAAACGCTTACTTAGGAAGTTGGGGTGTAGGTGCACCGATTGATGTTGATGGAACAGGCGCTGTCACTTTAACACCTGGTCATGTCACATCAAGTGTTTGTTCGTTATTAGGTATTGCGACCCCTGCCGTAAATAATAGTAGTTTAATCAAAGTATTAAATGGCAAAGTTGAGCTAGTTAAACCCGAACTAAAACTAAGAGTCGTATAGTATGAAAAAGATAACAAGTTTAAAAAACTTAAGAAAAGTTTTAGTAAGTTCATCAATAGCTGTTGTTTTGTTAATGTTTTTTCAAAACTGTGGTGATGTTGGACTTTCATCTTCAAGTTATTCTGACTTAGATTCAACCGATCCACATAAAGACTCGTGGCGCCCTGTTGATGGTTTAGTTGTTAGAGATGGCGAATGGGTCGCTATAGAAGAAAAAGTTGTAGAACAACCTAGAAATATGGATAGGTATTTTATAGCATCCGTGCTTTATCGTGCATTCCTACCAACGAATGAAAGCTTATGGACTAATGGACCAAATGCAGCAGTTCGAAATATTATTGATTCATATGTTCATGGTGCAGCAAACTACTCTAACTTTGGTGGTCCTTGTTTTTATGTTAATCCTGAAGCCCGAGTCGGCAACACTGCCACGAACTGTAATGGAAGAAGTGCATCCATGTCTGAGCTTTCAGTCTCACCAGGAGGAAACGTATTTCGTTCTGTATTAAAATTCAGACTATGCGATAAGTTGTTACAAAATGACAAAGCTTTAAGTAATTTTACAGCTAATATTGAGACCTTAAAAACTGCACTTTCTATTACCGACGATTTACAAGCTGCACATCAACTTTTCTACCTTGGTGCGCCTGCAAGA
Organism: Bdellovibrionales bacterium; assembly: GCA_031412575.1. GTDB lineage: Bacteria > Bdellovibrionota > Bdellovibrionia > Bdellovibrionales > UBA1609 > JAMLIO01. Next base: position 6,438 of record JANODG010000186.1, read on the forward strand.
AAAAGAACTGTGGCCTCTTTATCGGAAATGGTACAATCTGTGAACCGCGCTGGCGAACCTGCTGGGGAAGACTTCAGACATATTGGATTGGCACTATGTACATCGAACGGTTGGGAAATTCCTTAGTCTTAAAAGTAGAATTTTAAAAACAATCAAAAGTGATACTTTCGCTTATCGAATTTTCAAAATCGTATTTGCGACATTATAACCTGACAAAAGTGCCCCTTGAATGGAAGGGGATTCTAAGTAATCACCGCAATAATAAATTCCGTTTTTATTTATATTTTCTTTTCCATATTGAGTTTTACTAGGTAAAGCTTTTTTTATGTAATAACTTTTTATAAAATCCCACTTATTAACTTCAACATCGCCAAATATTTTTCTAAGATCATTCATGACGGTTAAAACATCTTTTTCGGTACTTAAATCCACACCCACACAATTCACTGAATACAAATGCCAGCCGTCGGGTGCGTAACTAGGTTGAACCGCAGTTAAACATGCCACGTGATTTACAACATTGTTTTGAGCAGTATTTAAATAAAGATACTTTGATACTGCATCGCTTGATTTTGTTTTAAAATATAAAGTTGTTACGGAATTCCATTTAGGCTCTGACTGACTGATTAACTTTAAAGCCGACGAATTGTCTAAAGCCACGACCACATAATCGAAACTATATTTGATGTCACCTTGGAATGAAACATCATTTTTAGTCACTTGTTGCGCTTCATGGGAAAAAATAATGTTTCGCTTTAAGCGTCTTTGCATTTGTAAGGCAAGTTCTTGCATTCCAGCCTTGGGTAAACCCGCAAGACCCGAACCAAACTTTCCAAAAATATAGACAAAAAAACCAGCCGGAGTTTTTAAATCTAAATCTAAAAATACCCCTGCAAAAAATGGCTGAAAGAATTTTTTAATCGCTTTATTTGAAAAACCATACTGAACTAAAAATTCCAAAGTCGTCTTTTGATTTAAATTCGCATCAATATTTTTAGAATCCGAAGACATTTTTTTTAATTTTAAAATTAGTAATTTATCTTTAATTGTTAGATTTGGATTAAACAAAGTTTGAAATAATTTTGTGGGTTGTCGGATTGGATCTGACATTAAAGATTTTATGTTTTTTTCGACTAGAATTGCACCTGGCGAAAACGATCCTAACTGTAATTTTTTATAATCAAAAAAGTAGCTTCCGACTTCATAGGACGATAAATAGACTTGAAATCCGTGATCTAATTTGAATCCCTCAAATTCGTCGGTTTTAACTCGCCCACCAGCTTGATTAGATTTTTCAAAAACCGTGACATCAATTCCTGCTTTTTCTAATTCTAAAGCACACGCAAGTCCTGATAGACCTGCTCCAATGACGCCAACTTGTATACTCATGGAGTTCCCTCTTTCGATTGGTTTAGTGTACGTAAGTCATCCTAAACGTAAACCTTGGTTTAATATGCTTTAACGCTTAAGTGCGTAAGCCATTAGACACTAGCGCGGAGCCATCCTAACGCATAAACCTTTAAATTTGATCAATAATTATAAGTAATGGTAGTCTTAAAGCTCTAACACAATTTACTATGACGAGGCCTTGGATGTCCAAAATAAAAAGAACAAAAACTGTCATAGGTTGGCGAGAATACATTTCTATTCCCGAACTTGGAATTAAGGAAATCAAAGCCAAAGCAGATACTGGGGCGCGGACATCAGCTTTACATGTTTCGAATTTGAAAATTGTTAAACGTGGCCAAACTAAATTTGCTGAATTTACGGTGCATCCTAGACAACACAATTCAAAACCTGAAATACATAACCGGCATAAAATTTCAAGTTTTAGATTGGTCAAAAGCTCTAATGGGATGACCTCAAAAAGGCCTGTCATTAAGGCAAATATAATGCTAGGTCTTGAAAAAAAAGAAATTGAGATTACTTTAGTGAACAGAGATTTAATGGGTTTTAGGTTACTACTAGGTCGTACGGCATTACGGTCCAACTTTTTAGTAGATCCAGGTCGATCTTATTTACTAAAAAATAAAACCTATAAAAAAACTTAAGTGATCTAAATAAAACTAAGGAAATTATGAAAATTGCGATTATGTCCAGAGGACCTAAATTATATTCGACGATGCGTTTAGTGGAAGCTGCTAGAGCTAAAGGTCATGAAGCGGAAGTGATCGATCCTTTAAGATGTTACATGAACATCACATCTCATCGCCCGACCGTTCACTACAAAGAAAAAGTTTTAGATTATTTTGATGCTGTTATTCCCAGAATCGGAGCCAGTATCACGTTTTATGGAACAGCCGTTTTACGACAATTCGAAATGGGCGGAGTTTTTGCCGCAAATGAATCCGTAGCGATTAGTCGATCCCGAGATAAACTTAGAAGTTTACAAATTATGGCCAAAAAAGGAATTGGACTTCCAGTGACTGGTTTTGCCAACTCGACAAACATGACTGACGATCTTTTAAAGTTAGTTGGCGGTGCGCCCTGTGTAATTAAACTTTTAGAAGGCACCCAAGGTAAAGGTGTTGTTCTAGCTGAAAACACAAAAGCTGCAGAAAGTGTTATTGATTTAGTTTCTGGGACAAAATCTAACTTTTTAGTTCAAGAGTTTATCAAAGAAGCCAATGGGTCTGATATTCGATGTTTTGTGATTGATGGTAAAGTTGTCGCCTCTATGATGCGAACTGGTGCTGAAGGTGATTTTAGATCTAATCTTCATAGAGGTGGAACCGCTAAGGTTGTTAAGATCACCCCAGAAGAAAGATCATCAGCCATTCGCGCCGCTAAAGCGATGGGTTTAAACATTGCCGGGGTTGATATTTTAAGATCTTCCCATGGCCCACTTGTTTTAGAAGTGAATTCATCCCCTGGACTTCGCGGTATTGAAACTTCAACCAAAAAAGATATTGCAGGAATGATTATTGATTTTATTATCAATCACAAAGAAACTAAAGTGACCACAAACAAAACCAAGGGGCGGGGGTAAACATTCAACGCATTCGCATCGGTGGACATTTAGTCCTACCAGGGGATAACAAAAAGATCTTTTTACAAGTTGGTAAAATCTATGATTCTACGGACTTAAATATGCCCGTGCATGTGATTCGAAGTTTTACCGATGGTCCAATTGTCTTTCTTTCTGCCGCAATTCATGGTGATGAACTTAATGGTGTCGAGATCATCAAAGAGGTCATGCAAATGATCGCCAAAGTGGATATTGTCGGCACGATTATCGCGGTGCCTATCGTAAATGTTTTTGGTTTCAACAATCAATCTAGATACTTACCTGACCGTAGAGACTTGAATAGATCTTTCCCAGGATCAGCATCGGGGTCTTTAGCCGCAAGAATGGCCCACATGTTTGTGAAAGAAATCGTCAGTAAATGCACCCACGGCATCGACTTTCACACAGGCGCCATTCATCGATCGATCTTCCCCCAAATTCGCGTGAATACTAAAAACCAAAAGGCCTTAGATTTTGCCAAAGCTTTCGGTGCCCCTATCATTTTAAATTCAGATGTTAAAGATGGTTCCCTTCGCGAAACGGGTAAAAAAAATGGTGTGGTCACCATGGTCTATGAAGCCGGCCAAGCTTTAAGATTTGAAGAAGAAGCTATTAAAATTGGAAAACAAGGATGCCTAAACGCACTTCATAGCATTGGTGTATATCCAAAAACTCCGTCGAAGATCAAAAACCCTTTAGGTAAGTCATCAATCTTAATACAAGATAGTTTTTGGGTTAGATCACCGAAAGGCGGGACTTTACGACTAAAAGTAGAGTTAGGTCAGTTCGTTAAAGTCGGTGAAAAGATCGGTCAAATTTCTGGGCCCTTTGGCCAACAAATTGAAGACGTTCTATCGACCCACGAAGGTTACATCATTGGTGTAAATCATTTACCACTCGTTACGATTGGAACAGCCATTGTCCATATAGGCACCTACGCTTTAAACAAAAAGCAAAAAAGCTCTGAGTACACGAGTGAAAACACGTACGTGAGTTAATGCATTTCTTATCAATAAAAGTCCTATCAACTGTTGTTAGGGTGTTTTAACTGATGCGAAATCTTACGTTTGTATATATAGGCTTCGGCAATTAAATAATTACTTTTAAGTACGGCCTTGGGTAGGTCGCCAAGTGAATTCTCTAATTTCAAATTTTGATAGTCTCAAAAAAAGTTCACCTAGGTTATTCAAATCAGCTGGATTGGCTTTAATTGTAAAGTCAGCAAGACCATTGTTTGGCACAGAGCTATTTCTGTTTATCCGAATTTGCACGGCACAATGACCGCTTCGGTCAATAACAGATACATGTAAGCGAAAATAGTAAGCGCATCGCTCTTTCGGGTCTTCCGATCCTAACTCATAAACGATTTTATCACTGAAATTGGAAGGAAATGATTTTAGTTTTTTGCCTATGTCATCCAGCTCATTTACGTTGCAGTAGTATTCAAGGCAGCCCGTGAATAATCCATTGGATGACCTCAGATGAATTTCAGTGTGGTAGGGCTCTTCGTATTCAAATCGCTGTAGCGATAAAAACTCATCCATAAAAATGAGGATAATCTTCATTCATCTTACTGTCCATAAACGTAATCCTTTTTGACAAAAATGAATTGAACAAAAAAATTATTATTAAATCAAATAAAATCAGTAAGCTTTAAGTTTTAGAACTCCTAAGTAACTAAAACTTAGTGTTTTATTTACTGAGATGTTTCGCTTTCAGAACAATCTTGGAGTCTGGCATCTCGGGCGGAATTTCGCCTGCACAATTAATCCGATATGGGATAGCTGTAGATTCATAGTACGCTTTTTCAAAAAGAAAGTGCCCATCTCTTCCATAACAGCCTGGTGCAATCGGATAAACCTTCTCACTTCCGGGTGCTAACTCAAAGATTCCTTTACTATCCGTTCTAGTAATAATTTTCGAAGTTTTAAAAGTTCCACTAACATTTGAAATTTGGACATCCTCAATTGGCATGCCTTTACCGTCCACAACCGTGCCTTTAAGTCTTGGAAAGTTCGAAATTGTGAGCGAGCCACACGCAGTTAAACAAAAAAACAATGTCAGAATAGCGCAATTAAACATGAACTTAAGATTCTGCTATCGGAAAATAATGGTCAAGATTTTAACTTTAAAGATACACCTTGCGTAAATTAATTCACGGTCGTTTAAAGCTGAATTAAAATTGGTAATTATCTCTCTTCTGGAGGTTTGGGTAAACTTCGTTACCGCTTCGGTAATAAACCGGCTTGAATTTTATATCGATACTGGTTGTGTTGAGCACATAGCACTTGAAGGTTATCGATGCCATTTAGACCACCCGCCCACCGTGGTTGGATATGATCAACTTGTAAAAACTTTAGGCTGCCACAAGTTCTATTTGTTGATGGGTCTTTAAATTGGCAGCAGGCTTTGCTGGGATCAAGAGTCATTTTCCTGGTTTTTGAAGTAATGAGAATTGAAGGTTTATTCTCAAGCTTATCCTTAAATGACTTTTCAATTTCGATTTTGTAGTGTTCATTATTTTTAAGTTTAGATTCTTTTTCCTGTTTATCTGTTTTCACTTTTGAACTTCTGCTTTTAATTTCTTTTTCAGCTAAGTAAGTGAAAACCTCGGACCATTTTTGATTAGGAACTGAGTGGGAAATTAAATTCTGCGCTTGTTCTATTAAAGCCATTTGTTCTTTAGTGAAGGTCACAGTTAATGTGATGGATTCATCCTTATGGATTTTTTCTTTTTCAAAATGTACATGAGGTAAATTAAACTCTTGGGCTAAAATCAATTCCGTTTTCGCTTGGGTTTCAAATTCAATGCGGGTTAATAGTTCTTTCTTTCGCTGAGTTTCCACTTTTACGTTCGATGTCTTTTGTACCGCACGAATCGTTTGCTGAACTTTAGCCATCTGAGATAAATTGATGGCCCCACTTTTTATTTTTTCAGATATTTCTGGAAGTTCTTTTAAAAGTCGTGCAGATTCAATTCTTCGCATTGCCGAAGAAGGACTATAGCCATAGTCCTTATCTAAGAACTCAAATAGACTTGGGTACGCTTTTTCTAAGTAGAGTTTTCGACGATCAATCTCAACGATATACTCTAAAACCAGTTCTGTGATCTTTCTTTCGGTTTGAACTAGCTGCCCAAATCGACCCATTAAATCTTGGTTTGAAAGAGTGACGATATTATTTTTTGATTCAACTGATAATTCAGCTGATGATTGAACTTTAGATTCGAATTTGTTTTCAAGAACATGTACCATTTATTCTCCTTATAAAAATATTATTCATTACCGCTACGGTAGCGATAATTATAAATAATGTTCTAACATGGGTTTTAAAACTGAATTTTTTCTGCATTTGTCGAATTAAATTTTTATTATACGATGCCACCAGACTGACACTTAAAGAACTGTAAACGACTTTCAAGGAATTAAAAACACAGGCGCATGAAGCGGTTTTAACTCAAAAAATACACGCCTCAAATAGATATTGAAGCGATCAAAAATCACGTCAATAAATAAAATATATTTTTGCGCTGAATCAAATTGATAAATTTAATTTAGAAATTTTAAGAACGAAACTTAGCATTTTGGTAATCGCAAATGCACATTTGGTGAAGTTTGCTCAAATTTTGCGTTCACCACATATTTCTAATCAACTTTTGAATCAGACTTTTCATTCATGCCAGCACCACCGAAAGGGCAGGCTTCAAAAGAAGATCTGATTAGTAAATTCAAATTATTCAATGAAGCTCCGTTTAGAATTTGGGTTAATTAAAAAACAATTTGTTGATTTAATCTTACCTCCTACCATCTCTACATTTCGGCTGAGAGGAAATATTTCACATCTTTTTAAATTCACGGGGAAAAATCTCTCGTGTAAACATCATTTCTTAAATACTAGAAATGATTTCATCTATTAAATTTTAATATTGAACCTCCCATGGGCTCAAAGTCCTCACTCGCCCATTTCCAATCAGCATATACAGATTGAGTCATAGACTTGCGGGACGTATACTGAAAAAATTCTGAGGAGTTACGATGGATGTGAGAAAAGGTCAGTTAAAAGTTACACTTTCTGAAAACGAATTTAAAAAACGTATGTTAGAAAAATTTTATGACCCTCATTTTGACAGTGTCAGCGAGGAATTAAATAAAGTAATTCATGTGGCGTGGGAAAATTACATTGAATATCGCAAAAGCCCGATCGCGAAGCCAGCGGGCGCTCAGTTTAAAAAACCTCAATTTGAATTACCGGCCGAATGGTTGGAGACACGAGAACGGCTCAAGCGTGCAGAAAAAACTCAAAAAAATGCAAAAACAAAATCGCGAATTCTTTTAATATGTGCATCCCCCAGAAATGATAAGACCTGCCCTGGGGAAATGTCGAAAACGTTTCGCTCCGTGGAAATAGCGCAAAAAATAATAAAAAATAGTAAAAGCTTTGAATGCGATTTACTGGATTTGAGTCGAATCACTGCGGAGTACGGTAAAATAATTTTTCCCTGTAAGGGGTGTGTATCGACGGCGATGCCTCTCTGCCACTGGCCGTGCTCTTGCTACCCGAATCATGCATTGGCACAAACTGGCGACTGGATGAGCGAGATCTACGAAAAGTGGGTGTCAGCTCATGGAGTGATGATCGTAACGCCTGTTCACTGGTATCAAAGCCCGTCTGTTTTAAAACTCATGATCGATCGGCTGGTGTGTGCAGATGGTGGAAACCCCGATCCGACGTCGACGGAGGGTAAAGATCCTGTCAAAGCAAAAAAATTAGAGCTTAAGGGTTGGGACTATCCTAAACATCTCGCCGGCCGCGCTTTTTCTGTGATCGTTCACGGAGATACTGCCGGGGTGGAAAACATGCGTCGAATTCTTTCGGACTGGCTCGTGGATATGGAATTGATTCCAGCTGGTCCGAGTTCTATCGTTGGAGAATACATCGGGTATTATGGACCGTATGCAACAAGCCACAAAGCTTTAGATGAAAATAAAAACTTTCAGCTTGAAGTAAAAAATGCGACCAAAAGTTTAATGCAACAGATAAAAATAATACGTTCGGGCCGCTTTTTAAGTCCCGACAAAGATCTTGCACCCACAAAAAAAAAATAGTCTTCTTGCCACAAACACGTTTGATTTAAATTTCTTGCTCTAATCACTTTATTATCTGCTGGAAATTTACCGTCTACTTTTTAGATTCCAAATCTTCCCAAAGTGCCATCAACCGATCCACTTCCGCTTGAGCTTTTGTCACCGCAGTGATCTTTTGGTTCATCATGGATTTGTTTTCGAAATCTTCGAAAGTTTCTAAATCTTTATTCGCTTGAGCTAATAAACTCTCTGCACGTTCAATATCAGCATCAATAGTTTCTAAAGCTTTTTTATCATTGTACGAAAGCTTGGGTTTGTTTTTAGAATCTGAAGACGCGTTGACCGCATTTGAATTTGTAAACTGACCAGAGGATTGCGACCCCTTACCTGATCCATTCGACGACTGTTTTGACGACGTTGTAGATTCATCCGGCCCATTTCCAAACTTAGCTTTAAGCCACTGATCTAAATGCGCGTAAGTCGCCCAATGACCATCGCCTTCTAATATAAGATATGAATTACAAAGCTCTTCCATAAACTTACGATCATGGGACACAAGAAGGACTAAGCCTTCAAATTCATTCAGCGTATTTTCAATAACTTCAATGGTATCAATGTCTAAATCATTGGTTGGTTCATCCAAAATCAAAACATCTGCTGGATTTAAAAATAACTTGGCAATTAAAAGTCTGGCTTGTTCACCACCTGATAATTGCTCGATACGTAAATTCATTTTCTCAGAAGAAAATAAAAATCGACTGGCATAGGAAGCCACATGCATGGACTTATCTTTGAAAATCACTTGGTCGCCACCTTCGCCCAAATATTGCATTAGGTTTAAGTCTTTCGGCAAAGTTTCTCTTTTTTGATCAAAGTAAACTATTCGTAGTTTTTCTGCCGTGTTGATGGTCCCCGACATTGCTTTTTCTGGATTTTGCAGCGTTTTTAAAAAAGAAGTTTTACCACTTCCGTTTTGTCCAATGATACCTAAACAAAATTTTGGACCTAAAACTAAATCCAATTCACGAACTAAAACTTTATCGTCGTAACCAACATTTAGTTTTTTAATTTCAATTAATTTTTTTGTTTTTCTTTGAGTCGAATCAATTTCAAGACGAGTTGATCTTTGACCTGAAAAGTTTCGACTTTTGACTTCACTCAATTGATCAATCAGCTGGTACGCGTCCTTCATTCGGGCAGAACTTTTTGTAGTTCGGGCTTTAACTCCAGCCCGAAGCCATTCAATTTCACGTTTAGCTTTATTTGATAGAGTTTTTTGCAATGTCATCTGTGCTTGAACATATTCTTCTTTTTTAAATAAAAAATCATAGTAAGGGGCATTGAATGATAAATACCCGCTGGAATAAAGCGGATTAATTTCTATAGTTCTATTAGTAAGCGCATTTAAAAATACCCTATCATGGCTTACCAAAATAAATGCTTTCTCGAAATCTTTAAGCCACTCTTCAAGCCAAATAATTCCATCCCAGTCCATATGGTTGGTTGGCTCATCTAAAATGAATAAATCTGGGTCTTCAGCCATACATGTGGCAATCGCCAATCGCTTACGCCAACCGCCGGAAAGTTCAGAAATGGATTGCTCGGTATTTTCAAAACCAGAGATGGATAAGTTGATTGCCGCTTGAACTTCAGCTTCCATTTCGTCCATTTTATATCGGGCTTTTAAATGGTGAACGATGTGTTCAGTCACTGTTTTTGTTTCATCAAATTCAGTCTTTTGCGGCAAGTAGGAAATATTTAAACTTTTACGAACATTCACATCACCACGGTCTGCTTTTTCAATCCCAGCAATGATCTTAAGAAGTGTGGATTTACCAGCCCCATTCGGGCCAATCAACCCTACTTTTTCGCCGTCGAAAATACCCAAACTTAAATCTTCAAAAAGAAGTTTAGAGCCCATTGTGATTTGAATTTGATTTAAAGAAACTAAAGGTGTCATAAGATTTTTTATACACTAAAGTTAAGCTTAGTCATCCCTAGGATCTTATCCAGAATCAAGATCAAGAAAGCTTGCGACTAATTTCTTAACACATTGAAATTAAGTACAAAATCTAAATAATCCATACTCTGCAGACCCAAAGGTTGTTAGATGTATCATCTTATGGCCATACCTAATTTAGTTTTAAAAAGAAATTTGCGTAAAAGTTTGATGCAAGGAAACCCTTGGATTTATAAAGATAATTTGGCCATACCTAAAGACGCCCAAAATGCGGGCCTTTGTAAACTTAAGGACCCAAAAAATGAATTTCTGGGGTGGGGTATTTTTTCTCCGCAGGGCCCACTGGCTTTTAGATTACTTTCATTGGATAAAAACCCGCCGAACCCAAAATACTATGAAGACTTACTTCAAAATGCGTTGACCTTAAGGTCCTTAATTATAAATTTAGAAAACACCACCGCCTATCGCCTGATCAACGGCGAAGGTGATTTCATGCCTGGGCTAATTTGTGATGTCTATAACTCAGTGGCCGTTATGCAGTTCGATGGTCAAAGTATGTACGATTTTTGGGATCAGGATTTTTTAGCAGATTGGATCTTAAAAAACACTCAATGTAAAACCGTCTATTTTAAACCCAGACATGATTCTAAGTTAAAGCCGCAAATATGGGGTGAAGCTTTAACGACAAACATTATTCAGTGCAAAGAAAATGGAATTGAATTTTTAGTTGATGTTGTCGACGGCCAAAAAACTGGATTTTTTTTAGATCAACGAGAAAACCGAAATTACCTAGGCCAAATCGCAAAACAAAAAACGGTTTTAAATTTATTTAGTTACTCGGGTGGTTTTTCTGTCTATGCAGGAATGAATCACGCCAAATCAGTCACTAGTGTGGATATCGCCCAAGGGGCACTCGATTTATCGCAAAAAATTTGGTCCTTAAATAAAATCCTTTGCGAGCACAAAATCGTTTGTGCCGATGTTTTCGAATACCTAAACCAGGATTCTCAAAAATTCGACATCGTCATTTGTGATCCACCTTCTTTAGCCAAATCAGAAAGCCAAAAAGAAATCGCGATGAATAAATACATCGAAACGTTTAGCCTAGCCGCCAAAAAAGTTAAAACAGGTGGACACTTGGTTTTAAGCTCGTGCTCAAGCCATATCAGCTTTAATGATTTCGAGATCATCGCTAATGAAGCCTTATCTAAATCTAGAAAGCGTGGACAAACGTTACGATTCTCTGGCCAAGGTGCAGATCACCCTTATCCACAGGCTTGTCCACATTTAAGGTACTTAAAGTTTATTGATATGGTCATTGTTTAGTTTATTTAGTTTTCAATAACCTTATATAAATGACAAAAAAAATGACAAAAAAAAACATCCAAGAAAGCTTTTAAAAACTTAATTCTACAATTCAGTTCAATAATGCAAACAACCCATTATCAATTTTGTGGACTTCATAAAGAATCTGCCTCAATTTTAAATGATGGATATATTAATAATATCGTTAATCGTAATCATCGCTATTCAGCATATTTTATTTCTTATTCTAGAAATGTTTTTCTGGACAAAGCCCATCGGTTTAAAAGTTTTTCGTCAATCTTTAGAAAAAGCTAGAGCTTCCGAAACCCTTGCCGCTAACCAAGGTCTTTATAATGGATTTTTATCAGCTGGCTTACTCTGGAGCCTTTTTCACCCTTCTGGTGATGTTAGCGCTCAACTTCAATATTTTTTTCTTAGTTGTGTAATCATCGCTGGAATCTTTGGCGCACTCACCGTCAACAAAAGAATTTTTTGGATTCAAGGCTTACCTTCGATGTTGTGTCTAATTCTTTTAATTTTTAACTAAACATTTTTGATCGGGAATTAAAGTTATGAATTTAGGTTTTAGAGCATATAAAATTTTGTTCTTATTTTTTTCTTCAAGTCTTATTATTTATCCTCAAATCACATTTGGCGCCAAATCGATCACCAAAGGAAATAAAATGGAACTTTCTTTAAAGAAATTTGTAATGGCACGCTATGATAAAAAATCAAACCAATTTAATGTTGAGCATTTAACGCCAGCAATTGCACCTAATGATTATTTTAAAGATGTTGAACTTTCGCCCAAGGGTCAGATTTATTTTATTACTGGAAAAGGTATATTTAAGTTGTCGCACGACAACTTAAAATCTGAACAAATATCTAATTTCATAGGAAATGACCTATATATCGATCCCAACGAACAATTTTACTCCACGACTGTGAATGGACTTTTTAAGTCTAAAGACCTTGGAAAAACTTTTGAACCTAAAACCATCTCCGGTTTTAAAGATTCGATCATTAAAAGTGTTGTCATTGATCCTAAAGGAACTCAATACTTCGCCACCGAATCAGGTTTACTGATTTCTGATGACAAAGGAAAAAGTTTTAAAAACTATTTGATCGAAAATGAAAATCCAGCCAGTAACAAAAATCATTTCTACAAATGTTTTTTAAGCAAAAAAGGTGATCTAGCATGCACCACTTGGTTCGGCGTTTTAATTTTTAACCCCAAAGATAAAACTTTCCGCAAAACAAAATTAGAATTTGCTGCGCAAACCGAAATCGCATTTGATTCCCAAGGTCGGCTTTATGGTGTCGACGGCCCATCAAACTCAATCATACGATCTGACGAAAAACTTGAAAACTTCAAGGTCTACAAAGAAGAATGGGGTTTAGAAAATCTAATTATATCTAATTTACTTGTTGATTCGAAAGATCAGATTTTTGCTTTTAGTTATAATGGACTTTATCTTAAATCACCAAACACTAAAAAGTTTGAAAATTTGAACTTTGCAGTCCAACCTAAGCAGCTTTTCCCCAATATTAAATTAATAGAACACCCTTCTGGCGAACTTTTTCTTTTTTCCTGGATTCATCCTGCCAGTGATTTACCGGATTAAGTTGGATCTGAATTTTAGGGATCGCTATTTTTGTAGAGAATCTAGACACGCCTGAATAAAACCACCCATTTAATCTACCTGTTGACTTCTCGCACAAGCGACTGCTAAGACCTTAAACATCGTCGAGAATGGCAACCTAGCTAATAGCTCATTTGGCTTTTTTTCTGCGATCAAACGGCTCAATAACGAGTTCGCACAAAAAAAGGAAGTACCGAATGAAGTCTTTTCAAGACATGTCTTTACCTATTGAATTAGAGAAAGCCCTAAAAAGCTTAAGTTTTACAACCCCCACTGAAATTCAGGCTGCAACTATACCGATCGCCGCAACTGGCGCAGATCTTATAGCGTGTGCCGAAACAGGTTCAGGTAAAACGGCGGCTTATGCTATCCCTACTATTGTTAGTCTTTTAGCAGATAAAACAAAATATGCCTTAGTGTTAGCCCCAACACGTGAACTTGCTCAACAGATCGCTGATGTTTACAGGGATTTAACAAAATTCAGTGATGGCTTAAGTGTAACTGCTTTAATCGGTGGAGCCGACATTCAAACTCAGTTTAGAAGCTTAAGAAAAAACCCACGTATTTTAGTAGCAACACCTGGTCGTTTGACGGATCACTTGCACAGAAAGAGTGTTAACCTAACTACAACTTCTATCTTAGTTTTAGATGAAGGCGATAGAATGTTAGATATGGGGTTTGCGCCTCAGTTAGATGAAATTTTAAAGTTCTTACCTAAAAAAAGACAGACTTCACTTTTCACGGCAACACTACCAGAAAAAGTTCGTAAACTTGCTGAAAAATATTTATCAAATCCAGAACAAGTTAACGTAGGCCGTATATCTTTACCTGTGGCGACGATCAGCCAAAGTATCATTGAAGTGACTGGCAAAGAAAAAGAAGACCGTTTAGTTGATGAATTAAATAAACGCGAAGGTTCAGTGATTGTTTTTGCTAAAACAAAAATTAAAACTGATAAACTTGCAAGAGTTCTTAAAGATTATGGTTTTGCTGTTGATTTAATTCACGGAGATCGTAGCCAAGGTCAACGTAACAAAGCGATTGCTAACTTTAGAAATGGAAAAAGCAGAATTCTAGTAGCTACAGATGTTGCGGCTCGTGGAATTGATATTCCTCAAGTGGCACATGTTATTAATTTTGATTTACCGATGATGCTTGAAGATTATGTTCACCGTATTGGTCGTACTGCAAGAAACGGAGCTTCTGGGGAAGCAGTTAGTTTTGTAACTCCTGACGAATCAAGACATTGGAACATGATTGCTAAGAAATATAGAATTGTTGGCGTTGAGTTAAAAAATAAATCTGTTCGCGGTGGCGGACGTGATTTTGGTGACGAACGTAGAAGTCGTGGTCCAAGAAGTGGTGGCGGTGGAAGAAGTGACCGTAGATCATCATTTGGTGGAAGATCTGGTGAAGGTTCTTCAGAAAGAAGCGGCGGCGAATTTAGATCAGAAAAACGCCAGGGTTTTAGAACTGCTGATTCGGCTGATCGAAGTGATGATAGACGTGATTTTAGAAGAAATGACCGTGGCGAAGGATTTAAATCTGAAAGTTCTTCTGAGGGCGGTCCATTTGCTTCATTTAAGAAAAAGCCATTTGAAAGAAGAAGCGAAGACGGTGGATCATTTAGAAAATTTGATAAACCAAAATTCGAAGGTGAAAGATCTGAGCGTCCTAAGTCGGATCGTCAATTTGATCGCCCTAAGTTTGATAAACCAAAGTTTGACCGTCCTAAGTTTGAAGACGGAGAAGGTGAATCTTCTGAAAGAAAATTCGCAAAAAGACCAAGATCTTCTGAAGGTTTTAAATCAGAGGGTAAAAAAGAATGGGGCTTTGGCGAAAAAAGAGAATTCAAAAAAGATGACTCTAAACCTTTTGGCCGTAAACCATTTGCTGGAAAGAAATTTGGATCTGACAGATCTGAAGATAAAAGCTTTGGCGAAAAGAAATTCGGTGAGAAAAAATTTGGATCATCAGCTTTTGGTGAAAAAAGATTTGGATCAGCTGAAGGTGAAGCAGGAAGCAAACGCTACAGCTCAAAAAAAGCTGGCGAAAAGAAATTCGGTGGGTTTAAAAAATCTAGCGGTTCATTCGCTGGTGGTGCAAAACGCTCTGACCGTGGTGGATCGAAGACGTTTTCTAAATCGTTTTAAATAAAAAACTATTTTAGTAAAAACAAAAAGGCCATTTCGAAAGAATGGCCTTTTTTTGTTGGTGCTTTTTGTTAAAACCGAATTAGGAATACTGCTATAATTTGTGTAAGAAAATATTTAATAAAACAGCTTAGATGCAGCTTCTTTTATGCTTTTGATCTGATTAATAGTCGTCTTCATATTGATTAAGACCATAAGAATCGCCGCTATAGACTTCATCAAATGATGAAGTCTCCGCAACTGAAACACCATTCATTTTATTCGATAAATTCTTAAGCCACTTCTCTAGCAATCGGTAAAATCTGTTGCTTGGATTAGAATCTAGTAATTCTTTAAGTACATCTTCAGCTTCATCCAATTGTTTAAGGCCCATGTAAGCTAATACAGTGTAATATTGAATTAGGTTTTTATCAGATTTAATATCTACGTAAGTTAAGTAATTTAAAGCTTCTTGATACTTTTCAATCGACTTTTGCCCCAATAACGATCTGACATAATAGATCTGGTTGCGATAACCTACTTGACCATGTTCAAACATAAGCTTTCTTAAATATGTTTCTGCTTTTGCAAATAGGTTTAATTTATAAGATCTACTACCCCCCATATTCGTATTGATGGAACTTGCCATTTTTACATGAGCTTCTGCACCTAATTTTAATAAAGACGTGTTGTCAGGATTTTCGGACAACTTCAATTCTGATAAACTTATTGCTCTACTGTATTCGCGAAGCTTAATATTTGTTCGGATACGCTCGATTGCGTATGTTAAATTATCCGGATAATCAGTATTTAACATAAAGATAAATGTAAATGCCTTCTCATAATCTTTTAAATCAAAATAAGCTAAATAAATTTTAAACAATACAGATTCTTTTGAACTTACTAAAGTTCTTAAACGTAAAGCAATTTCTAATCGACGAGTTCTTAATTGCAGATTTCTATTTCTAGAATCTATCAACCCTGATGTGTACCAATAAACATTCAAGAGATTCACGTCATCGGGTGAAGCCGCAATGGCTTTTTCTAATTCAACAAGTTCTGCTTTAATTTCTTGAGTTTTTAATCTAATAAAATCTGTTCTTCTAAAATAAGGTGTAAGATAAGAATTTCGAAGTTCGGCTTCTGAAGGTTGATTAGAAGTCAGAAAAAATGAACACAAATTTGGATCAATGTTCGCATGTGATAAAACAGGAATCGTAAAAGTAATTCCAAATGCGAAAAGATTTAGAATAAATATTTTGATGTACGAATTTACTAAATACATAATGAACCCCTCTACTAAAAAACCCCTGTTTATTTTTTGCCCTAATGTTCAGATACTCTTAACTGCTAGATGTATGCCATAGGAGTTAATGCTAAATTATTAAAATTGCTAGGTTTTTTAAACATTTGTCTGTCTAAGTGACGATTCTAAGGTCATTTTTTGTCAATTCTGCCCGCCCCTTTGGGTGGGGCTTGCTGTCTAGGTCACTCGCCGCCTGACAAGGGGCTTCGTTCAGTCCGCTTCGCTGGGACTTCCGTGCGCACCCTCGGCGGCTCGCTGGAACTTTTCCTACTGCATGGGGCGGAACTTTTCCCACTGCGTGGGGCTATTCCTTCAACTGAGCTAAAGCGGTCATGGCGAAGTCGGTCATGATTTGGCCTAAGTGCTTTTGGGCTAACATGTTGATGGCTTCTTGTTGTTTAGTGCTTGATAGGGCCACTTTTGGCGGTAAAGGAACGGTTACGGTTAAGTGCTGACCTTTGGGTAAAGTGGCTTGCTCACATTTGGTGTGGTTACAGAGCTGAAAGTATCCATTGATGAAGGCCTTGTAGTTGATGACTAATTCTCCGTCGATTTTACCTATGGTTGCTAAATCTTTATTTAAAAAAATATTAAAGTACGGCAAAAATAAAGCCCCGTCTTTTTCGACTGCGGCTTGGGCTATAGACCGTCCTTGGTTGGCGTTGAAGGCACCATAATTATAACTGGTCACATTCGCGATTTCTAAATATTTTTTAAAATCTTCTTTACGTTCGATGCCACCAGTGGGAACTTTCACAGGATACGCAATTTTTTTTGGGTTTAATTCCATCCCGATAAACATGTTTTGATTTACACCAATCACACGACCAAACTGATCTTCAATCTTATCGGAAAGTTTTTCGTAAATTTTTTGAGCGACTCCTGTAAAACCCCACAACCCTTCTTTAGTGTTCCACCAAGGCTGATAATCAACAAAATTTTTATCCTCTGGAGCCAGAGTAGAATACCGCTGAAAAATAACTTTCATATAAACTGTGCTTAAGCCCATTTCACGAGCTTTAAGTTTTCCACTAACTACTAGATTTTCATTAACTTGCTTTTGGATTTTTTCGGCCTCTGTTGAATAATTTTCTACAGCAGCTTCTTGAACCGATTTTAATTTTGCAGATCCACATGATAATTGAGTCAGAACGATCAGGGCCAAGATAATTATAACCAATTTATTTTTAACTTGATTCATCACTTCTTATCCTTACAATTTATCTGTCTTTAGGCTATAACTAGACCAGCAAAATAAAGATAATGCCGTG
Source organism: Bdellovibrionales bacterium (assembly GCA_031412575.1). Taxonomy (GTDB): domain Bacteria; phylum Bdellovibrionota; class Bdellovibrionia; order Bdellovibrionales; family UBA1609; genus JAMLIO01. The sequence continues at coordinate 24,146 of JANODG010000186.1, forward strand.
CTAAAGATGAGGTTATTTTGAAAAATAATATCTTAAAATTCGTTTATTTGACTATGTTTTCAGTTTTGGTGTTTTCAGGATGTGGGACCTCGCCTATGGGCCGAAAACAGCTTTTACTTTTTCCTGACTCTAAAATGAGTGATCTGGGTATAGCTTCTTTTGCTGAACTGAAAACCAAAACTCCGACAGTTAAAGACCCCGCCACTTACGGTTATATAAAATGCATCACGGATCGCCTTTTAATATCCATGAACGAAGACCCTAAGACATGGCAGATAGAAGTTTTTAAAGACGACAGCGCCAACGCGTTTGCATTACCCGGCAAGAAAATGGGAATTCATACTGGAATGATCTCATTGGCTAAAAATCAAGATCAGATTGCTGCTGTCATCGGACACGAAATAGGCCACGTGATCGCTAAACACTCCAACGAAAGAGTGTCACAAGCCACATTAGCCCAGACAGGTATGCAAGTAGGATCTATTGTCTTAGGTTCGGACTCTGCGACGGATAGTTTAATTGTAGGCGCTTTAGGTATTGGGGTTCAATATGGCGTCATGTTGCCCTTTAGCCGAAGCCACGAAACCGAAGCTGACCGTATGGGGCAAATGTACATGGCTAAAGCTGGATTCGATCCTAAAGAGGCTGCCGAATTATGGAAGCTCATGGGTAAAGGTGGATCTAAAACACCTGAGTTTTTATCGACCCACCCTTCGCCAGAAAGTAGAATTAAAGATTTAAATTCGCGTGCTATTAAATACCAACCGGATTATGTAGCATCCAATAAATCGCAGTGTAAAAAATAAAATTTTTTTTCAAAAAGGGGGAATATTACATGTCAAAAAAAATAGTGATCCAGTATACCAAAACAGATGAAGCTCCATTACTTGCGACTTATTCTTTGCTTCCGATTTTGAAAGCTTATTTTGCACAAGCCCATATTAGTTTAGATCTTGTTGATATTTCTTTAGCCGGAAGAATTTTAGCTCAATTTCCAGAAAATTTAACTTCAGCTCAGAAGATACCCGATGGTCTAAAAGAACTTGGCGAATCTGTTAAAAAAGCTGACGCGAATATTATTAAACTTCCAAACATCAGTGCTTCTTTGTCTCAACTTAAAGAAGCTATCGAAGAGCTTCAATCTAAGGGTTTTAAAATTCCGTCATATCCTGAATCCCCAAAAACGGAAGAAGAAAAAATAATTCATTCAAAATATTCAAAAGTATTAGGTAGCGCTGTTAACCCGGTTATTCGTGAAGGAAATTCAGATCGTAGAGTAGCACCACCAGTGAAAGAGTACGCCAAAGCGAATCCGCACAAATTGGGAAGCTGGGATAAGAATTCGAAAACACACATAGCATTCATGAAAGACGGCGATTTTTACGGATCTGAAAAATCATATATTACAGATAAAGAGCAGCAGGTAAAAATTAAGCTTGTCACAAAAGATGGCGAGTCTAAAGATTTAAAATCCTCATTCAAGATCACAAAAGGTGAAGTCATCGACTCGTCTTCAATGAGCAGTAAAAAATTAATTGAATACTTTGAAACAGAAATTGCCGACGCTAAATCGAAACAACTTTTGCTTTCGCTTCACTTGAAAGCAACCATGATGAAAGTTTCTGATCCAATCATTTTTGGTCATGCGGTTAAAACTTTTTATAAAGATGTTTTTAATAAATATAAATCTACTTTTGCAGAATTAGGCGTAAATCCTAACAATGGTGTAGCCGACCTTTATGAAAAAATTCAAAAACTACCCGAAGCCTTAAAAACCGAAATTGAAACGGCAATTCAAACAACCTATAAAAATCAACCACCATTAGCTATGGTTAATTCCGATAAAGGCATCACAAACCTTCACGTACCAAGTGACGTGATTATTGATGCTTCGATGCCAGCGGCATTTAAGTCTTCGGGAAAGATGTGGGGTGCAGATAATAAGCTTCACGATACTAAAGCTTTAATTCCTGATCGTTGTTACGCAGGCATTTATCAAACTGTGGTGGATTATTTAAAAACGCACGGTGCGTTTGATGTCACAAAAATGGGAAGTGTAGCGAATGTTGGGCTGATGGCCTTAAAGGCCGAAGAGTACGGCTCGCACGATAAAACTTTTGAAATTCAAAAAGCTGGAAAGGTTCAAGTTGTGAATTCGGAAGATAAAGTTATCTTTGAGCATTCCGTCGAAGTTGGTGATATTTGGCGAATGTGTCAGACCCAAGATATTTCTGTTAAAGATTGGGTCAAGCTTGCTGTCACACGATCTAAAGCTGCAAAGACGCTTGCCATATTTTGGCTGGACGAACACAGAGCCCACGACAGAAATTTAATTCTTAAAGTTAATGAAGAACTTAAAAAATTAGATTTAGATGGTGCAGAAATCAAAATCATGAATCCAACCGAAGCCATGTTACTAAGTTTAAAACGGGTCACAGATGGAAAAGACACGATTTCTGTAACTGGAAATGTCTTACGAGACTATTTGACAGATTTGTTCCCGATCTTAGAATTAGGCACAAGTGCAAAAATGTTATCTATAGTTCCATTGATTGCTGGAGGCGGCCTTTACGAGACAGGTGCAGGTGGATCGGCGCCTAAACATGTCGAACAGCTTGTCGAAGAAAACCATTTACGTTGGGATTCCCTCGGGGAGTTTCTTGCGATTGCAGCTTCGATTGAAGATTATGCAGATAAGTCTAAAAACAAGCAGATAAAGGTGTTTGCGGACTGCTTAAATAAAGCCAATGGCCAGATCTTAAAAACAGATAAGTCACCTTCAAGGGACGCCGGGGAACTCGACAACCGAGGAACCCATTTCTACTTAAGTTTATTTTGGGCTGAAGAACTTTCGAAACAAAACGAAGATCCATCGATAAAGAAAGTATTTAGTGATGTTTATTCAACACTTAAGGAAAGTGAAGCTTTAATCATAAAAGACATGGCGCAAATCCAAGGAAAGCCAGCCGACATTGGCGGGTACTACTTACCAGACGAGTCTAAGGTTTCTAAAGTCATGAGACCAAGCTTGAAATTTAATTCAATTATAGATGGTTTATATAAATTAAACCCGATCTAAATCAAAAATTTAAGAACATCAGTTAACAATGGTGTTCGTAAAAATAAAAAAACCGTTTGCATTGAGCAAACGGTTTTTTTTAAAAATAACTAATTTAATCGGTTATAACCTATTGATTATAACTCTAATTATTTCTTTTTACCTTTTGATACTTTGGCGCCTTTCTTTAAGAATGTCTTTTTTAAATAATCAGATTGAAGATCAATCATCAACCCAACAACCTCATCGCCGTTAACATCATAAAGATCCAAAGCCTTTTTTAATTTTGGCATTGGTAACATACAAAGACCTCTTTCAAAGTTCGACAAGAACTGTGGAGAAGTGTAACCCAATTGTTTGCTCACAAACCCTTGGCTTAAATCTGCGTTGATACGATAGTTTTTAAACAGCTTACCAACTTCTTTACTATAAACATCATCTTTCATTTCACTATCCTTTTCTACTTTATAACCTACATAACAATTGCGAAACGTTTCCGATCAAACTTCGAATTTAATTTATTTTTAAATAAATCTAAAAATTTTAATGTTTATCCCAACTTTTACCAAAAAACATTAATCGTAAACAAAGGCTATTTGTTGAATAATTATATTCTATTTTTTATTTTGAAAGTTCAAGACTTTGACGCAAAAAAAATTTATTTTATGCAAAAAGTGTTTTCGATTGATTGATGTTAAGAAAGATTAACATCTAAAACATCATTTTAAATTACTTTTTTGAGAAAAATTTCCTAATTATTAAAAAAGACCCATTTTGAAACTAGTAACTACTTAAAATTTATATGCACGAAGCTTTTTTAGCAAAATAAATTCTGATGAGTCTTTTTTGAAAATTTTAAATCAAATCAGTATATCTAATTAAACTAATTTTATATAAATAATGAAACTGCCTTAAAATTTGTCCTACTTTATTTTTAATTAGGACTAGACATGATCATCGCAACGCCCATACCACCGGCGGTACAAGCCGTAATTAAGGCTTTCGAATTTTCCTTTGTCGAAAGTATTTTAGCCGTAGACCCTACAAGTCTAGTTCCTGTTGCTGCAAATGGATGGCCTAAAGCTAAACTTCCACCTTTAGTATTTAGTTTGTCTAAATCAATTTCACCTAAAATGCCTTCCAGGCCTAATTCTTCTTTACAATATTTGGGATCATTCCAAGCTTTAAGCGTCGATAGAACTTGGGCTGCAAAGGCTTCATGAATTTCATAAATTTGAAAGTCTTGAAGGCGCATTTTATTTCTTTGGATCAAATCTGAAACGGCCTTTGTGGGGGCCATTAACAACCCTGCACCGTGCACAAAATCAACCGCTGACGTTTGCCCATCTTCGACGAAGGCCAATATCTTCAAATTATTTTTTTTAGCATAGTCTTCGCTACACAATAAAACAGCTGAAGACCCATCCGTTAAAGGAGTACTATTTGCGGCTGTTAGTGTTCCATTCTCTTTATCAAATGCTGGTTTTAGTTTTGCCATTTTTTCTAAAGAAGAATCAGAACGAATAAATTGATCTTGGGATAAACCTTGAAATTCGAAGACAAGGTCCTTAAAAAATCCATCTCTGACAGCCATGTCTGCGGATTTTTGACTTTTTAGAGCTAATTCATCCTGCTCTTTTCGAGTTACATTCCATGTCTTAGCCATTAATTCACAATGCTCACCCATACTTTTCTTAGTGCGAGGTTCATTCACGGTCGGCACAGAGGGTAGAAACATCTTTGGTCGCATTTGAGCAATTAGCCCCACTTTTTCCATACTGGACTTGGCCATTTGAAGTTTTAAAAAAATATCTCGAAGTGGCTTTGAAACTTCCAGTGGGGATGCGCTGTTGGTGTCCACACCACAGGCTATGCCCACATCGGCTTGACCCAATTTAATTTTATTCGCCAAAGCAATGGTTGCGTCTAAACTAGTTCCACAGGCCCTCTGCATATCTAGGCCAGGCGTTCTTGGATCTAACTTTGTTGATAAGATGGATTCCCGAACCAAGTTAAAGTCACGGGTAGATTTGATCACCGCTCCGCCGATAACGTCATCCATAAGTTTGCCTTCAAGGTTTAACTTAGCTACTAATTTTTCTAAGGAAGCCACCAACAGATCTTTTGTAGTGATAGACGTGTAAGTCCCAAAAGATTTCACAAAAGGTGTTCTTTGGCTGCCAATGACTGCAACTCTTTTCATGGGTGCTCCTTTGAATTATTCGAACAGATACGGGTAGATCTTAATTTCGAAATCGAATTAAAATTTACCTTAAACATTAAGCTAAATATTAAATTATAGAAACGAGCTTGTCTTCACTAAAATGAGTGCTTTTTGTCTAAATATGTACTATTTGTGATCAAATTTCTGTATTTCAGAAAATACTCATTTTGAATTATCATTATGTGTTGATTTTTGTTAAGGGGTAAAATGTTTTTCCAAAGTTGTCCAAAGCTAAATATTCTTTTCATTGCAATTCTATTCTTTGCGATACCATCTTATGCAAACGAGTTTCTAAATACGCCGGATGATGCTATGTTTTTCGAAGTTCAGGGCGATGGAAATGAAGCGGGATTTTTTACCTTAGTCAAATTTGTTGTTGATGAAGATAAATTACCTAAACAATCTCTAATTCCTTCTGAAGAGGAAATTGATGCAGAACTTCTTTTTCAAAAGCTGTTACTGCTAGAGCCTCAAATTGTTATTCTTGAAAACTCAGCCAAATGTAGAATTGATCGTGGCCCTTATTATAACTTGAATGACTTAATTTCTCGTGGAACAGAAGTCACCTTTTCTTATCTTTTTAAAACAGATGCATTTGTCTTGGGCGCCTCATGTAAAGTTCAAATTTTCGTCCTGGGTGAAAGTTCACCTCGAAAAACAATTCAATATTACACCAAGAGGTAATCGAAAATGTTAAATTTTAAATCTCAAATTTCAGCTGTTGTTTGTGGCGCTTCTCAGGGCATTGGTAAGCAAGTCGCTCTGCAATTAGCTGAAAACCAGGTTCGGGTTTTAGCTGTTGCTAGAAATCCCACAAAACTTAATGAATTAAAAAAAGAAATGCTAGGTCTTAGCAATTTAGAACACGACGTATTTCAATGTGATCTATCCGATATGAATCAACTTGAAAGATTATCTTTAAGGTTGCTTAAAGATTCTTATCAGATTTTAATTTGTAATTCGGGCGGTCCTAAGTCTGGTCCTTTAGCCCAAGCCAGTATTGAAGAATTAAATCTGGCGTTTCAGTCACATGTGATTGCCAATCAAAAAATTGTACAAAGTATTTTACCCGCAATGAAAATCGCAGGTTGGGGGCGAATCATTAATATCATTTCAACATCAGTTAAAATGCCAATTCCTAACCTTGGAGTTTCAAACACCATTCGAGGCGCTGTAGCCCAATGGTCAAAAACCTTGAGCATGGAACTGGGGCCTTTAAATATAACAGTGAACAACGTGCTACCCGGCTACACTGCGACCGAAAGATTAGATGAGCTTTTAAAAGCGGCTTCTAACACTACCGGTAAATCAGTTGAAGATATTTCTGAAGACTGGAAATCAAAAGTTCCGTTAAGACGATTTGCAACTGCTGATGAAGTCGCTAGTGCTATTAGTTTTTTATGTTCAACCAATGCAGATTACATTTCAGGGATAAATCTTCCCGTCGACGGCGGGCGAACAGGAACTTTATAAGATGATTGAAATTTTAAATTATATAAATGGCGAGTTTAAACCAAGTTCAAATCTTGAAACGCTAAATAATATAAATCCGTCAAATGCAAAAATATATTCAACCTTACCCAAATCCGATGCACTTGATGTAGTGTATGCTGTTCAAGCGTCTAAAAAAGCATTTGAACGCTGGAAAGAATTATCGGCGCAAGAAAGATCCGACTGGTTAAATAAAATTGCTGACGGAATCGAAGATAATTTTGACGCCTTTGCAGAAGCCGAAAGTGCGGATACTGGTAAGCCCGTTTGGTTAGCGCGAAGTCTTGATATTCCTCGTGCTGTAGAAAATTTTAGATTTTTTGCTAATCGTATTTTAAATTTTGAATCCAAGTCTTTTGAGATGAAAAACACATTAAGTTATGTCCAAAAGCAACCCTTAGGGGTTTGTGCTTTAATTTCCCCGTGGAATTTACCTTTGTATTTGCTGACATGGAAAATTGCGCCGTGTTTAGCAGCCGGAAATGTAGCTATTTGTAAGCCCTCTGAAGTCACACCGATGACAGCTTTTTTACTAGCGCAGGTTTTTGAGAAGATTGGATTGCCCAAAGGTGTTTGTAATATTCTTTTTGGCTTAGGACAAGACGTTGGCGAAGCTTTGGTTTCGCACCCAGGGGTCACAGCCATTTCTTTTACAGGTGGAACAGCTACGGGTAAAAAAATTGCTCAAATCGTGGCTCCTAATTTTAAAAAGATGAGCTTAGAATTGGGTGGTAAAAATTCCGCAATTATTCTTAAAGATGCAAATTTAAAAAAGGCCGTTGAAGTTTCCATAAAATCTTCGTTTTTAAACCAAGGTGAAATTTGTCTTTGTACAGAACGAATTTTTATCCAAGACGAAATTTATGAAGAGTTTAAAAAACTATTTATTTCTGAAGTTGAAAAGTTAAAAGTTGGTGATCCTAAATTAGAAAGTTCATTCATGGGGCCTTTAGTGTCTGAGGCTCACTTGAATAAAGTTTTAAGCTGCATTGAACTTGCGAAAAAAGATAAAGCTAAAATTTTATTTGGCGGCACGAAGGTTGAAGTCAGTGAACTGCCTGAGGATTTAAAACAAGGCTACTATTTAAAACCTACCGTCATGGAAGATTTATCGGACTGTTCTGAATTGCAACAAGATGAAATCTTTGGTCCTGTGGTTTCATTAAGGCCGTTTAAATATGCTCATGAAGCGGTTAAATGGGCGAACACAACACCTTATGGACTATGTGCCACCTTATTTACGCAAGATCTATCTAAAGCCCATAAACTTGCGTCGACGATTGATGTTGGCACAGTGTGGATTAACACTTGGCTTAAACGTGATTTGCGAGTGCCTTTTGGTGGCATGAAGTCTTCGGGTCTTGGCCGCGAAGGTGGGGATTATTCGTTGGATTTTTTTACGGAAGCCAAGACTATTTGTTTAGAGTTTTAAATTTTATAAAGTTATTTTGAGGGGATTTATGAAAGGTCAAATTGTTGCCGGAGTACTTGCACCCCATCCACCACACTTGGTGTATGCGGAAAATCCAAAACAAAATGAACCCAAATCAGAATGTGGTTGGGAAAGTTTAAGATGGGCCTACGAGCGGTTAAGAAAAAGCTTAAGTCATCTAGATTACGATGCGATTATTATCCACTCCCCGCATTGGCGCACTCAGGTCGGCCATCACTTCCTCGGCGTGCCGCACTTC
>JANODG010000187.1:0-21206 GCA_031412575.1 Bdellovibrionales bacterium
TAAATCGAAAGTGGTGATAGGAACTTTTTACGTGGAAATTTTTAAGTAAATATCTTACTAATTAGGTGCGCGATGTGTTTTTCAATTCAAATTAATGCAAGAAAAAGTAGTCTTATAAATGAATTTAAAATTACGTCGGACGATCACCTGGATGACGAGATTAAAGTTCGAGCCTTTCCCCATCAGGCCTTTCCAGTCATAATTCAAGAAGACAACACGAATAAAATAAAGGTTATGAATTATTCACTGATACCCTCTTGGAGTAAAGTTTCAAAACCTAAGTTTGCGACTTATAATGCGAGGGTTGAAACCATTGACGAAAAACCTACGTGGATCAAACCTCTTGAAACGTCGAGGTGTTTAGTGCCGATCACTAGTTTTTTTGAGTCCTGTTACGAGGGTACTCATGGAGGAAATATTGTTGAGTTCATAGGCCACGAAATTTTGACACTGGCAGGAGTTTTTAATTCTTGGATAAATAAAGAAACAGGAGAAGTCATCGATTCGTTTGCTGTTGTGACCAAAGAACCTTATCCCTTCGTTAAAATGGTCGGTCATGATAGGTCACCAATTTATTTGGATGAAAAATATCATAAAGGGTGGCTTGATAAAGATTTAAATAAAATTAGCGAGGTAAAATCTTTTCTAGAAAATTTAACGAACGAGCCCAGCTTAACTGTGAGAATCGAAAGAGCACTGATAAAACAAAAAAAATAAATTTTAAATTTGTGCTTCACTATTTGATTTGATTTTGATGTGAGCTTAACTAGGAGTTTACCTAGGAGCCTCACTTTGGCAACAATGAAATAAAATAGTGTATCTTTTTGAGATTTTAAGAATGTTAAGTTACTATAATGCCTGAAAAAAAGTATTTCCTCCGATAGGAAACATATCATTTGAACCTAAAAAAAGTTGGGGAATATGTTTTCTTATTGCTCTAAGAAATTGCTGAAATATTCTTTAGGTTTAATTATGTTTTTTCAAATTTTGGGTTGCACCGATTTTGAAAGTGGCGAAGTGTCTTTCAATACTGTCACTGACCCTGTTCTTGAACCGGTTGATGATCTAATTGCTCCAAGCGCTATTGTAATCACATCACCCGCTCACCAAAGCACTAGAACATTCCGTTCTTTTACACTTGTAGGTTCATGTGAGACCGGAAGCCAGCTTTCGGTGACCGGAGATATTACACCTTCGTCCATTAATTCGATATGTGATAATTCTTCGTTCTCGTTAAGCCTGACTCTATCGCCGAATAATGGGTCTAAGAATATTACCATTTATCAAACGGATGCCTCTAATAACAGGTCCTTAGCTACCATTCATAATCTACTTTTAGACATACCCCCTACTCCACCACCGGTTGATTCGACAGCGCCAGATGCAGTGCTTATCACTTCTCCCGCTAATCAAAGCACCAGAACATCATTAGCTTTCACTTTAGTTGGATCGTGCGAAAACTCAGCTCGAGTATATTTTTTGGGTGACATCTCGCCATCATCTTCTAATGCCTTATGCAGTAACTCTTCTTTTTCTGTAAATTTAAATTTAGCCCAAACTAATGGATCGAAAAATATTTCTATCTATCAAATTGATGAAGCGAACAATAGATCCGCATCCACGGTCCACAATTTAATTCTTAATATTGCGAGCACCCCACCTCCCGCGGATACAACCGCACCAAATGCGGTCGTTATCAGTTCTCCTGCTAATCGAACTACGGTCAACTCACGTGCAGTGACGCTTACTGGGACTTGCGAATCTGGAAGTCAGATTTATTTCTCAGGAGATGTTTCCTCTTCGAACACAATGTGCAGTAATTCTGCTTTTACGAAAAGTTTAAATTTATCTTCAAGTAATGGTTCAAAAAATATTACGATTTATCAAACTGATGCTTCTGACAATAGATCTGTTTCAGTCACCCATAACTTAAATCTAAATATTCCAACGACACCAACTTCGGAAGTGATCGGTATTGATAGCACCCTATCAAATTGCGAAAACTATCCTCACACGTTGAAAAGGATGGTCACTAACGTCAATGAATTTATGAATATTCCATCTTTGGCTTCTCCTGGTACTTTGTTTGTTTTAAGTGCTGGCACGTACAGAATGAGTAACGTAGTTTTAAGTAATCTTGTTGGAAATTCTGCGCAAAGAATAACAATTTGTGGACAGGGCCAAGTGAAGATTGAAGGCGACGGAGTGTCGTCACAAAAACGAATTTTTACGATAAAAAATAGTAACTTCATCAGATTGGCCAACCTTGAGATCACTCTAGGTATGAAAGGCTTGATGGTCGAAGAAACCGACAACAGTATTTTCGAAAATTTACACATACATAACGTGGGCCACGAGGCTTTACACTTAATGAATTTTAGTTCGAACAATATCGTTAAAAACAACAGAGTTTACGATGCTGGAAAAAACCGTGGGTCAGAAGGCATAGGTGAAGGCATTTACATCGGAACAGCATTTGGTAAAGATATCGAGGACAAAAGCGACAACAACACCATTAGGTTAAATCAAATAGGCCCGGGTATAACCGCTGACCTTATTGATATCAAAGAGTTTACAACAGGTGGGCTGATCGAAAAAAATAGTTTCAATGGAACAGGAATGACGGGCGCTAACTCTGGAGAATCTTGGGTCAACGTGAAAGGCAATAATTATCTGATAAAAGATAATGTTGGAACAAACTCGTTTAAATATGGATTTAAACAAATTGTTCGAATCACTGGTTGGGGAAATTTTAATAAATTTGAGAACAACCAAGGTACCTTAAATAACAACTCTGCTGACCGGCTTTTCATATATCTTCACCGTGAATCTACAGATGCCCCTGACAACATTGTTGACTGTGATACCAATAAAATTCTAGATGCAGGTCCAAGTTTTCTGACAAATTCTAGAGCGTGCTTATAATATTATTATCTGGTTTGAAAATGAATCAATAAACATGAATAACATCTGTCAGTGGCAGGCGCACCTGGGTGCCCCAAGTGCCATTCTCAGCGGTTTTACCGACGGCAATGACCATCACAACGGTGTAACGCTTGGATAGGTTTAAAACCCTTAGGACGCGTGAACTGTCAAAGCCTTCCATCATGCAGGAATCATAGCCTTGAGCACTTATAGCCAATACGAAATTTTGAGCTGCTAATGCCGCAGATTTGACAGCAACTTCTTGCATATCCCTTCGCGTGAATGGTCCGCGCGGCATAGGCCTAAAAAGGCCAGCAAGGGTAATACCGATCCACTTTAAAAAGCCAAACAAGTTAAGAGGGCCATGGGAGTACATGATCGGTAGCAACTTCTGGTAATAATCCAGGACACCAGAAGGAGCGTTGCTTTTCTTGGCCCATTCAATAAGTGATTTTTGCGATCGTTTCCAGAGTTTAGAGTTGGCAGTTACGACAATTAAATCACTTGCCGATTTTGCCGCCGACTGAAAAAGACAAGCTTCGATAAGTTTTTGTTTTATGTTTTCGGTTTTAACCCAATGAAAATCCCAAGTTTGTGTGTTGGAGGAGTTAGGAGCTAAGGCTGCCATCTCTAAAGCTTTGTGTATTACGTTATCAGGCACCTTATCAGATAGATACTTTCTAATGCTACGACGACGTTTTACGGCTTCGAAAAAATCCAAAATGGGCTCCTTGAAATAAAGATATTGGAACACATCTTGCTCAACATTAACATCATGGTGATACGTATCAAATCTTTAATCTTAAGCTTTTGTTTTATCCTAGCTCCTGCGATAAGCGCCCAAGCCTTTGAATGCGGCTCCTTTTTAGTTCAGTCCAAAGCCGACGTGAGCCTTAACAAAATTAAATCCATCAAATATTTGTTTCACTTCAACAAGGTGTCGAAAACTTTAGACGAGGCCGAAAAACAGCTCATTAAAAAAAAGATCAACGAATTAGAGCAAATGACGTCAGCTTTCACTCAGTCTTATAACCAAACCCTTGAAAACTACGGAACTGACTTTCTTGATGATTTAAGAGATGTTTTTGAATCTGAAGACGCTTTCTTAAGACGAAACACTCAATTGTTAATTAACGAGCTTAGACGCTTTATGAATCAAAATGGGGAATTAACTTTTAGACAGTTAGACCTCTTGCCAAGAATAAGAACTTTATCTAAAAGTTGGGGCGTTTCGTACCTCGATCATCCTAAGAATGTCTATTTCAACTTGTCATTTTTTGTCACCAGTCGCTTATCAAGTGGCGAATACCAGAATGGGTATGTTTTTTCTGAAGATAATTCTGAAGTGCTTAATAAACCTGTGTTTGTGCTACAAAATTCTGCGACAGAACAGCCTGAAAATGGGCCAGATCTTTTTTATCCCGGAAGCCAAACTTTAATTCCAAGAATTTCAGATCATTTAGTCTTTCCTGGATTACCATTAGATAAAGATCTTCTGGCTTTTTTAACGGCTCATGGAAATTCATACGGACGAGTCCGCCTTGCTGCCTTTAATCACCGAAAGACACAAAAAAATATTTTAGGTAATTTTGTTTCGTACTTTCAAACTCAACAGAAAGTTCCAATATTTAACTCTAGGTGGTCTGTAAGTAGGAAATCCTACTTTTCTATCTTTAATTCTAATGGAACGGTTAACAATGAATTATTTGATTTAGGGAATTACGTTGAAAGAAAGGGCCATTTGATGATTCCGACATTGCCTGTTGTTTGGATCCAAAATCGAAGAGGTTTTTTACCAAAAACAGAAGATCAACTTCGAACCGGCTTAGAGGCGATAGAAGTTGAAAGCGCAGACTTTTCAGTTGCCCCAACCCCGTTTGAGTTTTTAGTCGCATTTACTGAACTCTATAGACCAAATCTTTAAATTATTTAATGGGATTGTTTCAGAGAATTTTTGATCGTGTTTTCGACAATATGAAAGTACGCTTTAATCAAAACTTCTTTATCTTCTTCGGAAAGTTTTTTTAGATAGCCCTCTTTGTCCCCAAGGCTTGTACTTTCAATCAGTCCCGCAAAAAGATTCTGAATTTTTTGGCGGTCTTCTTTTTCAAAATCCACGATTCCATTCTTAGGTTGTGTGAAAGCTTGTTTGATTAAATTTCTATCAAATAGAAGATGCATACCCTTAACAGATTGCGCCAGAAGGTACTCTATTTGTTGTAAATTAAACTCACCAAAGCTCTCAAGTGTGATCGACATCCGTGTCTCCCTGACTTGAATAACAATATATCCAATTCTAATTTTCGTTTGATTAATCACCCCATATCAAGTGAAATGAAATTAGAAGGCCTTAAACTGGCCTTTGGATAGGCAGAAATGATAATGCAAATTAAGGCAAATAATTAGGACACAAAAATTTTGAAAAAGAAAAATTCCAATGAATCTAAATCTTCTGATACTTCTATTGTCATTGATCCTGATGCCAATTTAGTTTTTGATTCTGAAGAAGCTCTTTTTAATCATTTTAAAGTTCAGATCCAAGAAACCGAAGGTCTGTATTTTAAAATGCGCGCAAGATTTCCCGACGACATTGCTTTAGAAGATTTCGATTCTTATGAAGATAACTTAACAGAATGTTTACAGAATCCTGACGAAGTCTGGACGACGGATAAAATCACAAACACGGAAACTGCCATTTACATAAAAAAAATGGATGACAGCATCCACCATATTGCAGTCTGCTATCTATATAACGAAGAACCAAGTTTTATATTTTTACACTTTCCAACACATGAACTTAAACTAGTCGAGGAGTTTAAAATGGGTGAAATGATCTACGATTTATCAACAAAAGATGTTTACCCAGGAGCCATTGATGGTGACGCTTTATCTGAGGGCGACACTTTAGCGGTTGGCCATTACAAAGCGATGCTTGTGGTTAGAAACGAAAGTGACATCCCTACTGAAGATTTTCAAAACTATTCAGATCTACGAGAAGACAGCATTGAACTTGCCGATGAGATTTGGCGCACGTCTGATAGCTATGGCCAAAATATAGTGACTTTCATTAAACACCACCCAGATCCAGAAAACATATACTATGTTGTGGTTACACTTGAAGATTCTGATTCTGATAGTAATATATTGTTATTCTCGTTTCCAACCAATGAGGAAGCCTTAGTTGAAAGGTACCGCCAAGGGGAAAATTTACAAGCTGATGAAATCATTCAAGAAAATAGCCACTAAAAAAGTAGTATTCGCGTCACTAATTTTGTCTTTGATTTGGACCATCACTGGTTGCCAATCTTCGGGATCAAAATCCGTTGATACAAAAAAGCCCTTAGACTTAAGCGCACAAAGTGTCAGTGGTTCAGAATCAAATTCATACTACGAAACAAAATCTGACGTAGTTGTGTCTGATCAAGGTAAAGTGACAAAAAAATATATTAGCGAAGCGAAATTTGAAATCGACCGCACCACCTTACACGTTAACGAAAAGGGCGATATCCAATTTAAAACAGTCACAAAAAATAAAACTGGGGAATTAACTCTAAAAGACTTAGCTTACCTAGAACCGGGCGAAGAGCTTCTAGAGATGATCGACAAATATGGTAAACCCTTGGTCGTCAAAGACATCCCCTTAGGATCTATCTTTTACATCCCCAGAGTCACTTTACCGAAAAACCCAGTGAACGTTGGTGAATCTTGGACTTATAAAGGCCGTTGGATATCTATCGATACAGGCTTACCTTTCGAATTGACCATCAACTCTAAGCTAAAATCCTGGTCAGACTGTGACGGCCTTCTGTGCGCCATAATTACATTTACAGGAGAAGTCAGCCTACCTGAAGACTTCCCACTAAAAAGCACGCTAACAAGCAAAATCAAGGGCACCTTCCACTACGCCCCAATCTCCTACGAAGTCCTATGGGGCGAAAGCACTAGCTCTGAAGAATTTTACATCGAACCCATTCAAAAGCTGATAAAAGTCGACTCTCGCTCATGCTCGCACAAGATCGGCTACATCAAAAAATGTTAATCTAACCAAAAACCATTTAAAGCTTAAAAAAAACAGAAATTCCTTTCGCTCTGAATTCTTTTAAATTCACGAGAACATAAAATATTTTTCCCTTCTTCCTATATATCCTTAAAGCCGAGTTCGGCTTGGCACAGTAGCTTGCTACCTGATTTTTGGCGCATTTGAAATACTCTATTCAGTATAAATGACGACCCACCCATCCGTGGGTTCTGGCGCGAGTCGCCTTCGGCCAAACCAATTTATTGAAAAAATACATGTACGTTGTGGCCGGCGGCGAACGCATCCTGCTCTCGCGAGGTCGACATTTATACTAAATAGAGTATTTCAAATGCGCCAAAAATCAGTTAGTGCAAGCCTGTGCCAAACGTATGTCCGAAGCTTTAAGAATATATAGGAAAAAGGGAAAAATATTTTATGTTCTCGTGAATTTAAAAGAATTCAGAGCGAAAGGAATTTCTGTTTTTTTAAGCTTTAAATGATTTTGGTTAGATGCGTTTTTTGATGGTAGAGCGAACTTCGCCAATCATGAAGCTTAGTCTTTTTTCAGCTTGTGTAAGCATGGTGAGATTTAAATTTAGAGACGTTATTAGGTCTTGAGTCTCATCAATTTGTCTGACTTCTTGGTAGAAGTTTTGGACTTCGGGGCTGGCGGAAAAAGTTTTTGCCAGTTCTTTCATTATGTTTTTGTTAGATTGGGGGGTCATCTTACTCATCCTTTTTTATTAGTCTTACATATCACAGTCATTCGACTTACTTAAAAATACTTAAATTACGGGCTTGACGCACCGCTTGTTGTTCCGGTTTGGCCAGAGCCTATTAACTCCGCAAACGACGTAAGAACGATATCATCGCCATATTCACATTGATAAGAAGAAACATCTGTAGTGTGAAAAACTAGACCATTGTTGGCGTTTCTGCGCTCATAGCCCTTTCTAAGCTGATAGTACATGACACTTTCTACGGCTTCGTTATGGGCAAATCCTAGGGCATGACCAAATTCGTGGACCATGACCCCTACCAAATCCACCTTACTGTAGCTTGGATCTTCGTTCTCAAAGAAAAATTGAAAGTTTTTAGCGTTGATTTTAATGTCTGAGTCCACCAGCTGGGTTTGAACCCAACGAACTGTGGTTCGGGCCTGCTCTAGGTTTTTTGACGCTTCCCACTCACGCATCCAGTAAATTGCAGGGATTTGATCGCGGGTTGAGGCTGAAGGCTTATAATTGGTGCTTACGATGCTTAAAACCGTTTTGGTAGAAACCTGGTTCCAGATGTCTACGGCTTTGTAAATCGAAGGATAGGCCTCTAAAGGTACACTTTCATGAAGGCGGAACTTGATAGGAAGGGACGATTTCCATGAAATACGGTCCCCATCTGAATTCGTTACGAAGTTACAAGACGACGTACCTAATTCAATCCAACCAATGTCACAGGCTGTGAACATCACGGCTAAGAAAAGGAAACCACTAAGAGCTTTGGTCAAACGTTTTGTCATCTTCAGTATATTTAGCAACGCTGATGCCAGAAACCCTTCCTTTAGTCTGGGTATAAACCCTTGGAATCATTAGATTATCAGGGATCATCAAAGGATATAACTAGTGGCTATAATAACTAAACATTAGTCAGGCCAGACGATTTTGGGCCTAACCTCGGAATTAATTTAAATTACACATAAGGTCCAAAGGCACATAGTTTGTAAAATCAATCTAACTTCGGCTATCTTTGATCTGATCTTATTTTCTGGGGACTTTATGAGGATTTTTCTATTATCTATTATGTCATTGCTGTTACACGCCTCTGTTTCTTATGCGGATATGGGTGACATTGACCTAGAAGTTCGCGACCTCATAGCTGCACACCTTAATGTAAACCCAGATGATGTTCATTCCTTAAAATTTATTAATAGTGCCAAAGAGTGCCTTTTTGTAGTTCAAGCGAAAGCTTCGCAATCTACTTGTGACGTCTGCTTTCAAGGAACATTTCAAAGTTTTTATGCTTCCTCTGTAATTTGCAATTAACTTTTTTATAAATAAAAAAATCCAACAGTTTTTGCTGTTGGATTTTTTTTAATAGAATTACAAATTAAATTATCCGCCGAAGGCTGATAGTTTTTCTAAAACTTTTTTGATGTTTTCCTCTGTACCTTCTTCAGTTAATCCAGTGACACCACTGAGTTGTCTTAAAGAATCAATCACCGAATCTGAATTCTGTTCATAATAAACTGTATAGATAAACACGTTACAAGTTTTTCCATTATCAAATTCAATCTTCGACAACAGGCTTTGCGTTGGCGCATATCCCGTTGAATTTTGTCGAGAGGAGTTTCCATCTTCACCATCGGTTAACAAAATAATCGAATTAATATTGTCAGCCGGTGAGCCAGCATCTTGAGGTACCGGTTGAATCGGCGCCACTTCTACTTCAGGCTCTACACCCATAAGCCATTCACCCCAAGTTTGCTCTCTAGCAGGGGCATCGGCTTGTGTTTGAACTAAGGCTTGAGGATTACACAAATAATCGTAGGCTTTGGCAACGGCATCCAAATAAGCTGTTCCACCACCTGGATTTAAACTACGTATCCAACTTGTCAATTGTGAAATACCTCGGTTATCAGCGATAGTTTCTACATAATTATCAATATAAACATAGTCGTTAAACGGAATCAGTTTTACAGAATCTCTAGATGTTAAGCCTTGAACGATTGAAGCCGCACCTTCTCTGGCGTTTTGCATTCTTAAGCCTTCACCCATACTGCCCGACACATCGATGACTAAAGCTGTACGAGATGGCTTTTTTACTTCTTGCCACGCCTGGTTCAGTAAGAAATTTATGACATCACCTTTTGGTGGTGTAAAAAACGGAATCTCTTCAGCTTCTAAATCTCTGATTATCCCAATTTCGCTCGAAAATATATTTTCATCTAATTGATCTGCACCGACTAAATCTAAATTTGAAGGTCTAAAACCAAATTTAATTCCAGCACGTTGCTGAGCTGGCTCTTTTAAAAAGTCATAAAACATCTGAGCCGCTTGGCGCTCTGAACTGCTTGTTAATGAATTCACAACTGCAAACGGATGATCAGAATTAAATGTTCCTTCTTCCGGGTAAATCGCTACAATTTTTTTACCCCATTTAGATTCAATGCGGTCTTTATATTCCATAACCAAATTTTCATACAACACAGCCGCATGAATAAAATCAGGTCCATGAGTTAAAAGATCTTTCGCAAAGAATCCTGTGGATTCACCGTATCTGACGGTGGATTTTTCTAAATTTTCAACAAAAGAAATCACGTCAGGGTTTTGTACATTTTCAACTGTTAAGTCTTCTGTACTTTCACCGTTAACAATTTTATGAGCCGCCATAAATTCAGCCACTAGGCTCATTAAACCACTATTGCTTTTATGTGGACTTGTGTGACCAAATTTAAAATCGCCCCAAGACTGACCTAATGATGACCAACCACCTGAAGTTGAAGCTAAAGATACAATTTTTTCCCAGCTGATAAGTTCAGATTTTTCAATGTCTGGATCCCAACCCAAAGCTCTAGCCATGTCTTCCCACATCGCAATAACAATTGGTGAGTTTACTAAAGGCTCATCCACACTAAAAAGTTTTCCAGAGATTTCATCTTTTTTTAAGTCTTCATAAAGTCTTAAATATAAACTAGAGGCCGGACTTAAAATATGAATTTTTAGTTCTGGACGATCAAAGGCTCTTTTCATAATTGAACCCGATCCGGCCGCACCATAAACTTTTCGAGGGTCGCTTCCTTTAATGTCAGCTTGTGTATTGATACGAACGCATTTGCCGTCGACTTTGATGTCTTGGCGTTTGTTGAATTCAATCACTGTTTCCTCAGCCCAATTTTCTTTTTCAGAACCATAAGCGTAGTTCAAAACAATAAAGTCAGGACAACTTGAAGTTGCTCTTAGGCTTTGATCAAACTCACCGGCAGCAAAAACAATTGTGGAAGATAACGTTAAAAATAAGCTAAAAAACGATATTAAAAAATTTAATTTTATAGTTTTCATGTTTTTTTTCCTTTAAAAATTAATTCACTAAATCGATAATACGTTCAATTAAACCTGCCGGCGGCACTGAAATAAAATTCAATTCCTCGGCTTCAAGATCAGAGATCACACCTAGTTTATTTTCTAACGCCCCAAAATTTTGAGACAGTAAATCACCATCAGAACCTTCAAGACTTGTTTTAAGTGGTCTAAATCCATAACTACCCATTGCTAAAAGCTGCATTTCACGAGTCCTTAAAAAATCGATAAATATTTTAGCGGCGGCAATTTGCTCTGGCGTAGCTGTGTTTCTTAAGATGTATGCGGGGTGATTAGATTCGGAATTATTTATAGGATAAACGATTTCGTATTTATTTTGTTCACTCTCAGGTAAACTTAAAACAGATTCTATAGCCACGTTTTCATAAAGGTAAGCACCATCTATTCCAGATTGAGTGACCATTGCTTTCCCAAGATCATCTGTACTCTCGTACTGAGTTCTTGTTCTGTTTGCAGATTCCGTGATTAAGGTTGCAAGATCAGCAGAGTTAATAATCTCAGGTGAAATGTTATAATCAAGATCTTGAAGTGGATCCCCACCTGATATGATAGTTGCAAATTCTAAGGCTTGAATCACTTGATAGTGATGACCACTATTGGAAGATGCTGGTGGTGTTGTTTGAAATTTGTAAGATCCTCTACGTTTAACTTTAATTAAATCTTCAGTGGATCTAAATAAAACATCAGTCATGCCAATGTTAGTCGGGTTTTCTACAAAATTGGCTCTAGCTAAAGGTTGAAACATGGCCGCATTCTGGTCTCCGATGACTAAGTTTAAATTTTCATGAACAACGTCTGCTAAGCCCTCTTCTAAATGTCGTTTTTTAAGTAAAAAAACCATTGGTGAAATCACAATTGGATCCCCATCAATAAACCTTGAGTTTGGATTATTTCCAAAAGCATAATTTTCATAAATTTTACTGGCCGGTGTCCAAATTGTCGGATAAATCGTTGAGCCATTTTCATTCCGGGCAAGCTGCTTCAGCTTCATGTCCGTCGCAGAAGAAACAGATCCTCCTTTTTCAACCCTAATCCCAAAACATTTATTCCCATAATAGTTTAATCGTCTTGAGATAAACGTCGTTTTTGCATGACTTAAAAACGGTTCTTTTTCTGAACCAGTAACAATTAAAATTGTAAAATCATTCGTAGAATTTTCGTCGCAAGTGCTAGCCGATGTTCCACCTTGTCTTAAGATTTCGTTAAATCGAACGACTAAGTTTGTTTGCTCGGAAACTCTTTCTGATTTTGTCGATAAGGGTTTGACTAAGGCTTGATCGTCTCGGGCTGCTGTTAACCATTCCCATGTCGTTAAGTCCTTAACTACATTATCAATGAACTGGCAGTTGTCTAAAACGATGGTTGAGCGATCGTACTGAATATTTAAAACGCAAATTGTCGTTAGACCACCACGTCCAATTTCAGTGGAACTCCAGTAAAACTTAATAATGAAATCCTCACTCGTGCCTTGGGAATTTGATCGGAATGAACTTGATAACAAGTCCGAAAAGTCATTCAAAACGCTTCTTTCTGATTCTATTGTAACGTTTAAAACAGCTGAGCTTTCATTGTCTTTTCTTAACCACTGACTGATTTTGTTAGATAGCGCATTGTAATCTAAATTATCGAATAGATTTGCACGGCGCTCTTCAATATTCTGAGCCTGAGTGTTCATTAAGGGGTAAAAAGACAATACAGCTAAAAGCACCAAAGATATTGTTCGTGTCTTAGAACAAATTCGGAACATAGTCATTCTCCTGTTATATTATTAAATTTTTATTGTTTATTTCATTTACAGCTAAGCCCATACGATGCCACGAGGTATTTATAGACTTATAATTATTACCCTGGATGTATTAAGTTTGATCTTAGATTTTTAAGATCGTGTTAAGGCTTTTTTAAGTCGCGATTTCTTAGAGCCCAACTCAAGACTCAATTAACGAAAAAACTGAATTTTAGCTTTAGATTAAACCAAAGCTCAACTGACTAGAAAAGAACTAGATTAACTACAAGTTCGACAGTCCTTTGAAGAGGTAAAAAATTCTAACACTTACAAATATGATGAGTATTACTCGAAAATAAGCTTTAAGTGTGTCTGGCATTTCTGTTGCAATAATATTTATATATGAAGGTTCTTACCTAATGGGTGGTTATGAAAATTTTTAATTTTTTGTTAACAAATAGTGTTTTATTAGTTCTGACCACATCAATTTCATCTGCAAACGAATGCCAAGATTTTCTGAGTGAAAACGTAAAACCCGTGGTTTTATCAGAGCCTAAAACAGTAAACACTTCCGAAGTTTTACCTGCAGTCACGGCAAGACCGGCTTCTTTGCCAGTTTCACCAAGAACTTCCAGAGATTTAGTCGTCCAAGAGGTTTCAAAACATACTGAAGTTCAAATGATTCAAAGCGGATTGTTGTATTCAAAGTTCTTTAACGAATCCGTGCTAAATGCATTAATTAAATATAACCGAGGAACAGCTCCGCCAAACCACGCCCTTTATTTAAAGTCATTAACACCCTCAAAACTTAATGATATTGCAAATCTAGTTTTTCAAGACATGCAAGGTCTATTGAGATATTCCGCTCAAGGCATTGCGCATCCCTCACTTAAAAATTCAGCGATGGCTTTAGACGTGATTAAAAATTTAAGTGATATGACTTTGATTGATAAGATTGGCGAAGCCTTATTGATTATGGCTTATCGCGGGGACTATATTGATTTGGATCAATCAGTACAGTTGGCACTAAATAAGGGACTTATTAAACCTAGTTCTAGAAAATATGTTTCTGGTATTATTGCTTTAGGCTTGGGCCTTGGGGCCGTGTTTACTTTTGGTGACGTATCTTATCTGACAACAGGGATTTTAGGGTCTTTAACTTCAGTAGGATCATTTTTCACTTACAAACAAATCGACAGATTATTGTTACCCAGATTAGAAAGACAACAAGTTTTATTTTTACAAAATCTTGAGCGCCCACAAGTCAACGGATATAACTTTTATCCCAACCAAGAATCTAGCGACACTCAAGCCATCCTAAGTGCCTTAAGATTAAATATTATGGAAAATTTAGATGGCATTAGAGACACTGAAGTTAACGAACTTCAAATCGGAACTCAAACAGGTCGTTTAAGAGCTGAACTGAGTTCTGTATTGCAAATTGAATTAGCGAAGTGGTTAGGTGCAACTAAAGGTCAGATCTTAAAAGTCGATGAGATTGTAGCTAATCGATCTGCGATGGCCATTAAACAATCAGAAATCAATCTATTAGAAAATTTATTATTAGAAGCCGCTAAAGTTACCAACGAGCTTACTCTTTTAAGCCAGAGTCTTTCACAATCTATCAAGTCAGATTTAGCCAAAATGGATCGTTTTACTCCTGAACGAATTCAAGAAAGCAATTTTGATGCGATGAAAATTAATTTACAACAAAGAGCTTTAGGTCAAGATCAGTTCACGGCAACCTTACAAACAATAATTTTAAAAGGTGTCCAGGATTCAATTCTAGCTTTAAGAACTATTCGAGATACACAATCGAATCTACAAACTTACAGAGCGCAATTAAATACACTGGATGCCACTTTGCAAACGATATCTGATAAAATCTCAGAGGAAATGTAGTTCAGTTAGGTCCAACTCATTTAGTAAAAACTAATTTAGTGACTCACCAAGAAGTAAACACAAGTGTCGATTCTTGGTCCGCTTGTCGAATTCTCTAACCAGTTTAAAATAAAAATATTATCTTCGGCGTTGTTATCAAAATCTGTTTCAAAAAACATATTTAATGTTGGACTTTCCGGTAAGACTAAACCTGTATTAATTAAAAAAGAATGGTGGGACCAACGCAGATCACGCTCTTGTGGATGTCTTAAAATCCATAACGGACCTTCTAAATAATCACGCTCAAAAGGCACACTTTGCATTACAAAATTTTTAAAATAATAAACGTTTGTTAAATTAGAAAATAACTGAAGTACAATAAGTTTATCCCCTATTTCAATATTTCCAGATGATAAGTTATCGTTGCTTTGTTGGTTAGAATCTATTTCAGCTGTCAAAGACATATCAAAGATTTCGATGCCACGGTGATAAATTTGATTGGTTTTGCCAGCGACATGAACCCCATGAAATTTTAAACCCTCAAGGGACTCTATGGGCTTAATCGACTTTCTTTTTTGGCTTAAAAGTGGCACTCGCTCGGCGTCCATCAACAAAACATCGTTTTCGAAGGTAAATCTGGAAAGCCCAGAAGCTTCTTTATCAATTTGTATTTGATCCGAAATACCTCCCGGAACAGCCTTTAAGTTATTGAAATTAGATTCAATTTCAGGAACCATGTTTATACAAACTTCGTTACCAAAAGCTATTGATGTGAATAATAACGCAAAAGTCCAAATTTTTAATGAATGTTTCATGACCGTAAATATTCAATTTATATACCAACTAAAAATTTAGCTTGGCGTAGCCATAAATCAATGAGACTTAATGCTATTAATTAAATTAAGTTTATATTTAATTTTGTTTTTAAATGCAGATTTAAATATTTTATTTTTAATTAGAAAAGATTAATAACATTCAAAGGGGACTAAATGAAAAACACTGCAATAATTATGATTTTATTTTTAGTATCGTACAATTCCTACGGATTTACTTTAAACGATGGATTGTTTGTTTCAAACGATGGCTGCAATGTGAATATAGAAACTTTTGCTGGTCATACAAATTTTGAAGATGGTTCCAAATATATTGATATTGAATTTTACAAAGCTAATATTGATCAACTTTCTGGTCAAATTATAGATGAAGTTTATTATTCAGAAAGAAAGATATTAAGTCCATCTTATGAAAACCTTCTAAGCTCTAGTTCTCTTTGTGGTGATGCAGAAACAAAAATGCCAAATGCCGTTCTGGTTCAAAAATCTTCTGAGTCTTTAGAATTTAAATGTGGTGGTACTCTTAGTGCTATCGATGAAAACTTAAAAATTTCATCTTCTGCAAATGGTGATCTAAGTGAACTTAAATTTATAAATCAAATCGCTAAATTTTCAATTTCTGAAACACTTTTTTCACCCTTACCTAAATCTACAGTGGCTGAATTTAGTTGTTCAAATTTTATAAAACAATAATTGAACAGAAAACTAAAAAACTGCAGGTACCTCTTTTGAGTTATTGATTTCCGGTGCTGGGATTGGCGCCGGTTGATCGACAGACTCGGGATTCTTAGTTTTACTCTTGGATGAATTGTCATTAAGAATTTGTGGCACACAGGACCTACTCATGAAGGCCTGATCCTCGACAAATCCTAATATTAAATTTTGGTTCAGCTCATCCAATTGATTAAAATACACGTCTTCTTGTTTTTGAGCACAGTTGTCGTCAAAACATGCTTGAAATTCATACTTTTCAGGCGACGATTCAAACTCTGATCTTACGTCTTTACCTTGTTTTTGAATTCCACAGGCGTGTTTAAGGACAGATTCAAAATCTAAATTATCATCAATTAGCGAAGACGCATTCACTGCACAGCCAACGTCATCAAGCTTTAGTTTACGTCGAATGTTTCTAAATTCTCGCGATAAATAAGAATTATCTAAAAATAAAGCATCAGGGACAGCTTCCTTTCCGAAATACGAATCTATGGATATATTTACACAGCCAGACGCTACAACAACAGCGACAACTGTAGCTCCAATCCACCATAGAAGCAGAGGGACTGCCGCATGAGCTTCAGGGATCAGGAAATCCAATGCATTCTTTGAAGTCTTAAATTTCGATTTTGAATATCCTAAATCTTTCTGATCAAAATCAATGATTCCAAATTCATTATTTTTAGACCTGATCTTATATTTACTATTACCAATATATTTAATTGAATATTCATCGGATTGTATTGAAAAAAACAAATCTTTTTTTACGAGACCAAACGCAGAAAGTTTCGTGGATTTTTCTTCAAGTATTTTTTTGGATTCAGAGTTTAAAAACTTTTGACCTGTTTTTAATTTTAAGTAAGCATTTGCTAACTTATGAGTCGTATTTATTCTATTTAAGAAATTAACATCTCTTGCAATAAAGCCTCTGTGATCAGATTTTGCCGGGGATAACTTTGCCAATTTTTGTTTAGTTCTGGATATGGGCTGAGCTATAGCATTTAGAGTTAAACTTAAAGATACGACAAGGCTTAATAAAAGTCTTAGTTTCATATTGTAATTTTATAAATCATTATCATGTTCGGTCTATTAAAGATCAGAGCCCTCGACTACATGCCCGCAATACATCGCAGGCATTTATTTAAATTGAGTGATTATTTTTGAATTAATTTTTTAAAAATAAATTACAAACACTGTTTTTTGGCAAAACGTGAATAATCTGTTGCTGTAGCTTGAGCAACTACTTTTCCTTTTCTGTTTAAAACTGAGTATAAAACTCCGCCTTTAATTTTTTGAGATGCACCTGTTACATGGCCTACGAATCTTACAGAACAAGCCACTTCTGTCATGTACACAGCCCAGCCACCATCAGCCGGATAGTTGGTTGGAATGTTTGCCGCCGGATTTGCGAATGAATTTAAAGACAACATCATTATAGAACTAATAATTATTTTTTTCATTTTCCCCCCTAGGAAAGTACTTATCGGATATTGGAATTGCTATTTTTGGTCATGTCCAGATGCAGTATTTACAAGTGGCTTTTAGTGTCAATTTTTCACTGGTGCAAAAACGCACCAGTGAAATGCACTTATATTGAGCATGAATTTTAAAATGTAAGGATTTCAGAGTCACAATGGCCCCGAAAAACTTGGCCTTAGTCTTGATATAGGAATCATGTGTATGCCGGGCTTTTTCCACCTCCGTGGAGTCCTTAACAAAGCCCACTATCCTACCTAAAATATGTCTTCCGACAAGATGGGTCCACCCCATCTCTGTCTGCCTGTGCGCAACCTAATGATGATTTTAAAAATCATAGATGTGGCTTTAAGAACTTTGACATCACCTGCTCTTGACCTAATTCCATTCGCCACTTTAAATCCTTGGTTATGTCATGGAGCAAGGGGATTAAAAAAATGTTTTTTCGCACTAAAACTCAAAGCGGTACTGATTCTAAATTTGGAAACACAAATGGCCTGAATGGAGCGCTAAGCGGATTTGATTCCGTGGAAGCTTTAGGTTCAAAAATCTTATCCTCAAAAGCCGATGGCAAATCCCTTTTTAATAAAGATTGGTGGTACGGAAAAATCATGGACCTTTCCATGAAAAGCCAAAACTTTAAAATTCAAATGTTTCGTTTTGTCGATGTCCTTCCTTACCTAAATGACAGCAACGATGTGGCCAAACATTTAAAAGAATATTTTTCTGACAAAGACGGTGGCCTTCCAGGAGTTTTTTCATTTGGAGCAAGTCTTGGATCTTTAGCACCAGGTGTGCTTGCAAGCACGATGAAAAAGAATGTGTCTGAAATGGCAAGGCTTTTCATCACGGGTGATAGCCCTACGGATGCTATTCCAAAGTTAGAAGCTGCTCGAAATAAACAAATTGGATTTACAGTCGACATTTTAGGTGAAGCTACCCTATCGGAAAATGAAGCCTGGGATTACCAAAAACGATACATGGATTTAATTGAAACTTTAGCTTTGAAAAGTCAGTCATGGCCTAAGCAAGAATTGATCGACACAAATCACTTAGGTGACATTCCAAAAGTGAATGTTTCTGTGAAATTATCTTCACTCTACAGCCAAGTGAAAGTGGCAGCATGGGATGAATCCAAAGCGATATTAATTCAAAGGGTTGAACCGATTTTTGATTTAGCGATTAAGCACGGCGTGTTTATCAATTTAGATATGGAACATTATCAAATCAAAGAATTAACTTTAGATGTGTTTAAAACTTTATTGATGATGCCTAAATACAAAAGCTACCCCTTCTTTGGAATGGTTTTACAAGCTTATTTAAGAGATTCTCATGACGATGCAAAAACGCTGATTGAATTTGCAAAACACCGTGGGGTTCCTTTTACGGTTCGTTTAGTGAAAGGTGCCTACTGGGACTCAGAAGT
The DNA here is from genome assembly GCA_031412575.1 of Bdellovibrionales bacterium. Lineage (GTDB taxonomy): Bacteria > Bdellovibrionota > Bdellovibrionia > Bdellovibrionales > UBA1609 > JAMLIO01. The sequence continues at coordinate 19,091 of JANODG010000187.1, forward strand.
GATTCATGCGAAACAAAACTCTTGGAACATTCCTGTTTACACTAAAAAGCAAGAGTCAGACGCAAACTACGAGCGTTGCACACTTTTGTTTTTACAAAACTATAAACACATTCACTTAGCGATAGGATCGCACAATGTCAGATCGATTGCTGCGGCCGTTATTAAATCTCAAGAATTAAAAGTGCCAAGAAATGCCATTGAAATTCAAATGCTTTTTGGAATGGCCGATAATTTTAAAAAATCTTTAATCGAGCTTGGATTTCGCGTTCGCGAATATGCAACCGTCGGTGAGATGATTCCAGGTATGGCGTATTTGGTTCGTCGATTATTAGAAAACACATCGAACGAATCTTTCTTACGTAACAGCAGTAGCGGCGAAGCCTCTACACTTAAACTTTTACAAGATCCAAATTTAAATTTAGTTCCATCTTCTAAAGATCCAAACCTTTCTGGTTTTATCAACGCCCCTTTAATTGATTTTGCAAACACCAAAGAACGCCAAAGTTTTGAGATGGCCTTAAAAAAAGTTAAGTCACAATTACCAATTAAAGACATTAAAGGTTTTGTAAATGGCAATTACACAACTTCAGAAACTAAAATCGAGCGCTTATCACCGAATGATAACAAAACAAAAGTTTGCGACTTTTACAGCATGCATGTGTCCACGGTCGACGATGCTATTGATGGTGCACATAAAGCGTTTTCAACTTGGAAAAACACCTCGGTTGAATACCGCGCAGGTGTTATCAATAAACTCGCGGACCTTATGCAAGCTCAAAGAAATGAAATTGCTGCATTAGAAGTTTTTGAAGTTGGAAAACCATGGGCCGAGGCCGATGGGGATTTAACCGAAGCCATCGATTTTTGCAGATACTATGCGGAAGACATTAAAAAAGTCGGAGCAGGTCAAAAAGTGGGAAGTGTTCCTGGCGAACACAGTCATTACCATTACGTTCCTAAAGGTGTTGTGGGCGTTATAGCCCCGTGGAATTTCCCTTTTGCCATATTAGCAGGAATGGTGGCCGGCGCTCTTGTGACTGGCAATACGGTCCTAATAAAGCCCGCAGAACAAAGCACAGCTACTGGCTATAAACTCTTTGAACTTTTAAACCAATTAGGTTTACCTTCAGGAGTCGTTCAGTTTTTACCAGGCCTTGGGGAAACTGTCGGCGCACAAATCGTGAAAAGTCCGAAAGTGGCCATGATTGCGTTTACTGGATCTAAAGAAGTGGGTTTAAAAATCGTTGAGCAAGCTGGAAAAACAATTCTAGGTCAGACTCAAGTGAAATCTTGCATGATTGAAATGGGTGGCAAGAATGCCATTATCGTTGATAGTGATGCCGATTTAGATGAAGCGGTGAAAGCCGTTATTTCTTCGGCCTTTGGATTTTCGGGACAAAAATGTTCGGCGTGTAGCCGCGTGATTGTACTTCCTCAAAATTATGATTTGTTTGTGAATCGTTTAGTGGAAGCGACAAAAAGTATTTTCGTTGAAAACCCAGAAAATCCAAAAGCGTACTTAGGTCCTGTCGTTGATGAAGATTCTTACCAAAGATTAATGTCTGTTGTTGAAAAAGGAAAATTAGAAGCCAATTTAGTTTATCAAGCGGATAAAATTCCAACTGAAGGTTTTTATGTGCCACCAACTATTTTTACAGATGTAAAACCTAATAGTTTTTTAGCTCAGCAAGAATTTTTTGGTCCCATACTTTCAATCATCAAAGCCAAAGATATGGACGACGCTTTAGAGATCGCCAATGGAACAGAGTTTGCCCTTACAGGTGGTGCGTTTAGTAGATCACCATCATCGATTGAAAAAATAAAAAACAACTATGAAGCCGGTAACGTCTACATCAACCGAAGCATCACAGGCGCGATGGTCGACAGACATCCGTTTGGTGGTTACAAAATGTCAGGCTTGGGAAGTAAAACTGGCGGGCCAGATTACTTAAAACAATTTATGGTCCCGAAAGTCATCACTGAAAATATGATTCGCCGCGGATTCAGCCCAGACTTAATGAGCTAACCGGCGTCTAACTTTTATTTTTGAAATCTTATTTTTTTCAAATCTGGTTTTTAATTTTTTTTTCCTTTAAGCATTAACTATCTTAAAGGG
>JANODG010000188.1:0-11061 GCA_031412575.1 Bdellovibrionales bacterium
TTTTTTTCAAACCACTTTGGTCTAAAAGTAGAGAAATGTTTTTTCGAACTGAGCTTAAGCTATTATCCATATCTCTTATCTGCACTATATTCTGTTCAAAATAAAGTAAAAAAACCTATATTAGTAGAATTTATTGGATAAAAGCCAATTTGAATTGCACTGAATAAAGTGCAAAAACCACCTGTCGTGACCAAAAATTACTTCTCATTGGCATTTGAACTCAGCCTTGAGCCTACAAAAATAATTTATACACACCTGATTTTTTAAGGTCGATAAAAGTCGAAATTAAACAAAAAACAACAAAAGGGGAAATTATGATTAAAAAAACTATAAGTATAGTTATGGGCTTAACCTTATTCGGAACATCGGTTTGGGCTCAAGAAACTTTAAGACCTTTGATTCCAACTTTGCATCCTAACTGTTCACTCATTTTAGATAGTAGTGGTTTGCAAACATCCATGAGCCAAGATTGTTCAACAGTTTTTCTAGAGCCACCAGCCTTGGGCGAAGTTTATTATGAAGTTTTCACCAATGGTAATGTTAGATCTTGCTCAGAGCTACGAATGGCTCGTGATAGTAAGAACGTTCTTTCTTTAGAGTATAGTAAGCTTCAGGAACAGTACATCCAAGCTGTTATTGATAAAAATGAAAAGAACATTAAGATTTTTATTGATAACATGAAAGTCCTTACAGACATGGAGGCTGTGCAAGATGAAAAGATTGCGCGATTAGCTGTACTTGAAGGCGCGGTTGTTAAAGCCAGTTATGTTAATACGATTACAGAAGGTCATATCGATAACTTTGTATTAGCCAATCACAAAATATTTCAAAACGAAGGATTTATACCACAAATACGAAAAGCAAATATTGAGGACTCAATTTATAGCTTTAATTACATTTCAGAAGCAGTTGATTCTAGTCTACCAGTTATTAAGAGCACCACCATTCCAGGTTTAGAAATGTTAACTCAAACTGGCGGGGCACAAAAGGATGTTGCCCATGTGCAAGCCGGTGATGTGGTTAGTGGTCAAATTACACTTTCCTTAAATGGTGTTTGTAATTTCTTAGAGAAATCAAAAGCAAGAGAGATCACAGCAAGAGATTTAGGTGCATTACTCGTTGTAAATAGAAATTATAAAGTTCCTTCGATATCAAGTTATGGTTACACAGCTTCACTTAATGCGCTTTCAATTACAAAAGCGATTGGGGAAAAAATTAAAAGTGGAAGCTATAACGGAATCAGACGTAGTGACGTTTATGATATGGCATTTTCAGAGCTTCATCAGGCTGCCTTTAAAATGACATACACGGAGGGACATGTGCCTGACGATGAGGCCAAAAAACAAATGCTACAACTTGATGTTTATGGACGTCTTTTTGATCAGTACATGACTTCGTTAGAAAATTCAGGATTTCTAAAGTTTCAAGCCTATGAAGATGTTCCTGTAAGTGACGGCGGTACAGTCATTGTCCAGGTGCCAGGTCGAGTATGTAGCAGAAAATGGTATGGCTCTAAAAGCTGCAGAGACACTGTATTTGATGTCAAACAATGGGTTGATGGCTATGCCCACTCACAAATCGATGAAAGTAAAGACTTTGAGTCCATCTTTACTGAACAAGTTAGCATAAATGAGATCGTTTCAAAACAAGCGTCATCTATATTTTAATAAGGGGAATTAAATGAAAACAATACTTTTAATTATCAATCTGTTTGTTTTAAATGTGGCTAATGCAAATCTGTGCGAACAGATATCGCCCAACGCGAAAAAATTTAAGGAACAAAAAAACTACATCAAGTCCCAAGTCAGTCTTGGGGAACTTGCAGTGCCTTCAACTCTTGATCCAGTTGGCAATCATTATGTTGAGGAATTTTCAATTAACAAAGATTATCCAGTCAGTGTTGAAATGGACTTAAGTGAAAAGTACAACAGCATTGAAAAGTTCAAAACCATTTGTATGAATGAAAATAAAAACTTGCGAACTTTACTTTCTACATATCGCCGTGATTTAAATGTTGTAAGTGGATTTAAAATTAAATTACCTTTTTTATTTAAAGGTGATGAGCTATTTTTTAAAAATCAAAACGTAAGCTATTCTAACTCGTCAAATGTAAGAATAAACGCGAATTCGGAATCCATTCTTAAGATGGTTGAAAATGATGATTTAAACCTAAACCAAACCGAATCCTTTGGTGTTACTCATGTTGATCTGTTGAATCAAAAGCTTACAGCTGAACTGATGGATCAGATCAGAAACAATCCAGGACAAGAAAAATTTCTAAATCTTGACGGTCAAGATGATTTGATTTGCGACTTACTGACAGGCAACGCCAGTATTTCGATTGGACTTTGGTTTAAGTTTGACTCGAACAAATTGGTTCTTAACGAAGAAGTGTATAAAAAGGATGTACAAAGGTTTTACGATGAATTTCTTACTGTTAACGGTAAGAAATTAGCCGATCAAAATAAAAGTTTTTTTAATGCCGGACTTGTTTGGAATGATCTTAAAAACAGTCGCATGGCTGAAAGCATTCGCGATGACAAAGTCGCCTACGACATAGCATTAAAATTTGTTGAAAATGATATTAAGCAAGAGTCAGCAGATGAAAACCTTCAGTGCTTGGCCGAATCTATGTCCACTTACTTAAGCTACAGACAATCTGGATCAATGGGCATAAATCTAAAACCTGTAACAAGTTGGCAAATCAAATGAAACTAGTCGTCTCTTTGCTTGTAGCTACACTATTACTTACGTCGTGTAAAAATGAATCGAGCAAGTCAAAAGAAAATGATTCAACACCAATCGAAGAGCCTATAAGTAAAGGATGTAAAAATTTAGATACATGTGACCTTGAGCTTTATGGAATTGCCGTAAGCCGCTGGATTATATTTTTGAAAGATAATTTTTCTTCGCCTATGGAAAACAATGGAAATGATTTCAGATTTAATGTTTTTTTATGCGGAGATAAAATTGGAAATGTGTATGTCGAAGAATTTGGAAAAGTAGATTTAGACGTCAGTAAAGCTATGTATGACTTTGGACGTTTCTTTTTAGACTTAGAAACATGCACGTACAAATCAGATTATGAAAATGTCATACGTAAATTATTAAACTTGTAAATTAGATAAATTATAAATTTTAAACTTAAACTGGGGAATCAAAATGAAAAAATTAATTATTATATTAGGAATTGTGTTTGTTGGCTTAAACGCCTTTGCTGTGCCAACAAAATTTAATAAGTGTTCAAAAGATATAAATTTTTAAGAAGTATGTGGGGGTTCAGTATTATTATTTAATTAAACTTGTGAAACAGAGTATGTGCTTCCTCCGCTTAAGGCCTTCATGAAAATTAAGACGGCAAAACCTACGGGGGATATTTTATCTGTTTGTGAAGGTTACGGTTACGCCCAAGACAGCATTAAAAATATGGAGAAATCTTTTAACACATTGACTAAAACATTAAGCGCAAGTCACGACCGAATCGCAGAATTAGATGGATATTTAGAAAATGGTTTGGCTCCAGTAGGAATGTCTAAAGTTGAAATGTTAAATGAAATCGTTGAATTAACAGATTTGATCTCTACACAGAATGATAAACTGAAAAAATTAAAATCTGAGGCCTACGAGGATAAAAAGTACTATTCACAAATAGAGGGTGGAAATGCCAGCTACATTTTAGAATCTAGATACAATGAACTCATCGAAGCTTATAGTGACGCGAATCCTGGGATTCAGTTTGTAAGAATGCCTCTTGATCAGTCATACTTAGCCATTTCAGATAAGGAGCTTGATGCTTTAAATCCAACGATGAGCGCAATATTATCTATCAACACCCCAGGTATTGGTGAACTTCCTGTTCTTAAAGATTTATATGAAGGTGGTGCAACAGAAACAAGCGCCCCTTTAAAGCTTCCTGGTATCGTGTTTACAGATAGTATCTCTGGGAACTTAGTTTTTTCGGCTATTGGCATTTGTCCATTGATTGCTGACTATGGATTAAATCTTGATGATTTCAATATTAGTGACGTTCCTTCACTGCAAGCTTCGGTTTTGTATCAGTATCAGGCTCAAGTCACAAGAAAGCACAAAGTTGAATTTAACTTACATCAGTTGGCTCAAAGAATAGAAAAAATATCAAGTAAAGGTGGATTTTTAAGACGTAAAAATGTTCATCAGTTGACTGAAAAAACAGAACACGAATCATGGATTAAAATAACAAGTCTTTCAGAAGATGTTAACTTTGAATTCAGTGATGAGTACACAGCTTCCGTTGTTCAAGAGCATATGGCGCAATTTTTAGAGAGCATAGCTCACGTTAGATTTTCGCAACCAGGAACATATCCATCTGCAGGATTACCCACTGAAGAAAATGGCGCCGACGTTGGAGCAAATGCACTAAGTAAGTGTCCGCATATGTACTGTCAGATTGGAAGCTATTCTTTAAAATTTATTAGTAGCACCTTTGGTCAAAAAACAGCTCTGTCCGAGTATTTAAAAACGGAAGACGCTTGGACTAGCAGAGAAGTGGAAGAGAAGAAAATGGTACCCATGGTTGGAAGTTATTCATTTGAATAAATAAAAAAAAGAAAGTGGCCTCAGATGTAACTTGAGGTCACTTGTAACTCATAAATTTTTAAACGGAATGATTATATGAAGCAACGAATGCTATTTATGTTTTTAATTTTGATTTCAAATTTATCGTATTCCATGCGTACGAATAATTCTAAAGACTCTGAAATGAATATGATGGAAAATATAGAATCTGTTTACAGTTTTGTTGGTGATGCTCCTAGTTGTCAGATTTCTCTTATGCGACAACTGGAAAGAGATAAAAAACTTAGGGAGCTATTTCAACTAAAGGATTTGACAGACTTTAATTCTACTCTGCTTAGAAGTCGATTATTTCTTTCGCGTTTTATTGATACGAGCTTATATGAAGATGAGGTGGTTCATGTTGTGAATCATTGGCGTGTTGATGAAGAGTTTATCTTTAGTTTTCAAAATCAACCAGAGGCTCTTTGCATTAAAATTAAAGGTGTTGGTATAGAGTGGAGCGAAAGACTGGCTCGATTTCCGGAAGAAGTCTATTTTTATTTAGATGAAAATAAAAAAATTCTTACCACTCGTCATCTGGCCTTCCACTCAGACTTCTGTTCAGATGATCAAGTTGTAAATCAAATTTTATGGACTAAAGCTCTAGATGGAAATGAATTCAGTTCCGAAGAACTTATCGACTTACTTCGACCTAAAACTAGCGTTAACAAACAAATGCATTAAGAGGAAATAAAGATATGAAAGCCGCAGTTATGTGTTTAGTTATATTTGTAAGTTCTAGGGTTTATGCTTATTCATGCCCACTGGATCTATATCAATCCAAAAAAATACAAAAAATTTATGATTTTATTGAATCCATCAAAAGCCAAAAGGTTTTATATAATTGCGACATTGAAATCACTTTATGTGAAAAAAATGATGTTGTTGATTTAACTGCACCGCTTGCTGAACTTTATGTTAGAGATGGATTGGGTCGAGAGAAGTATTTGCCAGTAACTTTTAGTGATAAAAATCTCAAGCAAGGATTTAAGTATGTTATTAATAATAAAATTTTATACTATGAAAAAGTAGATAAAAATTATGAGGAGGTGTTCGGCAGAACAGAGTTTCAGCGACTAGAAATTGGACTGTCGAAAAGTGGGATTAGATCAATGGAATTAGGTACTTATAGTACAAATAAGAAATTGAAGCAGCCCAATGGAAATCAGTCCGAATGGATCATATGTAAGAGTAAAACAGATTAGCTATATTCTTTAAAAAATAACATTATTGCAGTGTGATTCGCCTCGGTTGACCTTAGTCTCTGGATTCGCTAACAAGTGGAGAGCAAATGAGGGGGGTTATGTTAGAGATTGAGGGTCGAAATCCAGTTTTACCTGATCAAAATATTGGAGGCGAAGTTACACGACTTGGTCTTCTTAAACGTTCAACCCAAGAATCGCTTTGGCACAAAGTCTTGGTACTTCTTGATCGACCAGACTGTCAGAAATCATCTTTTTTAATTGCTGAAAAAATTGGAAGTAAAATTGACGATGTTTTGTATGCGCTTGAAGCTATGGAGCATCTTGGTTGGATAAAAAAAGATTCAGGCAAATACATACGTCTAAATGAAGCCATGAAATTGGATCTTGATAAAATTTTAACAGATAAATCTGAGCTTGAATATGCGAACTGGCTTATGTTTCAACAGATAATTCATAGCTCAATGGAATCAAATCAGTATCGTTTGGATTATCAATTTATGCTCACCGATAAAGAGCTTCTTTCAGAATATCTAAAGAAGAAAAAAGAATTGAAACAATGGTTTATTGAAAAAAGTGAACATTCAAAAAAAGACCTTTTAATTGAAGAGGCATGGGTTGCAGGAAGCACCTTAAAGAACGGAGTGCAAAAATGAAAAAGCTATTATTAACAATTCTAATAATCTGGCCAACACTAACTTTTGCAGGTCCATCCGGTGGGGAGAGTGGCGGTTTAAATATAATTGCTGCCATGAATGCTAATAATGAGCCAGGCGACGACTTTATAATTTTTGGAGAAAAACCAATTCAAGAAAATGGAATGCTTGAAGGTTCTGAAAGATCATTAATAGAAATTTTTGAAGACGCTTTAGCCATCACAGATCCGACTTTTACTAAAGCTGAGTTAGCAACGCAATCTGAACCTATTGGTGAATTTTCTTTGAATGGTTTTGCTATTGACGCTATAGGAGCCATAAAAGCAGATCAAGAAATCGAATGGTACAAATCATCAGACGATAAGTCTTTTGATGTGTCTAAATTGCCTCTAGATTTGAAGATGCAAATTTTAAGTGTCACAAACGAACAATTTATAATTTTTGAAGAAGATCGCGCAAACGTAGAGGTTATGGTTAAGGATATTTACGGTTTTGAAGGCAGTGTAAATTTAAATTGGGATATGACTGAATGATAATTATCAAAAGTTTTATATTTATTATCTTGTTTATAACCCTTGGTTGTGGTGGCAAAGATTCAAATTCAGATAACTCTTTAGTTGATGGATCAGACAATATAGCTGGTTTTAAAAAAACGATTAAGTGTTCAGATATCGAAACTTGTCCTGCATTACTTTATGATGTTGAGCTTTATCAGTGGGACGCTTTTTATTCAGATTTTTTCACTGATGGATTTCAAGATATGTCTGACCCTGACTACAATACGTTTTTATGTGGCTCACTGTTTAGTGAAAAACATGACGAATTGTTTAGCTTAAAAAGCACATTAACAAATAATCCCGATGAGCCTTATCTTTTTGCATCATCTATTATTGATTTGGATTCCTGTAAGCTTAAAGAAAATTACAAGGAAATTTTATGGCAATACGCTGTAGATAAGTTGTCTTCTGAAGGCGTGAGTTTACAAAATTAATTAATAATTTTTATAAAAGAAAGAATCTCTGGTTCCAATGGATTTCATCATTTCCAAAATTCCACCTTGGGTATCATCATTTAAAACATCATACATTTGGCCCATTTCGCATTCGTCAGCTTCGTTCATCTCAGGTCTACGATGGGAGTATCTAAAAACGTTTCTAACATAACAGGCATGAGCCGTTCTTCGTTTACTGATCTGATCACTCATATCTACCGCATCAGTTATAATAACAGATTTACCATTAAGTATAATATTTGATCTTGAATCTGTTGTTAATTCCCTAACCACGGCCCCAGCGTTATCAAATTTATACTCGTTAAATCTAGATCTATATTTTCCAATAGAATCATAGGTCTCGGCGGCAAAACCATAAGGATTAATCGAACTATGGCATCCAATGCATCGTGGTTGATTAGTCATCTGATTGACTAGATCTCTTTCTGTAATGTTTGAATGATCAATATTTAAATTTCTAGTTGCATCATCAATAACATCTTGAGGTGGATTAGGAATTTCATCACATAAATAATCATTAATTATTTTTACGCCGTACTTGATAGGATTCGTTCTATGACTTCCGGTGTATACACTTCCTGCACGCGTTAAAAGTCCTGATCGCTTTTCATTGGCTGGAAATCGAATTAAAGATTGGCCTGGTGTCCAAGGCGACACCCCATAGATTTGTGCCACGTCAGATGTTTTTGCAAACGACACATCAGAGGTTAATACGTCATCAAATCCGCCCTGAGGCTGGTCCCAAGTGTAGTAATCGACGAGTGTTAATAGCTCTTCCACCATATTCGTACGTAAAGTATTTGTAGGTGCAGTAATATTTAATTGGGTAGCTAAAGAAGTCAGTTGAGGACTTGTTGTAAAACCAGGTTTAGAGTCCAACTTCATCCACTGTGTGTTAAAAGATCTCCACATATTTTTTATTCTTGCCTGTTCAGACACAAATATTTGAGCTATGGCGGCTTCAACCTCTGATGTAGATTTAAGTAAATCTTGATCAGCTAAATTCATTAAATACATATTAGGCATAGATTCAAAATATAAATACGAGAGTCTTGAAGCTACCTCATGTGAAGTTAATTTTGAACGATTAGCTCCGGCTTGAACGCCTTGATTTTCTAAATGATATAAAAACTCTGGTGAGTTTAAAAAGTAAACAACTAAATCAGGAAGACCTGTTGAACCTCGAGCTACATAAAAATTATAAAGGTCAGTTTCTTCAGTCACTGTTACTGGTCGTCTAAAAGATAATCGACCAAATAACCTAATAAAATTTCTGACACAAGTAGCATTTATAGAACTAACACAGGTTCCAAAAAACTTTGCTCTTAAGGCCGTCGTATTGACTTCGCTCGCTATAGTTTGCGACGTATTATAATAGGCCTCAATGTGTGTCTCTGTGACTCGTTGATCAAATTTTGAATATTGGCCAGAACTATCTTTAGGAAGTGCATTTATAGACGTAGTAGCTTTATTTACAACTGCTAACACTTCTGTTGATGAAAGACGTGAACTTAATAGGTCTTGCAAAGTGTTTATATATTCTGTTTTAGATAATCGTTTTAAATTATCTTTTGAACCTGAAACACCTTGATCACAAGAAAAAAACTGACTCGAACGAACGTCAATCACTTCACCACTAACGTCTGGAGGCGCAAGTACAGATAGATCAGAGGCCTCAAAACTACCACAATTTTGAAATGTAAAAATAATTAAAGTTATCGAAACCAAAGATATTAATTTGCTTCGATTTTGCTTATTTATATATTTCGATTTCATAAGGTATATATCGGCACTTCAGTCCTTCACACTTGAAATCCGAGTATCACTTAAGGAAATAAAAACTATAATACTTAAAGATATGGTCGATATTGATTCATCATTGAAACAATCTTGAAACTAGTCTCATTTTAAGTCGAAAAATAGGGTATTTTAGCCAATATATTTTAAATACGAATACCTTAGCAATCTTGAAATTAAGATTTAGTTCGTCACTACCGATTTATAATTATGAAGTACAATCCCATATCAAGAAGGCTCTTTTTACAGGGTTTAGGAAAGTCGACTTTAATAATTCCTTTACTTCCCTCATTATTACCTAAAGAAGCTCGAGCTCAAGCGGTAACTATTGCTCCAAGATATTATAGTCTATTTATGCCCTATGGCCCTGTACAAGATAACTTTCATCCAAATTCTACGGGTATGATTAAAACACAAATTTTTCCTGCGAGTACTAGACTTCCAGCTTACGAAATTGCATCAAAAAATTTAACAGCATCTACCAACGGATTATCTTTTTTATTTGATAATAAATATAATAATTTTGTGTCTAAAATGCTTTTTTTAAAAGGCTTAGATACCCGTGACGGTGGTCACCACTACGCCGCAGGTCCATTGGGTAATATGTGGGGAGTAAGACCTACAGAATACCCTGAGTACAGAAACATGCCGACCATTGATCATATCATGGCATATGCCCCCAATTTTTATCCTAACAATGGAGCCGGAAATATTAGACAGCTTGTTCTTGGATTAAATTTTGACATGAATTATGGGGAAGGATTTGCTTACGGTTTTACAAATGCTCTTAATAGATCTGGACCAGTTATTCATTTAGATAATATCTACCAGCACAACCCACTGACTTTATTTAATTATGTATTTGGTAGTTATCAAGCCCCGGCCCCAACAAGTACGACTCCGATGGTTGATTCGGTTTTAGCCTCATTTAGAAAAGTTCGAGACGGTAGAATGATTTCAAGCGAAGATAAAGTGGCTTTACAAAATCATGTGGATTTATTGGCTCAATTAGAGGCTAAACTCAGCGCTGGAAACCAAACTTTAAGTTGTACAATTCCCGCAGCGCCAAGAAGCATTCAGGGGCGACAGCCTTACCTTGGACCCTCGGATGCAAAAGCTCAGACCTCACTTATTAACGATGTGATTTTTGCGGCCTTCAGATGTCAAATCACTCGGGTTGCAAATTTTAACTTACATTACCTTCAATACAATAATCTTCATATCCATGAAGGAGATCCAGGTTTTGATAATTTAAAGAATTCGCAAAAAGTTATAACAGATAACGCAATCTTGGATATTGTAACCAAATTGGATTCTTTTACTGAGGCTAATGGAAAAACAGTTTTAGATAACTCTTTAGTTCATTACCATGCCGCTTCAGGACCTTATTCTCACTCGCAGTACAGTCATCCCAGTTTAATTTTTGGAACTGCAAATGGTAAAATAAAATCGGGTCAATTTATAGATTATAGAATGCAAGATGCTACGGCCAATAAATCCTTAGGTTCTAATTCTACGGGTCTACTGCAAAACCAATTACTTGTGACAATCATGCAAGCTATGGGTCTAACACCACAGCATTATAATATGGCAAGTCTTGGTTTATTACGCAGTAATTATTCTCCAACAACATCTACCTACGGAGAATTTGTTCCAAGAAATGGTTCAGACAACGATAGTTTTAGATATGTGGATCCAGAAAAAATCGCAGGTCAAAAACTTCCTCTGTTATAAAAATTTTTATCTTTTCTGATCTTCAATCAGTTTTAAAGACATGTCCACAGCACGAAACAACAAGGGC
>JANODG010000189.1:0-35166 GCA_031412575.1 Bdellovibrionales bacterium
GCCCTTCAAATGGCCAGTGATCAGGCGGAGCTGGGTTTACAGCAAACCACACCTAACCCATCTGTAGGGTGTGTGATTCTGGATTCAAAAGATGAACTTGTGGGCCTAGGTTATCATAAAAAAATTGGTGAAGCCCATGCAGAAGTAGATGCATTTAACACCATGGCAGAACATCATGTTGCAGACACTGTTTTTGTAACCTTAGAGCCTTGTGCGCATCAGGGTAAAACTCCATCGTGTGCCATTATGTTGGCCGATAAAAAAGTATCCAAGGTCATCTTTTTACTTAAAGACCCGAACCCTTTGGTTTCAGGTCAGGGAAAAAAAATTCTGGAAGACGCTGGTATTAAGGCCTACTGTGTTGAAGATCTTCTTGAACGACAAAGGTTAGATCAGCCCGACGAAATTCTTAAAAGCATTTACAATAACAAGAGTCTTTTAAAAAAGATTATTAAAAAACAAAAGTTTTTGAATCGGCAATTTCTATATGCTGTTAATTCTGAAGTGCCATATGTGACATTGAAATGGGCGCAAACTTTAGATGGGACAATTGGATTAGAAAACGAAAGATTGATCATCACCAATGAAGTGGTGCAGAAAGAAGTCCATCAAATGCGTGCCCTCCACGACGTACTTCTTGTCGGTTCAAACACTGTGTTATCAGATAATCCCAAATTAAATAACCGATTTGGAAATTCAAAAAATAAAAATAATGTAGTGGCAATTCTTGATCCTGAGCTTAAAGTTTTAAGCCGCTTTGAGCATTTAGAGATGTTCACCCTGCACGCTAAAGAAAATTTAATATTTATCACACACATCGATTCAAACACTGATAGTTACGACCAATTAGGATTTAAGTTCATAAAAGTTGATTTTATAAAAACTGAAAACCTTAAATTGGCTGACGATGAAAAATTAAATTTGAATATTAGACAAGCCCTGATCCAGATAAAAAAAGTATATAAAATCAATTCTGTATTTGTCGAAGGTGGAGCTAAAACTTTAGAATCTTTTTTAACTCAAGATTTTTTTAACGAAATTACTGTTTTTTATAATTTAAATTTAAATTTTAAAAAGAATGCAGTTCGAGTAAATTATTTGTTTTGGATAAAGTTTTTATTTTTGAATTTATTCAGGATCCGATTAAGATTATTCGACGACAATATTATGATTTCTGTTACTAAATCATTCAAGTGATTATGCTCATGTAACGCACATCTCTTTTGTAAATAAATAATTTTCAAATGCCGCTTAGCTTTCAAATTGAAGAATCCATATCATTAGTTCAAACTTAAAATATGATTTTAAATAAAATATTTTTTATATTGATGACACTTTTTATAACTCTACAAAATGGAAACACAATGGAACCCGCGGAATTTGATTCCAATGATAATGTTAAATTCTTTAATGCAAAAACTGGAAATACCTTAATTTCTAACTTTGATGATGAAAGCCCTAGCGTAACCTTGCACTCAAAGAATAAAAAAAAATTATGGACCATACCGCAATTTATGGGGCGTAACTTGTTTGAGCTTTCTCCAAACGATGAAAAAATTCTGATTTATGGAGATTTTTATTTTGGCACACGTTCACTGCAATTAAATCCTGATGCCGTTGTCGCAACTGTATTTGATAAAGGAAAGCTAATTTTAGAAGTGAGATTAAAAGAGCTTTACAAGGACCCGAAAAAAGCGGCAGCTGAGTTGGACCTATCGATAAAAGGTGGTAATTGGGTCGATTGGACAGGGATAATTTCATCATTAAAGGTAGATTGGATGAAATCTAGTTTGCAATTTCAATTGAAGAAATCCACTGTTGTTAAAAATTTTTAAGTTATTAAAAGTTAGTAAACTAAGTTTTTAGAAATGAGATCGGTTAAAGACTCGATATTGGCCTTTAACATAGATAATTCTGATCGGTATCCCTCGGGGTTATGATCAATAAGCTTTTTTAGCTCTTCAAATTTACCGTAAATCAACATTTGCTTGAATCGAATATATTCTTTTAAGCTTTCTATATCGCTGTCGATCAAATCCATCGCTTTATCTCGTTGGTCTAATAGATCTGGGCGGTGATTTTTGATAAAATTTGTGACTAGAATATCCACGAAATAATTTTCAATAAAAACTTTTCGATTTAACGATAGCTCACCTTCTGAGTCCGTAAGCAAAAACTCTTGCCACGCTCGTGTAAGTCCGTGCTCGTCACCAAGTAAGAACGTCTGGCAGATCGACGCATGCGCATTCGAAGTTGAACCTAAATATATAAAGCCAAGGACTAACCCAAAAATTGACCTTAAAACTGAGGATCGTTTAATGAGATTCATTCAAACTCACAGTTTTTAGATTTGGTTCTGGAATTTGAGGAAGTCCTAAGAATTGATTTACTTCATCTTCCGAAAGATATTTTTTTAGCTGCTCTTTAGGAATTTTTTTTATTGGAAGCACAATAAAACCATCTAAAGTATATCCAAAATCAGGATCGACGGTGAAGGTTAAGTATCTGGCACCAAGCTCTGCGTAACGATAAACTAAAACTGGAATCTCTTTTAAGTCTGGCTCTAAATCAGCAACTACTTTTGATAAATCCGCGCGGTCCTTGATTGTATTTAAAATATTATTAACATCACTTTCGTTTAAGTCGGATTTGTAATCGTAAGGTATTTCGGCAGAATAAAAATCATCTAAATTCATAATATCGCCATGATGTTTCATAAAGTATTTCGAGATCAACTGTCTTGATCTATCGCTGTAATCTTTACTTATACTGACAGATCCAAACATGTACATATAATTTCTATTTTGATAAATAAATCGTGCTAATCCCTTCCATAGATAAAATAAGATCCACTGACTTTGTTCTTCAGCTCGAACGAAAGACCTTCCAAGTTCAATACTGTCACCAAGTCGGGTGAAAAATTCTTTTTTAATGTTGAAAAAGGGCTGAGTGTAAAAACCACGAATACCTTTCTGATTTAAAATAAAAGGCGATAAGCCTAAACGATATGACCCAGATATCCATTGTTTCTTTTCGTTCCAAACAATTAGATGGTGATAAGTTGAATCGTGTTCGTCCAAATCACATCTCTTGCCAGTGCCTTCACCTGCAGCGCGAAAAGTGATTTCTCTAAGGCGACCTAGTTCCAGCAAAAAATCATCATTGGCCTGGCTGCCATCAACCAACATTACAGAATACCTGTTTGAATCTAACAAAATAGAGTCTGGATGTGCTAAGCGATAGTTCTGAAGAAACTCGATCAGTTTCGATGTTGGAATGGGATCAATAATGGGATGCACCTTAATTGATTTTCTAAACTTTAAAGGAATTAAATTCTTTTTAATCTCTGCAAGTTTTTGTGGAGCACGTAGTTCGGGCTTTTTTAAAAGATAAACACGTGATCGTAAAAAAGCTGTTGTTTGTTCTATAGTTAAATCTTTTAATTTATCAAAAGTGATGTGTGATCCAATTTTTACTTTAATGGATTTGTTCATGCGGTTGATCACTTCGCGGCCCAAAAGTAAGGTCCTAACAATTTTTATTTTAGGAAAAACTAGACCTGTAATTTGAAAGAAATGACTATTTTGTCCATCAAAAAAAACAGGAACAACTGTCGCTTCGCTGGCCTGGATAATTCGTGCAGCTCCACTTCGCCAATCTAAATCGACTGCTTTGCCAAAAGGGGTTTTAGATTGTGAAGGTGTTCCTGCAGGAAATATGATAAGGCAGCCCCCGCCTTTGACGTAATCTATCGCACGCTGAATAGCATCTTTGTTTTTAGATTTTTCTTGATTGTCTTTGGAGTAGAGTTCGACATCCAAAAAATGCTTTCTCACTTCTGGAAGTTTTTCTGGAAGCATATTAGTTACAAATATTTTAAAATCTTGGCGCTTTTGTTCCACAAGGTAAGAAAGAATAATCCCATCCACACCGCCAAAAGGATGGTTGGACACGACAACAGTTGGTCCCGATGGTGGGATATAATTTAATTCATCAGGATGTATATCGATCGGTAAATTTAGATATTTAACGGCTGTTGTCCAAAAACCAAATTGTTTAATTTCTTCTATATGGTCTTGATATAACTTTTCTAAAAAAGTTAGGCCCAATAGATTTTTTAAGACTGAAGTAATTAGAGTTTTAGTAGCCACGAGTAATATTCCCTATGAATCCTGGTCAACTGTCAAATCAGGTTTTTGTTTTTGTGCACTGTCTGTTAACCGTAAACTTTGCTGCAAAGCTTTATTAAGGTTATCAATTTCTTTTGACGTTGGCGCACTTCGTAAAATCATTCTGCGAAGTGTATGATAAATATTCTCTTTTTTTAAATCGATTTGAAATCCAGTAGTTTTAAGCCATTGTAAAAATAATTCATCTGGGAATAAATTAGACGACATTTCTAGTCGCGCATCCACAGATCCTGTTTGATAAGAGCTTTGACCGAAGAATTTTTTTTCGATCTCTTCGGCCATAACGTATTGGGCCAGTAAAACAGCTTGGGCTAAATTTAGGGATGTGAATGGTCCACGCGCTGGTAAAAAACTTGTCATGTGGCATTGATCTAAATCATCAGAATTTAGTCCGCTGTCTTCACAGCCAAAAACTAAGTAAATCGGTAAATTTAAATTTTCAGCTTCAGAACCGATTTGTCTGTAAGCTTCGGGTAAACTGAAACTTTTTCTTTGTTTACCTTTCCTGGCACTTAAAGCAATTTTAATTCCCGTCGAATGAACAGCATGAAAAGCTTCCCAATTTTTATAAGATTCATGATCTTCTAAAGCTTTCTGTGCTCCAGCTGCCATTTTATAAGCTTGGCTATTGATGGGCGTTTGTTGGGAAATTAAAATCAGCTTTCCATACTTTGATATGTTCGATGTGGCCCTTGCCGCAGCACCGATATTGGAACTAAATTTAGTTCCAACTAAAATGGTGTGTACACTTGGTCCATCAGCGTTCATAACAGTAAGCCTTCGGACTTTAAAAGTGATAGTCCAAGATCAACACATAGTTTTTCGTTCGTAGACTGAGCGGAATTTAAACTGTAATGGTTCATCAATTCAATCAGTTGGGGTTTTAGGTCTTCGTGTTTGGCACACATTTCTATAAGACTTAAACCCATCAACCACTCTTTCTTAAATTTTTGTAAGTATTCAGTTTTAATAGGAAGAAAATCTTTACTTACAAAATTCTTCCGTAAGTTTCTAATGTTTTCATAAAGTTTGAATTTATCTAGATCATATTGGGTTCTGTTTTTCTGCGGCACTCTAGCAGCTACGAAATCCACAGAGTCTGGGAAAGTGGCTGAATCTAAAGGGCCACCATAAACAGATGTGATCTTTGCACCTGGCTCTAAATTCACCATCAACCCCGAATCTTCAAGAAGTTTTATTTCATCTAAAACTTTTGTTTGAATCGGGCCTTTAAATTCTAAATGTTTATCCGTGTAATCAACTAAAATTCCAGAGTAGGCATTCTGATCATTGATAACCACTGTACAAACAGTTTCTGCTTGTTTAGCTTTGGCTAAGCCGGGCTTGTCACCAACTTTGAACGCCATGTCTTGGCTCATTTCAGTCAAAACAAAATTAAGTGAGTTAAAATCTTCAGCCACAAAAAGCTGAGGTTGTTGCTCTGTGATGTCGTAACTGAAATTTAAGCAGTCTTTAGTTAATGGAATAAGTTTTGGTTTTTTAATCGCAAGTCGGGATTCGCCGATAGAAGACAACAATCCCGCGCCAAAAATTTTAGGATTTTTTAAATCACCAATCAAACCGTACTCGGCGGTCCACCAATTCATTCGCCCTAAAAGTTGGGCCTCAGAAATGTAAGTTGTATTTTCAATTGCTTTTTTTAAGTCCTGCTCGGCCTTTTGAATTTCGTCCTCATTGCTGCCCGAGGCTTCTTTGATATCACTTAAATTTCTTATGGCTTCATACAAATTTAAATCTTCGTGACTGATAATAGATTTGGCGGCTATCTCTGCATAGTTCTTTAAGTAGTTCGAAAATTCAGGATCGATCAAAATCGGCGCGTGCCCTGCCGCTTCATGAACTATATCAGGCGCAGGGGTATATAAAATATGATCCACAGTACGCATGTCGCAGGCGATGGGTAAAATTCCTAAAGCTTGAAATTCCATGAATGCAGCAGGTGGAATAAAGCCACTGACAGGCTTAGCTCTCCAACCGTAATGAGATAATTTTTCGTCCATCACAGAAATTTTAGGGATTTCATTAATTGTAATTCCCGTAGCTTCTAAACCTTTAAGGTAAGCTTTATGGGCATGAGTGCTTAAAAAAGATTTCAACTGTCGCATCACAAAACGCCAGACCTCTTGATCTTCTGGCGTGTATCGATCGTAATCTTGTTCGACGATATACTTTTTTAAGTGCTTAGGTATTTTTGAAATTGCTTTGTTCAATTAAATATCCTCGAAAGTGTATCCTATTTATTAACCTTATTGATAATACAAGTCAGCGCTTTGAAGGTTATGTCACGAACGACAAAATTTTATTTATTTTTTAATCCCTCTGAGGTCATAAATTGGCTTATTTTATGTACAAAGTAGTCCGCAAAAAACGCGAGTAAGGCCGCAGGTATGGCTCCGAGTAAAATAAGGCGGTGATTTAAAGAACTGATCCCTTGAAATATCAATTCCCCTAAGCCACCAGCCCCAATAAACGCGGCCACTGTGGTTGTGCTGATCAAAAGCACTGTGCACGTTCGAAGCCCCGCTGTGATCGTAGGAAGGGCTATCGGAAATCTGACTTTAAAAAGAATTTGAGTTTTAGACATTCCAATGGCTTCGCAAGACTCGATAATATCTTGGTCGATCTGTTCAAGCCCAATAAAGACATTGTGTACTAAAGGTAGCAAAGAATAAATGACCAAGGCCACAAGACTAGGTAGAAATCCAATTCCTATGAATGGGATCAGAAATCCTAAAAGAGCTAAGCTAGGAACAGTCTGAAATACATTTATGAAAGCAAAAATCACAGGTCTAAAGAATTTAAATTCAAAGGCTAAAATTCCTAAAATAAATCCTAGGATTAAGGTGATCATAAAACCGATCCCACTGATCTTAATATGTTCAATAAATTTATTCTTTAAATTTTTAAGCTCTTCCTCTTTTAGACCTAAAAAATCTTTAGACTCTTTTGTTTGCGACTTTGAGATTAAGTTTTTTTGTAATAAAAACTCTTTGGCTACAACTGACGAAGATTTTTTCTGAACATCTACCTTGTAGTTCATCAAAGTCATGTCTTCGTCGGAAATGGCTTTAGAAAGTGAATTAAGATCAGTAAATAAATTAGGATAATCACTTAATGTCGATTTTCTAACAATTATCGAAGCTAAGTATTTAGGAAAAAAACTTAAATCATCATTTAGGATCTTTAAATTATAAGCTACGTTTCGCCCATCGGTGGAATATCCAAATCCAATATCTAATTGTTTATTTTTTAAAGCTTCGTAGAGTAAGCCCACATTTAGCGTCTTTACCGATTTAAACTTTAAATCATAGGCTAAAATCAAATTTTGATAACCGTCGGGTCTAGATAGGACTTCGTGCTCAAACCCAATTTTTAAATTTTTGAAGGATCTTAATTCAGATATTTTTTCTGCATTAAAGGATTTGTCGACAATTAAAGAATATGAGTTTGAAAAACCAAGGTCTTCTAAAATTACTAGATCTTCTTTTTCAAAGGCTTTCTTAAGCCAAAGTAAAGTTTCATCCGAACTTAAGTTTTTTGTTTGTTTAAAAATGCTATTGTAAGCGGTTCCAGTATATTCCACATAAAGATCAAGACTTCCTTGCTTTAGGGCCTCATAAGCTACGAAAGTTCCACCCAGATTTTTCTTGACCTTAACTTCGTATTTTTTGGCTTCTAAGTAATGTCTTATGATATCGACTAGAATATTTTGTTCGGTAAAAATTTTTCCACCGACTGTGATAAACTTCTCATTTTCTTCCGAGGCTTTCAGTGAAAACACTATAATAGAATTTAGGATCAAAGTTGCAACAAAGAGTTTTAGAAAAAAACTTTTTGCGGACTGAAGACCAAGCTTGAGTAAGGATAAACAAATCATCGAATGTCCCAATCTTGAAGATAAGTCTTTATGTATTCTGTTTTAGGATTTAATTTAAGATCATCGTAGGCGCCAATTTGTTCAAAGCTCCCATCTTTTAAGACGACAATGCGGTCTGATAGAATCGAAGCCTCGATCATATCATGAGAAACGATGATGACAGTTTTATCTGATAACGACTTAATGTTTAAAAAATCTTTGTAAATACTTTTTTTTGTTAGCGGATCTAAAGCTCCAAAGGGTTCATCCATAAAAAGAAGTTCTGGGTCATTGATAAGTGCTCGAGCAATACTGACTCGTTGTTTTTGACCACCGCTAATTTGGTTGGGGAATCTATTCTTTAACTCCTCAAAATCAAGATTTAAAGAATCAAATAAAGAAACAACTTTGGATTTTAAGTCATCTGTGTTTCCGTGTATTCTTGAAGGAAGTTCTACGTTTTCTAGCACCGTTAGGTGAGGAAGAAGCCCTGCTTTTTGAATCACGTAACCAAACTTTTTTTTGTATTCAATAGGATTAAGTTCATTGATATTTTTGCCAGATAAAAATATATCCCCTGATTTTTGTTTTATCAGTTGGCATAATGTTTTAAGCAAAGTGGTTTTACCGCAGCCACTTTCACCAACAAGAAAAACCGTTTCACCCTTGTAAATATCTAAATCTAAGTTTTCAAAAATTACATTTTTTTGAAAAGATTGAGAAAGGTTTTTAAAAGATAAATGAGTATGTTTGATTTATCCCACCTCTACTTTTTTAAATCCTTTCACAAGCTCGTCCATCGCTTGAATTTGATCTAAGAAAGCACCTAAGTGTTTTAGCGGTAGCGCAGATGGCCCATCACATAAAGCATTGTCTGGATCGGGGTGAGCTTCAACAAATAAGGCTGATAGACCTATCGACATTCCAGATCGAGCTAGTTCGAACACATGTTCCCGACGTCCCCCAGTAGATTTTGAAAGTGCCCCGGGAAGTTGTAAAGAGTGTGTCACATCAAATGTTAGTGGCACATTGAATTTTTTCATTTCACACAGGCCAAGCATGTC
The DNA here is from genome assembly GCA_031412575.1 of Bdellovibrionales bacterium. Taxonomy (GTDB): domain Bacteria; phylum Bdellovibrionota; class Bdellovibrionia; order Bdellovibrionales; family UBA1609; genus JAMLIO01. The sequence goes on from JANODG010000189.1 coordinate 9,132, forward strand.
GACAACTAAACCGCCGTAACCAAAGCTTGTGCCCCGCTCACAAATAAGGATTTTTTCATTACCCACTTCGCCGCATTTGGAAATGATGTGCTTCATTTGATGTGGGGCTAAGAATTGAGCTTTTTTAACGTGGATAGGCTTCATCGTTTCAGCCATCGCAATGACTAAATCTGTTTGACGGGAGATGAAGGCCGGTAATTGCAAGATATCAATCACTTCAGCACAAGATTTCACTTGATCAATTTCGTGAACATCCGTGATCACAGAGATGTTAAATTCTTTCTTTAAAATTTCAAAAATACGCAGTCCTTCTTCTAACCCTGGACCGCGATAAGAGTGAATTGATGACCTGTTCGCTTTATCAAAGGACGCTTTAAAAACATAAGGGATGTTTCGCTTTTCAGTTTCCTTGACAAAAATTTCAGCTGTTTTTAAGGCTAAATCTTTAGATTCTAAGACATTTAATCCGCCAATCAAAACAAAGGGTTTGTCGTTAGAAAAAGTCACTTTGTCTGAAACTTTAATATCTTTCATAATTACTCCAAATGTTTAATTTTGTCGGATTCAGCACCTTAATAAATTTCATATCAATAAAAGTTGACGGGGGCAAATCCTCCGCCAAGAGTTCCAAAATTAGTGATTTGGCCTTGATAAACACGGGCCATGGCAAATAAAGTTTTTTCTTCAAAAGTGTAGACCCTGACATCGAACTTCCATTCTTTTTGCTCTTTATCAATAAATTTACTAGGGGAAAAATATTCTTGAGCCAAAAAATTTTCAGTCCATAAGTTTTCAAAATATTTTCTAGAAATGCTAGAACCTTTATAACTGGCCTTACCACCGTAAGACTCGGAAGGTTTATAAAAATATTTTTTTCGCTTCAACCAAGCATCTTCAATATCTAAAAACAGGTCTTTAATTTTTCCACTCTTTAAGATCATTGATTCGAACAATTCTACATCTTGGGCGGTCATTGCAGGGTCTAAGTTTTTAAAAATGTCTGATAGGTTATCCTTATGAGCCCATAAGTCATAGCCCACCGGATGAGGACTGATTTCTATCTTTTGGTCTAAATAAAGCTGATTTAAATTGGGATAGTTTCTAAGATAAAAATCCGTGTTGCGGTTATAAATGCCAATAGTTTTATCTCTTAAAATAGTTATTACTTTGTCATTTAGTTTTTGAGTATCAATAATTTCAAAATCATAGTTTTTTTGTTTGAAAAAATCCTTATAGATTAAAAATTCAATAAACATTTTTTGGGCTTCCGGCTTTTCGTCGGTGATGAAAAGTTTATCCGCACCTAATATATGACTTGTTTGGAACATATGTATTAATTCATCACTCCAGACTGTAAAATCTAAATCATGAAGTTTATAAACTAAACTACCAATTAAATATCCTGATGAGTTGGTATTGGCTTCAATCAATTTTAGTTCTTTAGTTGCAAGATCAACATGAAAGTCTAAACAAGAAAGCACTAAGGGTTTGTGCCGAAAGCCTGAATCTATGTGCAGTCCCCCTCGGACCTGAATTTTTTGATCCTGTGCTTTTTTAAATTGATGTTTATAGTTTTTATTGAATAAAACATTAAAGCTTTGAATTTTTTTTAATACGGCACTTGGTAATTGTATCTGAAAAGGACTAAAAACATTTATCGAGTTACTTAAATCGAACTGATGAGTGTAAGACGAAAAAGCCGAAGGATAGATTTCTTTAAAAGCCTTCTTTAAATCACTAAGTTCAATAGGCTTTTTTTCTATACACTTCATTGAATTACACTTTAATAGTCTGGTCGCCCTTTTTCCAACCAGCAGCGCACATTTCGCCAGTTTGTAAGGCGTCTAAAACTCGTAAAATTTCCTTCACATCTCGACCAACATTTGTATTGTTCATGGATGCATATTGAATCAACCCTTTAGGATCGATGATGTACGTGGCCCTTGTTGCAATTCCTATGGCATCTAAATAGCAATCATAATCTCGCGCAATTTCTTTTTTTAAATCTGAAATCAATGGAAATCCTAAATGACCTAATTCATCGTCAATCCACTTTTTATGCGCGTAAACTGAATCTACACTTATTCCGGCAACAACTGCATTTCTAGATTTGAAGTCAGAAAGTGAATCTCTAAATTGAGTGACCTCTGTTGGGCAAACAATCGTGAAGTCTAAGGGATAAAAAAACAGAACAAGCCATTTTCCTTTGTGATCTTCCGAAGAAAAATCTTCGATGATATTTTTTTCGTTAACACTTGGAGCAACAAAGGGTGGTGCCGGAGTACCAATTAAACACATAAAAATTTCCTTACTCATTTGGAATGTTTAAAGTTCTGTTAACCTTTATACTTGAATAAATTTCCATCATCTAAATTAAGCATCAATGACGCAGTTCATATCCACAACATTTAAAACACTACTATAGTCGCGAAGTATGGCGAAGTCACTGAAGATCATTTCTTGGAATGTAAATGGAATACGAGCAATTCATAAGAAGGGATTGCAAAACTTTTTAGAACGTCAAAGTCCCGATATCTTTTGCGTGCAAGAAACTAAATGTAAAGTCGTTCAAGTTGAAGATGAAAAGTACGAAAGTATTTTTAAAAATTCATACTGGTCTGAAGCTGAAAAAGCGGGCTATTCAGGTACGGCCACTTTTACTTCTTTGAAGCCCCTCGAAGTTCACCACGGCATTGGGATAAATGATTATGATAGCGAAGGTCGTTTTGTGGTGACTCAGTTTCCAGAATTTTTATTGTACAATGTTTATTTTCCTAATGGTGGCATGGGCGAAGAACGTCATGATTTTAAACAAAGGTTTTTAGAGGATTTTACAGATCACTTGGCGCAAAAAATTAACGAGGGTCATGAGATCATTGTTCTGGGGGATTATAACGTAGCTCACAAAGAACATGATGTTTATGATCCGAAACGATTATCAACAGCGAGTGGTTTTTTACCGGAAGAACGGGAATGGTTCGACGGTTTTTTAGAGACCGGATTTATTGATACTTTCAGATATTTCTATCCAAACATGAAAGACAAATACACTTGGTGGTCCTACCGCGAACGTGCCAAAGAACACAACCGCGGGTGGCGAATAGATTACATGTGTGTCACGCCGGGCTTGTTACCTCATGTTAAATCAATTAAACACTTAGATATGCAAACGGGTTCAGATCATTGTCCTTTAGAAATGGTACTGGGGTTTTAAATGTTATTCTTAGTTTATCTAGTTTTTCCAATCATTGAAATTTATTTGCTATTTAAAGCGAGCTCTAGTTTAGGATTTTTTCCTGTCTTAGGAACGGTCATCTTTACGGCATGGATAGGTGCACGTTTAGTGAAATCTCAAGGCTTAGTTGTCTTATCTCAATTCCAACAAAAAATGATTCAAGGACATTTGCCACAAAAAGAAGGATTAGAAGGCCTTCTTGTTTTACTTGCAGGTGTTTTATTAATCTCGCCAGGTTTTATAACAGATTTCATTGGTGTATTATGTTTAATCCCGTTTACTAGAAAATTCATGTCAGTGCTGTTGGCCAAATGGATCGAACGTAAAGTCAGACAAGGTCGCCTTAAAGTTTATTCAAACGTTTCTTACTCATCTTCTAATGCTTCACCATTTGGAACCGCGTTTGACCCTTTCGCTTCAAAATCAAAACCAGAAATCCGCGACGTTAATCCGTCAACCAATCCAGAAAATCCGCAACAGCTAGATGGCCATTAAGTCTGACGCCACTTTAATCTTAAGTTATTTTTCTTATTTTTATTTCTTTGCTCTGTAATTCTTCTTTTGAGTTCATTTAAATATTAATACTTATATTGTCTTCTGATAGGCGAGAAGCGACTGTCACTTGCCTTGCATTTTTTTGCTTTGATTGGGCTGGTTCGAGTTTATGGTTTAGATTTTTTAATTTATCTTATTTGCAAGGCTGCGCGCCATCGATCGCCTATCAGAAGACAATATAAGTATTAATATTTAAATGATCTCAAAAGAAGAATTACAGAACAAAGAAATAAAAATAGGAAAAATAACTTAAGATTAAAGTGGCGCCAGATACTTTGGTGAGTTGGAATTTTTTGGACCAGATGAGAAGACCGAGTAAGGCGGTAAGGAATAGTGAAACGAAGATGTCGGGGTTTAAAACCATTTCAGAAATTTGAAACGAGTTGATTGCGCTTGATAATCCTAAGGCGATGGTTAAGTTTGCGATGTTTGAGCCAAGGACGTTGGATATTGCGATGTCGGGCTGTCCTTTGTATGCCGCTGTAAGTGATGTGACCATTTCGGGTAAGCTTGTGCCTATGGCCATGATCATTAAACCTATGTATCTGTCTGGGAAGCCTAGTAGTGCTCCTATTTGAACGCCGCCTTTAATTGCTAATCTTGTGCCGATAAGGAGTCCGATTAATCCCAAGATGAGGAATGCGAAATCTTTTGTAACACTTGTTGGTTTTTGATCTTTGCTTTGCTCGATCTCTTCGGGCGTTCTTTTTAAATGATACCAACTGTTGGCTATGAAATTTGAATAGATTAAAAGCAGCACCACGGATTCGTATAATTCTATTTTTAAGTCCCAAGAAAATAGAATTAACATAGTTGTGATAAAAATTAACCAACACAAATCCCAAATAAAACTTTTTTTGTTTATAGAGAATGGAAATAGAATTCCAGTAAGGCCTAAAATGATGCAAACGTTGAAAATGTTTGAACCTAACACATTAGTCATCGCAAGATCGTATTTGCCTTCGAAGCCTGCGTAAGTGGTTGTGAAAAGTTCTGGAAGTGATGTGCCGCAAGCCACAATTGTTAATCCGATGAAGGCTAACGGGATTTTAAAGCGTAAGGCCACTTTTACGGAACTATCTATAAGGTAGTCGCCTCCTTTAATAAGGAAGGCAAAGCCTAGTATTAAGAATAAAAATGAACCAACAATGGATTCAGGCGCGATCAGATATGTCATTTAAGTGGCCTTTTTATACCCTAGATTCTTAAATTTACGCGGGACTTATTGCTTTGCGTTGATTGTTTTTTTGAAATAACTCAAGAATTTCAATACTTTTAATGTTTAAATAAACAGACTAGACCTAGGTCTATTTTTAAGATTTAGCAGTTAATCGCGCTAAATAAACTTTTCGTGCTCATTTAAAAAGCTTAGTGATTTCAATGTCTTAAATCCATAGAAGTTACTTATTCTTGACATATATATTTTTTACATGGTTTAAGGGTTTCTTGACTTGCAAAACCTTAGCTATGTCCTATAAATTTGACCTCAGTTCCAAAACGGCACCATGAGGGGGGCCAGCTTTTAGGAAGGGGGAATAAAAAATGACATTACCAATCCATTTGATCGAAGAGTGTAAAGTTAAGTTATTAGAAGCCAAGGAAGAGCTTTTGAACAGAGCGAATGACACTAGAAAAAGTCTTTATTCAGAAGAAAAAGGCGGGGATGAAGGGGATCAGACCGTAAGAGCCTTAGCTGAAAGAGAAATGTTACATATGGCAGATAGAATCCGTAGACAGCTCATTGAAATCGAATCTGCTCTAGCTCGCATTCAAAATGGAACGTTTGGTATTTGTGAAGAAACAGATGAAAATATTGAGCCAGAAAGATTAAAGGCAATACCTTGGACACGATTAAGTATCGAAGGTGCTGAACTTAGAGAAAGTATGGGTCGTAGATACGCAAGATAGTTTTTAAAATAAAATTGTTTAAAAAAAGCTCACTCAAAGGTGGGCTTTTTTATTTTTAGAGTTTTATTTTTAGTGGTCGAAAGAGTCGCAAGACAAAGTTCAAATAAAAGTCTGGTTCCAACGTTAATGTCCCAACTTTCGTAATCACCTGGGGCTGAAGCCACTTCGACAAGATCAAATCCAATGATGTTAAAATTCTGCGAGACTTTTTCGATCATTTGAACAGCTTGATTATAATTTAAACCACCCGGTACTGGTGTTCCTGTCTGGGGACAATACTGTGGGTCCATACCATCAACATCAAAACTTATGTAAACGTTCTTCGTTAAGTTTTTTAAGATGTCCTTACATGTTTGATCCCAAGATTCGCCGCTAAATTCTTTTCGCTTTAAAACTTTGTCTGTGAAGCTGTCATGTTTATTTTGATTGGCATAATTGTATTCAGATTCTGAAAAATCTCTGATTCCTACATGAGAAATTTTTTGAGGGGGATTCGAAAGTTTAGTAGCATTGTAGAGGATCGATGCGTGTGAGTGCGTAAAACCTTGGTAGGCTATTCTTAAGTCAAAGTGCGCATCAATGTGTAAGATGCTCCACTCTTTGTGCTTTTCACTTAGGGCTTTCATTAATCCATAAGGACACGAATGATCTCCGCCAAACAGAGCGGGAATTTTATTTAAATCCAAAACAGATTTAGATTCGCTATAAATTATGGAATTAAATTGATCGCTAAGTGCATTTGCTTTTTTAAGCTGTTCATTAAAGTTATCGTTAACCCCATCTTCTTGGGTCAGTTGATTTTGTATATCTTCGCAAATTGCTAAAGCTTTCGTGTGCAGACCTTCGATTTCTGGATGGAGATCTTTATAGAAAATCCCTTTTTCATAAGCGCTCTTATAAACTTCATGAAAATAATCCATCTGATGACTGGCTTGTCTGATCAGAGCCGGTGCATGTGACGTTCCGCCTTTATAAGACGTTGTGGGTTCCCACGGCGCAGGAATAATAACTAGCCTGCTGTCATTGTAGCTAAGGGGATTTCCAAATAGGGGTTCGTCGCTTTTAAGTGTATCTTCTTTTAAATCCATAACCTTAGGAAATATATTTTAAGTCATGTATTGTCAGTAAAAATAAGAAAAAATAGTCGATTACAGCTCGTAGTTGCCACCAAATCATTTAAGCGGGTCAATGACAAAAATTAAAGTTAGAAAATTCAATTTAAGATTTATAAAAGAGATAAGCTACAAACACCAACGCCAAAATTAGGGTGATTCCCCAAACAACTCGTTCGAAATTTTTTTCGATCCAAGCTTTGATCTCGTGGCCATAAAAATAAAATAAAACCGCAATAATTCCAAATCGTAAACTTCGTCCCACGGCGGCGCCTAAAATGAAGGGCAAAAAGGCGCCGTTAAAAATTCCAGCAGTGACGGCAAAAACTTTAAAAGGCAGGGGAGTAAATCCGCCAATAAACACAAAAAAGAAAGCGCCCTTTGCATAGGCCTGAATTAAAGAATCCCATTGCTCTGTTGAAATAAGATATGTGAGCAAAATGTCTTGTACAAAACTGGAAAAATAAAGTCCTAAGAAATAACCAACCGTCGCACCGAGTAGACTTCCGATAACAGTCCATAAAAAAGCAGTTATCGAAGACTTAGGACGCGACGCGCAAATAGCCATCATCAATGGATCAACAGGAATGGGAATGATTATAGATTCAAAAAATGAAAAGATACCTAAAAAAGGCAATGCCCACTTATTCTGCGCTACTTTAGTGCAAAATAGATAAAAATCTTTAATCCATTTCAAGTCAGAGCCTTCGGCGAAAGATTTTTAGGTTAATTAAAATTTCCAATCCTTAAAAATGAAAACGAATTCAACTACCTATGGTTGATTCTTGGCTCGAATACGTTAAATATCAAGAGTTAAAGTTTTCTAACCATAAAAATTTATGAGTCTGGTATTACAGATTAACTCTGAGTATCAAGTTTCATAATTCAAACTCAGGAGTGTCTAGTGGTGAATAATGTTTTTCTGGGATTAGTATTAGTTTTAAGTTTGGGCGGATTGGTTTCATGTTCATCTAAATCTTCAGGCGGGGCCGACAATACGCTTTACATTTCGTACATGTCTGAACCAACAACATTAAACCCAATTAACAGCTCTGATGCCTACGCCACCCGCGTTCAGCAATTTGTAATCGATAATTTACTTACTAAACATCCAGAGACGAATGAATACAGACCCGGTCTTGCAGAATCATGGACAGTATCACCCGATGGAAAGGTTTATACTTTCAAAATAAGACAAGGGATTAAATTCACAGATGGAACTTCGCTGACGGCTAAAGATGTAAAATTCAGTTTTGATGCAGTTTTGGACCCTAAGTATGAAGCGGCTCATAAATTAGCATATTTCCAGAACATCAATTCCCCTAAAATTATTGACGATTACACCATCGAATTTACAGTTAAAAATAAGTATTTTGGAAACTTAGAAACTTTGGCTATGGGTGTTCAAATCGTTCCGGAAGCGACTTATTCTAAACAAGACAAAGACAATAAGCTTTCAAAAGTTTTGATTGGCTCAGGACCTTATAAAATTTTGACTTACAACAAAAGCAAGAATTTGATTTTGACTAAAAACAACGACTGGTGGGGATTTAAAGCCGACCAAGATAATTTAAAAAATATCCATCGTTTTGATAAAATATTTATTCGTTTTGTAAAGGAAGACGCAATTCGTTTAGAGCTCCTTAAAAAACAAAAACTTACCTATTCTGCAATATCGGGTGAAGAATTTGTGAAAAAGATCGACACTGAGAAAAGCGAATGGTCGCATTTAATGAAACACGAAGTGGAAAACGATGCTCATAAAGGATATTCGTTCATTGCTTGGAATTTAAAAAATCCAATTTTTTCTGATAAAAAAGTAAGGGTTGCTTTGGCTCATCTTATGAACCGCGAACTGATCCGAGACAAATTTCAATACGGAAAAAGTTATTTAGCCACAGGTCCTCTGTATTCGCAAAGTATGTATGCCGACAAATCGGTTCCTGCAATCGCATTTGATGTGGAAAAAGCTAAGGCTTTAATGAACGAAGCTGGTTGGAAAGATACGGATAAAGATGGTTTATTGGATAAAAAAGTTAACAACTCTAAGATGGATTTTAAATTCACCCTATTAAATCCTAATCGTGATGTGGAAAAATATTTTACCCTTTACAAAGAAGATTTAAAAAAAGCCGGCATTCAACTAGAAATCAAAAACGTAGATTGGAACAGCTTTATCAAAGCTTTAGACGAAAGAAAATTTGATGCTGTGACCTTAGCTTGGACTAGCACGGAAGACGATATCGATACGGATTTTAAACAGATCTGGCACAGCGAAAGCGCAAATGCGAATGGGTCAAACTTTATTGGGTATAGCAATCCAGTTGTTGATAAGCTAATCGACGATTCACGATCGGAATTAGACCGTGAAAAACGCATTCCAATACTACAAAAGGTTTTTAAAACCATTTCAGAAGATGCGCCTTACGTTTTTATGTTTTCTCCTAAAGTGATGTATGTCGTGGATAAAAAAGTAGAAATGGAAAAACCAACTTACAGATACACAGTTGGAACTCCTTATTGGACTGTTCAGAAACAAGAAAATTAATTTTTTTTAAACTTTTGAGGTTTTTGGGACTCGAGGGCATTTAATTTATTTGAGTCATAAAACAAATTTAATAATGGATAAGTGTAAATGTTAAAATATATTGCAAAACGAATTTTACTAATGATCCCAACTTTGATTGGAATAAGTTTAGTATGTTTTGTAATTATCAATATGGCACCGGGTGGTCCTATTGAGCGCACAATCCAGCAAATGAGATTCGCAGGTGTTGGTGACACTTCTGGCGGCGGCACGCAGATGGGAGTCTCTGAAGAAGTGATAGAAGCTCTAAAAAAGCAATATGGTTTTGATAAACCTTTATTAGTTCGTTACGGCATTTGGTTAAAAAATATTGTGACTTTAGATTTTGGCCAAAGTTTCACGTATCAAGAGCCTGTGACTCAAGTGATTCTGCAGCGATTTCCAGTATCCCTGCAGTTTGGGTTAACCTCATTATTCTTAATCTACTTGATCTGTATTCCCTTAGGAATTTCTAAAGCTGTTAGAGATGGAACTGCATTTGATCAATACACATCTTTTTTCCTATTCGTTATCTATTCCGTGCCTACAGTCATGATGGCCATTTTATTAATTGTATTTTTAGCGGGATCAAGCTTTTTGGATTTTTTCCCAGTGGGCGAGCTTTACTCGGATGAATATTTTGAAATGTCATTTATAGAAAAAATTGGCGATCGCATTCACCATTTTGTATTACCACTTATTTGTTACATGCTTCATAGTTTCACAGCCTTAACATTATTAATGAAGAACTCTTTTTTAGATCAAGTTAAACTTGATTACGTAAGAACCGCGCGTGCTAAAGGTTTAGATGAAAGAACAGTTCTTTACAAACACACCCTTAAAAACGCTTTAATTCCGATTGTGACAGGTTTGAATTCATTTTTACTTGTGATGTTTCAGGGCTCCATTATCATTGAACAAATTTTTCAGCTCGATGGAATTGGGTTATTAACTTATAAAGCCGTTTTGGACGGGGATTATAATGTGCTCATGGCTCTCATATTTATTCCAGCCGTTTTACTTTTGATCGGCAGATTACTTACAGACATCGCGTACACATTTGTTGATCCAAGAATTGATTTTGGGAAGTAGATAACTAAGAAGCATTTAAGTGTTGATTTAAGAACAGTAAATTTAAGTGAAATTTAATAAAAGGAAATTGCAGTGTTAGAAAAATGGATTACAGACGATGCCACATTAAAGCGTTACAAACGTTTTAAAAAGCGTAAAACCGCTATTGTCGCGATCTTTGTCTTTTCATTTTTAGTTTTCTTAAGTATTACTGCCGAGCTTTGGGCGAACAGTAAACCGATTATTATGGTTTATGATGGAAACTTAATGTTTCCTGTTTACCAAGATTATCATCCGACCGTTTTCGGTCGCAGTGATATTTTATATATGGATTACCGCAGCCTTAAAGACGATCCTAAAAATAAGTTTGATATATGGCCCTTGGTTGAATGGAACCCTCTGGAATCTAATGAAGAGTTAACTTCATATCCTTCTTCCCCTAGTGCTGATAATCTTTTTGGGACTGATGATCGTGGTCGAGATGTTTTAACTCGATTGCTTTATGGTTTTAGATACAGCATTGGATTTGCTGTTTTAGTTTGGATTATATCTTATATTGTGGGTGTCCTTGTGGGCGCTATCATGGGATTTTCTGGGGGCATCGTTGATCTTATCGGCATGCGCTTTTTTGAAGTCTGGGAAAGTTTGCCGGCTCTGACTGTTTTAATAACGTTGATTGCTATTTTAGATCCTAGTTTTATTTTGTTGGTTTCGTTTCAAGCGCTTTTCGGTTGGATGATGATTGCAACTTATATGCGTGCCGAGTTTTTAAAATTAAGAAAGCGTGAATTCGTCGAAGCTGCACATTCTTTGGGTGTAAAGAAATATACAATTATGTTTAAACACATTTTACCAAACGCTTTAGCGCCCATCATTACATTTTCACCCTTTGCAGTGGCCGCAGGGATTACAGCCTTAACGTCCCTTGATTATCTTGGATTTGGATTAAAGCCACCAACACCAAGCTGGGGCGAGCTTCTACAACAAGCCAAAAGTAATTTTACCACAGCATGGTGGTTAGCTGTTTACCCATCGGTAGCTATTTTTATCACAGTGTTTTCATTAAACATGATTGGTGAAGCTATCCGAGACGCGTTCGATCCGCGTAAGTAACCCATAGGAAACAGTTCCCTTGTTTTAATTTAAAGAAATCTTTTGTTTCTAAAATGTGTAAATTTTTTTGATCTATATTCCAATTTTTTTTAAGTTGGACATTTCTTTTAAAACGCTCAGACAAGCGGTCGTCATTCGCTTGCAAAATAGATTGGAAAAGTTTTTAAATTTTATTTTGGCAAGCTTCATGCCGATCCGAACTCGGTTTTAAAAGAAATGTCCAACTTAAAAAAATATTGAAACATAGATCAAAAAATTTTACACATTTTAGAAATAAAAGACTTCTTTAATTTAAAAAGGGAACTGTTACCTATTTGGTTACCCATTTGATTAGCTAGTCTTGCGACAGCGGGGTTGGCGCTGTCGTGGTAGTGGAATATTAAGGTTTAGTTTTCAAAATCTTTGGTGATGGAGCTTTTTGAACCTAAGTAGGTTAAGCCACTTAATGTACGTTCGAAGTGATCCATTAAAATATCGGCTTGGTTTTGTGAAATGGATTTTTCTTCGATCGCTAACATACAGTCTTGTTTTAGCTGTGTGATGAATTCTGAAGTTTCATATTCAACGTAAGTCAGAACGTCGTTCACGCTATCGCCTAAGACGATATGGTCAATCATGTAGCCTTCTTTTTTCAAATGGATGTGAACCGCACTGGTGTCTCCAAAAAGGTTGTGAAGGTCACCTAGGATCTCTTGGTAAGCGCCAGTCATGAAGACCGCGATATAATAGGGTTCATCTTTTTTAAGTTCATGAAGTTCAAGATAATTTTTAGCCTCATTGGTTTCTGGATCAATAAAGCGATTAATCTTTCCGTCAGAATCACATGTTAAATCCGCAATCGTTCCACGACGAGTTGGCTTTTCATCAAGGCGAACAATCGGAAGAACCGGGAACAGCTGATCCACCGCCCACGAGTCAGGTAATGATTGAAACACCGAAAAGTTACAAAAGTAAGAATCACATAAAAAAGAATCAATTTCATATTCGACGTCAGAAAAATCAGCTTTTCCTTCAGTGAAGACTTTCATGCGAGCTAAAATGTTAAAAATCATTTTTTCGGCCATGGCTCGCTGAGAAAGATCTAAAACCCCGTAAGTAAATAACTGCAATATATCCACTTGGATCTGTTTTAAATCGTTATAACTTTCATTTAAGGTGTTGATATTTAAGTTATTCGAAATGTCAGTTAAGTCCCGTAGGATTTGGTGCTCTGTCGGGGCAGTTTCAAAAGTTGTTGGTTTAACATTTTCAAAACTATTACAGCCCAAAACATCAAACACTAAAATAGCACTATGAGCGACAAGTGCGCGTCCAGACTCTGTGATGATGCTTGGGTGTGGAACACCTTTTTCATTACAGATGGATTTTAAAATATAAATCACGTCATTGGCATACTCTTGTTCAGAATAATTTGTAGATGAGTTTGTAAAACCCGAACCATCATAATCCACACCTAAACCACCACCGACGTCGATATACCTTGGCTGTGCACCAAGTTTGTAAAGCTCGGTGTAAAAACGAGCCCCTTCTTTAAGGGAAGATTTGATGGATAAAATAGAAGGAATCTGTGACCCAATATGAAAGTGGACCAAGTCAATGCAGTCCAACATGTCTTTTTCTTTAAGCTTTTCTACACACTCAACGATTTCATGAGGTGTTAAACCAAATTTAGATTTATGTCCTGTGCTTTCAACCCAGCGGCCAGAACTTCGCGTGCTAAGTTTAGCGCGAAGACCAACTTTAGGTCTGATCCCTAAACGTTTGGCAGCTTCCAAAATCAAATCTAATTCAGACGCACGATCAACAACGATGATTGTGTTTCTACCCAATTTTCTAGAAATTAAAGCAGTCTCGATATACTCGACATCTTTGAATCCATTACATATTAAAAGTGCTTCTTTATCTTTTAGTTTTGTTAAGGCAATTAATAATTCAGGTTTACTTCCGCACTCTAAGCCTAAAGACGACTGGCGACCCACTTTTACAATGTCGTCCACTAAATGTTTTTGCTGATTTACTTTAACCGGAAAAACACCTTTGTAAGAACCTTTGTAGTCCATGGTTTCAATAGCAGTATCGAAACATTTTTTTAACAGATTTACACGTGAAGCTAAAACATCTGGAAAGCGCATTAAGATAGGCGTATGAATTCCACGCTCTTTTAAGTCATCAATGATCTCTTTTAAATCAACTGGATAATTTTGTTCAGGTGTTTTAACTGTGACATTACCCTTTTCGTTCACATCAAAAAAAGTATGACCCCATTTATCTAAACCATATAAACGTTTGCTGTCTTCAGTAGTCCAACCTGCCATAATTTATTTCGCGATAATGTTTAAAATCTTACCGGCTTTGTAAATTGTTTTTATAATTTTTTGACCTTCCAATTGCGCGGATACAGTTTTTATTTCCTTTGCCATTCTAACTGCATCTTCTTCCGAAGTTAAAGCAGAAACTTCAATTGTTCCACGAGTTTTTCCATTTACCTGAACAGCCATGATGATTTGATTGTCTTTGCATAAATCTAGATCAAATTTTGGCCAAGGTGCAAGGCTTGCAAATCCAGTCTGGCCTAGCTTATGCCAAAGCTCTTCACTGATGTGCGGAGCAATCGGGGCCAAGATTTGTAAAAGGGGCAGTAGCGTAGACTTTGGCGCCGGATGATTTTGGTCAGGGTAGGCCTTATAAAGATCATTCACATAAATCATCATGGCACTGACTGCCGTATTGAAATTTAAAGACTCGATGTCTTCAGAAACTTTCTTAATTGTTTTATGAAGGCTTTTTAAGATACTTTGATCTTCCACTTTTTCGTTGGTCGTTCGGTCATGTCCATTGTCATCAACACATTGGCGCCAGATGCGATCTAAAAATTTTCTAACCCCAGAAATACCATCGGTGTTCCAAGGTTTGTCCCGGTCATAAGGACCCATAAAACAAATGTAGGCTCGAATGGCGTCAGCACCAAATTGAATACGAACATCATCTGGATTAATCACGTTCCCGCGAGACTTAGACATTTTTTCGCCGTCTGGTCCTAAGATCATCCCTTGATGGGCAAGTTTTAAGTAAGGCTCTGGGCAAGATGCCAAACCCTGATCGTATAAAAAGTTTTGCCAAAATCTAGAGTAAAGTAAATGACTGACCGTGTGCTCTGGGCCACCTAAGTACAAATCCACAGGCATCCAATATTTTTGGGCTTCAAGGCTTGCAAGTTCATTATCATTTTTTGGATCGCAGTATCTTAAAAAATACCATGAAGATCCTGCAGTGCCTGGCATAGTGTCGGTTTCGCGAATGTATTTATCAGAATATTGTGTCCACTCTTTATTTCTGGCCAAAGGCGCTTCACCTTTGTCAGATGGTTCGTAGTTTGCGACTTCAGGTAATGTGAGCGGTAATTCTTTTAGCCCTAAAACCTTAAGTTCCCCATCTTTACTTTTGATCACAGGCAAAGGTTCGCCCCAATAGCGTTGACGAGAAAAAAGCCAGTCTCTAAGTTTATACAAGGTTTGTTTTTCACCACAGCCATGGCTTTCAACCCAATCAATACATTTTGTAATGCCGTCGTCTTTACTAAGGCCATTTAGAAAGTCAGAGTTTACGATTTGACCAGCACCCATGTAAGGTAAAGAGTCATTTGAATCTGCGTCAACGTCAGCATCTGAATTCTTTTTAATAACCCTTGTAATGTCTAAACCAAATTTAGTGGCAAACTCAAAGTCCCTCTCGTCATGCCCAGGAACCGCCATGATGGCCCCAGTCCCGTAGTCGACTAAAACATAATCCGAAACCCAAACTGGAATTTCTTTTTTTGTGATGGGATGGATAGCAAATGCACCTGTAAATAATCCAGATTTTTCTTTATTTGCTTTACGATCCACTTCACTTTTTTTAGCCGAAGATTTTATGTACTCTTGAATCTCTGATTTTTTTTCGGGAGTTGTGATTTTCACTAGAAGTTCGTGCTCGGGGGCCACAACCATAAAAGTTACGCCAAACAAAGTGTCTGGGCGGGTTGTGAAGACACTTAAAAAATCTTGTTTGCCTTTAATCTGAAATTTAATCTCGGCCCCAAAACTTTTTCCGATCCAATTCAATTGGCCGTCTTTAGTACGCTGGGGGAAATTCACGGTCTCAAGACCTGCGATTAATTTTTCAGCGTAGGCTGTGATTTTAAGCATCCATTGCTTCATCGGCATCCGCACCACAGGATGCCCACCGCGCTCGCTTTTTCCGTCGACAACTTCTTCGTTGGCAAGAACGGTTTTCATAGCGGGGCACCAGTTTACCGGAACTTCTTTTTGATAAGCTAAGTCTTGTTCGAATAATTTGGTGAAAATAAACTGCGTCCATTTATAGAAACTTGGGTCTGCAGTCGATACGACTCTAGACCAGTCGAAGCTGTAACCAAAAGTTTCCATCTGGCGTCTGAAGTTTTTAATCGCTGCTTTAGTGGTGATTTCGGGATGAACTCCAGTTTGAATGGCGTACTGCTCGGCCGGCAGACCAAAAGCATCGTAACCCATAGGATGTAAAACGTTAAAACCTTGAGCGCGTTTAAATCTAGAAACCACATCTGTCGGAGTGTAAGATGCTAAGTGACCGACGTGTAAACCTTGGCCGGAAGGATAAGGAAACATGTCTAAAGCATAGTACTTTGGCTTTTTAGAAGGGTATTCAGCCGTGAACGCTTTTTTCTCGTCCCATTCTTTTTGCCATCGAGCATCGATTTCGTTGTGGTTGTAAGACACTTTTACCTCTTTCAATGAAGTTCAAATTTGATCAAATCGTGAAGCTTCAATTAACACAATCTGTCGCAGAGAATCAATATAACTACAACAAGAATTATAGACACCTGTAAGTGGCAAAATAGACATTGCGTTACGGAAACCTTCTTCACGAATCAACCGATTCGTGAAATTATTTTATTTGAAATCTTAGGGGAAACTTTATGTCTAAAAAAAAGCAAGGAAAGAAGCTTAAAAGTGAATTTAAATATCAGGGAAAAACAGTCAGTAAATATAAACGTATATTAGACATAAAACACGTGCAGGGCAGGCCCGGTGAAGATTTCTACGTCGCGGTCGACGAAGATGGTGTTGAAACCCAAATAGAAACCATGGACCTAGAAAACTTCAAAAAAAATCTAAAAAAATAAATCATAGATTTCTATTTCTAAATCTTTGGTCTAGTTTTCGTGTTGCTACTGGATAAATCTTATTCATTTTCCGATAAATTCACCATGAGAATGCCTGCAGATCTAAGAAATAAAAAAATTATGGTTGTTGATGACGATCAAGATCTCTTAAGTTTCGTGACGGCAACTTTAGAATTCGAAGGGTATCAAGTTGAACAAGCTCAGTCGGGTAAAGAAGCTTTAGATATCTTACAAAATTGGAAGCCTGATTTAGTTATTCTAGATGTAAACATGCCTGTATTGAATGGCCTTGAAACTCTAAAGAAAATTAAAAACACAGATTACTTCACTGCCATTATTTTTTTAACGGCTGAATCAAAAACTGAACAAGTGATTGTGGGTCTAGATGCAGGCGCCGACGACTATATGGCAAAGCCCTTTAGTCCAAATGAACTACTAGCTCGAGTGCGAGCTCAACTTCGTATCAAAGACTTAACGGATCAACTTCAAATCGCGAATGAAAAACTACAAGCCCTCGTCGAAATTGACGATCTTACGGGCTTGGCTAACATGCGAAACATGTATTCGAAATTAGATTACGAAATTAAACGGGCCCAAAGATATTCAAGACACATTGCTGTAGTGATGATGGACATGGATCATTTTAAATCTGTAAATGACACTAACGACCATTTGTTTGGAAGTTTTGTTTTAAAAGAAGTTGGTGCCATCATCAAAAGATCAATTCGTGACACGGATATCGGTGCCAGATACGGTGGCGATGAATTCATAATTATTTTAACAGAAACAGACAACGAGGGTGTTCGAACTTTTTGCGAAAGGTTACGCCTTACCATTGAAAAATTTATTTTCACCAATGGCGAGTCCACGATGAAGCTGACGTCAAGTATAGGGTACGCAATTGCTCGTCCCACAAATCAAATTCTAGACGCACGCGCCTTAGTGAAGTGGGCCGATAAAGCTTTATATGATTCTAAAGCAGGTGGCCGTAATAAAGTTTCAAGTTACGATTTAACTAGCGGGCAAATCTCAGAAGATGAGAAATTTGTTTCTCATAAAGTTGATGCCTTCAAAAAAGGAGCATAAACTATCTAGATGTTAATAGATGGTTTAGTTCCTTTCGAGTTAAGAAATTTCAAACTTCAAACTTTAAAAATCGACAGTCAGTTTTTGAAATCCAATCCTTTGGGCGATCCGTCGGCAAGATATCAAAACCTTTTAGTTCCACTTGAAATGAATGCGTCTACGCCTGTAATTTTTATGCTTTCTGGTTTTTCAAGCGATGGCTTTAAAAATTTTTCTTTCAATCGATTTGAAAACACCACAGCTGAAGATATCGATCAATGGACCTCGGACAGATTAATTAAACCGGCTCTTTATGTGTTCTTGAACGCGTGGACTAAATGGGGTGGTTCGCAATTCATAAATTCCAAAGGGGCAGGCCAATACGAGGATTACATCATCCAAGAGATAGTCACCGAGATTATGAATCAGTTTGAAGTTTCAAAAGAATCTTTAGATTGGTATTTGTTTGGAGGATCAAGCGGTGGTTACGGTGCGCTTCATTTAGGAACTAAGTACCCCGAAATATTTTCGAATATCGTCGCCTTAGCGCCAGATTGTTTTTTTGAATCTAGTCTTTTACCAGAGGTCTATAAGTATTTACCTTACATTAAAGAAATCGGTGGAATTGAAAGCCTTAAAAAAAGTCATGAACAAGGTTTGCTTCGTTGGCCCAACGATATTTTTTTCGGAGTCATGAATCTAGTGGCTATGGCCAGTTGTTATGCGCCTATTCATGATCACGAAGAATCAAATTTTAATTATCAATTTCCCATCGACGATTTAGGTTTTGTAAATTCAGAAATTTGGTCGGAATGGTTAAAGCATGATCCCATTTATTTCTTGCCCGAAAGAAAAACTAAAATCAAAGAACTTAAATCTATTCATATGATGACGGGTAATAAAGACGAACATTCTTTGCAATATGGATCACGACAAATTGAATCTATTTTAAAAAAGATGTCGGCTAACATTATCTACACAGAACTTAACGGGACACACAAAAGCTTGTCCCAATTTCGAAAACAAGCTTTATCAAAAATACTTTCTTAAAACTTTAATCCGTCAATTAATGTTCGAATCACGACGAAACATATGTGAATATATTAGTAACCGCTAACGGCGCCTTCGCCTCGAAAGTCAGAGTAACCTTCAAGAAGTCCGTCTTTGTTGACACGAACTCCACACACCTTAGCCACTCCTTTAATATATTTAATCTGTTGGCCTTTCTTTTGAAGTTGTTTGATCACAACGGGCGAAAATCTATTCTCTTCAAGATACAATACGTCAGGCGCAAATTGATGATGCACTCTTGGAGCCATGATTGCGTCTTCGATGTTCATTTGACTGAACATCACACGGTATAAGGCTTGAAAAACACCGCTGATGATTCGTGGTCCACCCGGAGCACCAAGGGCAAACACGGCCTTATCATCTTTGGTCACAATCGTTGGCGACATTGAACTTAAAGGGCGTTTGCCCGGGGAAACTAAGTTCGCTTTACCTTGGATTAAGCCATATTTGTTGGCCTGATCGGGCATCGTTGTGAAGTCATCCATTTCGTTATTTAAAGCAATACCATATTTATCGCTGACCACACCTGAACCATAATTTCCATTCAGTGTGATCGTCATAGATACCGCTTCACCTTTTGAATCCATAACCACAAAGTGGGTAGTCTCGGTGCTTTCAACGGCTAAATCTTTATCTGTCAGTGGCTTTAAATTTTTTGAACTAGAAACGCGAACGGCTTTTGATAAATCGTTTAAGTACTCTTCAGATAAAAGTTGTTTGACTGGAAGAGGACTAAACTCTGGATCTCCAAGAACAGAGCGACTTCTAAAAGACTTTTCTAAAACTTCGCCCAATAGATGGGTCTCTTCAGTGCTAAGATAAGCGTGTTCGTATACTTTTTTTCTTTCGACCAAATCAAGAGCGGTTTTAATAACGACTCCACCGCTTGAAGGTGGCGGCATCAAGTGCACATCAAGATTTTTTACTTTTGTAACTAAAGGTTCACGCCAGATCACTTTGTAATTTTTTAGATCATCTTCAGTAATGACGCCACCAGTGGCCTTTACACTTTTAACGATGTCCTGAGCTACTGGGCCTTCATAGAAACCTTTGACGTTTCGATCTTTAAAAAGCATCAAAGCTTGTAAAAGTTGGGGCTGAACTAAATTATCCCCGGGCTTATAAAACTGACCATCTTTTTTAAGAAAATATTTTTTTCCAGAAATATTAAAACGAGGACTTTCTCTGCGGGTGTAATTAAACCATTCACCAGAAACTTTAAAACCTTTTCCTGCAATTTGTAGAGGTGTCTTGAAAAGCTGCTCCCATTTTAATTTTCCATATTTTTTATGAATTTCATAAAGGCCCGCAGGAATTCCTGGAACACCAACAGCAGGTCCACCGGTCCACGAGCTGTCTTTCGCTAAAGCTTCGTAATAGGTCTCACTTGTTTTCGAAGGGGCTACTTCTCTAAAATCGATGGCTTTAACACTTTCACCATTTTTTTTGATTAGGGCAAAACCGCCTCCACCAAGGGACGCAAAATAAGGGGATGTAACCGACAGAGTGAGCGCAACCGCAACTGCAGCATCAAAAACGTTTCCACCTTGACGGTAAATCTCTTCTCCGACTTCCGAAGCGATCGGCGAAGGTGCCGAGATCAGCACAGATTGGCCCTGATAGGGAAGGGCGAAAGTATTCGATATGAAGAAAGTTGAAACAAGTGAAAATAAGATCACTGACTTAAATTTAAGTAAGGACTGTAATCTGAACAATGACTTCAACATAAGATAACTCCGTTTTTGCAAACCATTTAAGTTCGGCGTATTTCCAGTCTTTTTATAGGTTCAGGGTCTGTTAGTCATCTTGTATTTACGCCTTAATAAGCTTGTCGATTATGTAAGCCTTTGGTAGACAAAATACATGAGCGCCTGCAAAAACAACCTTCCTCCAACACGAACATTAAATCCCCTACACAATCCTTATGTGAAGATGCTTTTAGAAGACTTTTCGGATTGTGCATTAGATGAAGTTCGTGCCCAAGAATTCAAGGGCAAATGGGCCAATTTCTATAAAGACCAGAAGTTTGATTCTGTGGATTTAGAAATCGGAACTGGCAACGGTCTTCATTTTGCTCATCGATCTTTGATGAATCCCGAAAGATTAATTCTTGGAATTGAAATTAAATTTAAACCTTTAATTCAAACCATCCGCAGAGCCCGTTTAAACGCCGATAGCACAAATTCTGTGATGATGAGGTACAACGCTTATAAGATAGAAGATCTATTTGATCTGGGTGAGCTAAACAACGTTTATATCCATCACCCAGATCCATGGCCGAAGAAAAAACACTGGAAGCATAGATTAATTCAAACAACTTATCTGGAAAAATTATTCCAAATTCAAAAGCCAGGAAGCTTTGTTGATTTCAAGACAGATTCGAAATGTTATTTTGATTGGGCTACAGAAATATTTAAAACAGGGCCATATCAAGTCACAAGATACACCGACGATTTACATAATTCAGACTTTGCTTTGGAAAACTTTGTGACCCATTTCGAACAGATTTTTTTAAGAAAGGGCCAACCTATTTATTACGCTAGGCTTTCTAAATAAATATTTTTTTAAATCGGATTTGGTTTTCTGAAAACAACTTTTTTGGGATCTTTCTTAGGCACTCTCTTTTTATGTATAAAATTACCGACAAGAAATACAATAATTTCATATTCTTCGATCACCAATTTTTTCATGGCTTCGATTTGTTTCAATCCCGTTAAAGCAGATTTTTTTCGATTTAGCTCAAGCTCTAAACTGCGACGTAATTTTTGAAGCGCTTTCACTTCAATTTGTCGTATTCTTTCTCTGCCAACTCCGTAACGCAAACTGATCGTGTCTAAATCGAGGTCTTTAAAAAATCTCAATCTAATAACTCTTTCTTCTCTGGCAGTTAAAGTTCGAATCATAATATCTGAAAGGCGCCTTTTTAATAAAATATCAAAATACTCCATGTCTTCATCATTGCTGGAATTCCCGAACATACTTTCATAACTATAGTCGGTAAACTCTTCCATCAGAGCTAAAACTTCGTCTTCCACCACTTGGCTATCTTCCATCCCTAAGTCATCGGGATTCGGTAGGCGCGCAATGCTCTCGAATAACTCTAGGATATCATGCAGATCCGCTTCGTCGGCCAATATCTGATTTAAATCCCAAGTCGGATCGTAGGCTTTAGCTATCCCTTGCTCTATTTCAGAAAAATTCAAATAGTAGTCACATTCGTTATTAGCCAAAGAGTAGGAATTAAAAAAGAAGAACATTATCAAAGATAAGAAGATTTTTTTCATAGGATTTCAACAACTTACTGGTTTTTAAGAAGGGTACAAACAGTTCCTTCTAAAGCTGAAAATAATCCACATATGCTAATGTGGATTACACTTTAATATCAGAGGTTAGTAAAAGCGAGATGTCTACTATAGTGCTTGGCAGTATTTAGCTTCTTCTTTTTTTAGGCGCAATTGACTAGTTAAACCATTAGATTTTCTGGCATCTAAAATTTCATTTCTTTGATCCCAATCTGAACTGCGATAATACTCAATTTGTCGTATTGCACCCGCGCTAGAGGCTCCAAAATTAGGTACTGCAGGTGCCTCTAAATCTGTTAAATCTCTAAAAATAATCGTATCTATAACATGAGTTCGACTGTCAACTAGTTGCAATAAATTAGTGTTGGACTGCTTCCCATCGGGGTTGACTAACCTTGTTGTTTTCACATTAGCCAAGGCACTTTCTAGTAATCGATTGAACGAAAATGTTTCTGGAAAACTTTCTAACTGACCTTTGTTTTGGTAATCAATAATAATTTTATCATCTTCAGAATCTAAAGGTAAAGCTTGAATTCGAAAGCCCCTTTCAGCAGTTTTATGTTCATGGTTACTTAAGTTGTTCGAAGGTAAGACACACTTGAAGTTTTTGTACATGACCATATCAACTGTTTCAGTGGCGTCTTTTTGAATATTGAATTCGTAAATCTGTATACCGTTCATCATAAACCTAATCTCCGATAGAAATTCTTCATTCAGTTGATAAGTTCTAAGTCCACCCCACGTGCTCGCACTCACAGGTTTGTGACCAGGGAGTTGTATAGAATACACCAAAGGATTTAATTTAGCTTCGATAGATTGAAGTGAGGGTAAGCGCATCTTTAATGAGCTTTTAGATTTATTTGTGAAATGAATTTTAAATGCTAAAAATTCATTATCAAGATAAGTTTCGTAATTAAAAGGGTAGAGCGTTGTTCGAAGTTCAGGAATAGGTTCGATGTCTATTTCTAATTCGGGCTTTTCAAAAATCACATTGAAATATTCAGACCAAAGAAGTCTACGGCTGCTGTTGCTGCTTCCAGTTTGATTATTTAATTTCAATTCCAAATTTGTGTTAGAATCGACGTTAGAAATAACGCGACATTTTTTAAAAAACTTCGAATTTGTTTTGAAGGCGCTTGCTTCCATAGGTTCGATAATATCGTTTAATAATACTTCGTTGTTTGAGTATTTTAATTTGATTTGTTCTTGATCAATGCATTTAATATAGCTTGGATCAGTTAATTTGTACTGGGTTAAATTTATACCCATTTCAAAATTTAAATTTGCGCCTTCATACAAATACATGCTTGGTAAATCCGTAATGGCATGTTCAGGGTCAACAACAATCGATCTTCGTGTTTCGCTGTTTAGTTCTTTTGAGTATATTTGGATTTCATTTTTTTCATTTGTGTTAATTTTAATATTTTGTAAATTGTATGAAATTTTCGAATTTATGGCATTAACTGCTAAAATTTTGTAATCGCAAGAATATGAAACTGATTTGTTATTAAATTTATCGTCAACAATTACGCCTTCAGGTAAAAAATCATAGAAGTAAATTCTATCTGACCTTGAGTATTCAGATTTAGAGTCAAACACTCTGACCTTTTCCTTAGAACCATCTTCTAGGATTTCTGAACATTTTGTTTCAATAAGGAATTTGATTTCATTGGTAAGACCTTCAAATACCAAAAAGGACTCATAACCTAAACTTGAGGTAAGTTCAGAAGGTTTGAATTGTGAAATAGGCATAGATGTTTGAGCAACTCGGGCATTAGCGTCAGTGCCCGAAACGTGGATGATGGGTTCTTCAAGATCCCAATAATCTTTGAGGTTGGAATCATTTCCGCCGCAAGAAATTAATCCGAAAGTAAAAATAATAAGCGTTAGCTTTAAAATCATGTCTGCACCTTTTTGTTTCTTTGTTTAGGAAAACAAGTTCGTTTAATTCAAAGTAGTTTTTGTCGGCAAACTTAGATGCAACGATTTTAGAAAACTAAACTTAACTTATTTAAAAAACACTAGAAAATAGGCTGATTATCGGAAAAACAACAGTCCGGATTTTTTGATTAAAATTATTACAATAATGTAATTTAGGTGGCGGTTTTTTGCCCCTTGAATCTAATATGACGAATATGAAAAACGAACGTGTGATTGTACTTGGTTCCAACAAAGGTTTGGGTTTTGCCTGCGTCTCGGCGCTATTAGAAAATGATGGAGTAATCCAAGTTTTAGGACTTTCACGTAAGGACAGTGGTATTCATAATAAAAATCCTAAATACGCCTTTAAGGCCTTTGATTTTACGGCAGCTTACGACAGTCCAAGTATTTTTCTGGAAGTGTTAAAGCTTATTGAAGACTTTGAACCAACCCAAATTATATATAGCGCGGGTGGTGGGCCTTTTGGTGAGTTTGGACAAAAAAATTGGAAAGACCATGAATGGGCCATAAAACTTAATTTTTTATTTCCAGCGAAGCTTGTTTGGGCTTTGATGAGCTCAAAAAAATTAATTAATGAATGTAATTTTCTTTATGTGGGTTCGGCCATTGCCGAAAGCGAGTCTGGGGATGCTTTAGGACCGTCTTATGCTGCCGGAAAGTGGGCCATGAAAGGACTTTATCTTTCAATCATGGCGAGTCAGTCTGATTCAGACAAATACTCCAAACTAAAAATGAAGTGGATTAGTCCTGGCTATATGGATACAGATTTGTTGCCCAAAGGGTCAATTCCACGACTGAATGGGCGAGTGGAAGATCCCAAAGTTGTGGCTAAAGAAATACTTATTGCTCTAGAGCATCAGCCCATCGCTTGAAAATTTGCGAAGAAGTTTTAATGTGATCACCTAAGGAAGGAGTTTTATGAACTTTCAATCTCACGAAAAAGTTATAATTATTGGATCTGGACCTGCTGGGTATACAGCAGCAGTCTATGCGGCTCGTGCGAATTTAAAACCATTAATGTTCCAGGGCGAAGAGGTTGGTGGGCAACTGACGACGACGACGGATGTCGAAAATTTCCCAGGGTTTCCGGATGGGGTTATGGGTCCCGACATGATGGCGCTTTTTGAAAAACAAGCTAAGCGTTTTGGAACACGAATGATCGCTTCAAACGTCACTAAAGTTGATACTTCAAAGCGCCCATTTAAAATTTGGGTGGGTGATAAGGAATGGACTTCTGAGTCCGTGATTGTAAGCACAGGTGCGAGTGCAAAATATCTAGGACTAGAAGATGAAAGAAAATATTTAGGTCGTGGAGTTTCTGCTTGTGCAACTTGTGATGGTGCATTTTTTAGGGACGTTCCTGTCTGTATTGTTGGTGGTGGTGATACAGCTATGGAAGAAGCCATGTTTTTAACTCGCTTTTCAAGTAAGGTTTATCTTGTGCACCGACGTGAAGATTTTAGAGCTTCAAAAATTATGTCTGACCGCGTGAAGGCTCATCCTAAAATTCAAATCATGTGGAACTCGGAACTTAAAGAAATTATCGGTGACGGTAAAATGGTAAAGGGCGTAAAGATTTATAATAATAAAACTAAAGAAACATCACAGCTTGATTTAGAAGGTGTATTCATTGCCATTGGACACAGACCAAATACGGATATCTTTGATTCGAAACAAATTAAAATGGACGAGCAAGGTTACATTTTAACAAAACCTAATTCTACCTATACAACAGTCGAGGGTGTATTCGCCTGCGGGGATGTTCAAGACAGTCACTATCGTCAAGCGATTACTGCGGCTGGGTCTGGGTGTATGGCGGCCATGGATACGGAACGTTGGTTGGAAGATAAAGGTCTTTAATCCAAAACTTTATAAATCTGAATTTTTTTGAACTTTGGTTTTTATTTTTAATTCCTTATTTCTCCTTTAACTCGC
>JANODG010000190.1:0-1832 GCA_031412575.1 Bdellovibrionales bacterium
TTATGAAGTAAATATGAACGTTAAGATGGATGCTACGGTTTCTATTCGTTTTGTTGGCGAGCCAAAAGGTATTGCTGAAGGCGGAGTGATGAACAGAG
Organism: Bdellovibrionales bacterium; assembly: GCA_031412575.1. GTDB lineage: Bacteria > Bdellovibrionota > Bdellovibrionia > Bdellovibrionales > UBA1609 > JAMLIO01. The sequence continues at coordinate 99 of JANODG010000190.1, forward strand.
TGTTAGAAGAACTACAAATCTTCTGTTTACCATCTGACATTCCAAATGACATCGAAGTTGATGTTTCCCATCTAGATATTGATGATCGTATTTTGATCAGTGATCTTAAAATTCCACCTAACGTTGAAGTTTTACACGATTTAGATCAAACAGTTGTTGCTATAGCTGTGAAAGCTGAAGAGCCAGAACCAGTCGTAGAAGTTGCTGCTGCCGCAGAAGGTGAAGAAGGAGCTGCTCCAGTTGTTGCTGAAGCTGCTGCGACACCAGAAGGTGATAAAGCTGAAAAAACTGAAAAGGCTACTAAACCTAAGAAAGAAGAAAAAGCGTCTTAATCGCTTACCTGATTTTTGGGTAAAACTGAGCTTTGATTCAATTAAGTCAGCTTGTACTAGAAATTTTAAGGCAAAATCCTCTAAGGATTTTGCCTTTTTCTTTTTGAAATTATGATATTTATAAAGGGTTTGAAACAATTAACTCTGTCTTGTGTCAAAGACTTCAACATAATTCCCTACGATTTCCTTTTATCGAATTCGGTCTCTAAAATCACAAAACAAAATTGAGATTAAATTAAAATAATTTAAGTCTGTTTAAATTGGCTCATTAAGAACCAAAAATTTCGCTGTTTTTTAACTTAACACCTTGATATTCGTCGATTATTGCACTTTTGATATTTAATGAAGATTCTTTTTACAATCCCATAGTCGTGTAAATTCGGTGTTCGAAATTCTTTGAATGAATCTTACCTTTGATTTCATTTGATACGCTTTTTAAGGGCTGCAAATAAGATCGACATTTTTAAAATCCCGTCATTAGCCAAAGGTCTAGGTCGATAAGTTTGATGTAAGAAATAAAAAAATTAAACCTTTGGGGGACGTATGAAAAAATTAGTAACAGGATTGATGGTGTCAGTAAGTATGTTGTTAACAGCTTGTGGTGAATTCAAAACAATAAGTAAAGACTCAAATGAGGTGTTACAAGCTTTAAGTCCTTACTTAACATCAGAAGATCAAGCGGTTGCAGAAGAGTTATCATCTGTATATTCAGAAGAAATTCTAATCAAAGAAAATTTACTTGATCAAAACATGGTAGAAATAGAAATTGAAGGTTTAGTAGGTCAGTTAGAAATCATCAATAAAGGGAATGTGGCTTTTAAATTCAATGGTAAAAACATTTACTTTGAAGATTTAAAAAACAATTCTGTTTTAGAATCTATTATATCTTCAAGCTTAATCAACATGAATTCTAAATCAGCATCAGTATTAAGTTTGATGAACGCAAATAAATCAGAAGCATTTATCGGAACTCTTTTATCATCGGTTTTTGGTTTAGTGGTTAAAGGAATTTTTAACTACGCAATCGTTAAAATCACTGAAAAAGCAGGGGAAGCCGTTGGTGGTGCAGTAGGTACAATCGGTGGTTCTATCGTTGGTGGTATTACTGGCGAGCCAAAACCTTCTAAAGATCAAGTTAACTCTGCAAAAGACACTTTGTTGAATGCTTTACTTGGAGCTTTAATCAACAGAATTTCTGGTGGATCAGTTCAGTTGCCAACAACACCTGCACAACCTACAAATCCAACAGCTCCAGTAGTACAACAACCTCAAGATTGTAACTTATTCTGTAGCTTACTGGGTTTGTTAGTTAATAACTTAGTAAAATAAATCAGTGATTGAAAAAAAATAAATTTTGCTGATTAAATTAAAAAAATTAAAAAGATAGAGATGTTCTCTATCT
>JANODG010000191.1:0-7713 GCA_031412575.1 Bdellovibrionales bacterium
TTCGAGTGCTAGCAATTAATGTACCTATTCTTCAATTCGTCTAAATTGAATTAAAATTTTTTATGATGATATTTAGGACTTAAATGTTTTGGATACGAGGATAAATTCCCCCAGACTATTTAATCGTAATCTAAAATATCAACTAGGTTTTTTTGTGGCTCGAGCTTGCCATGTCCACGATGCGTGGGAAGTCGCTTTGACACCCCTTATTATATTCAAAACTAATACCTCTAAGTCTAAAAACAGTTAGAATTTATTTAAGGAGACTCAAATGTCATACTTTAAAATGCGTGTTTTTTTAATTTTATCTTTCACAATTTCAATTTTAATCAGTTGTAGTAAAGACGAAGAAAATAATAGTCCGACTGATAAATTTTTAATTTACAATAGTTGCCAAGGTTCTGGATGTGTTGACTATGGACTTAATTTCTTTGACTTAGAAAAGGGCACAACAGATTTTCTAAATACGAATTACGTAAACTACTCAACTCACACGGATGTGGCCGCTGTTGGCAATAAGCTTTTTTTGAGCATTTTTGGCAGCACTTCTGGAATCGAATTATGGGTTTTTGATAAAAGTTTACCTTTTAATGCCCTATCAAATCCTAAGTTAGTTTTTGACATCAACCCTGGTGCCACGTCTTCAAATCCACAGCAATTATTTGTTTTTGATAAAAAAGTTTATTTTAGTGCCCTTGACGCGACTTTAGGACGAGAGCTTATGGTTTTTGACTCCACCCAAGACCCAAGCTCTACAAATCCATCATTAGTTCAAGATATCCATACAGGCTCTCCTAGTTCAAATCCTGCAGATTTTGCTAGAATCAATTCAAAACTTTATTTTTCTGCGACGGATAACGTGAATGGAAAAGAGCTTTGGGTTTATGACACATCAATGCCCGTAAGTTCAACTAATCCAACCTTCACTCTTGATATAAATCCAGGGTCATCCAGCAGTAATCCTCAAACGTTAAACGCTATTGGTGACAAACTTATATTCTGTGCTTTTGAAACTGTGAATGGGCGTGAGCTTTGGGTTTTAGATTCTAACACTCCACTGAGCTCTACAAATCCGTCTTTGATTTACGATTTGAATCCAGGCTCGCTTGCGGGTTGCCAAACAACTGCAGTAAAATTTAATAACAAGCTATATTTTGTAGGAGCAAATGCAGCCGCTGGAAGCGAACTTTTTGTTTACGATCCAAGTCAATCGGCAGGACCACAAAATCCTTCTTTAATCTCTGATCTTACGCCTGGAGCGACAGGTTCTAGTCCATCCAATTTATACCTTCACAATAACACACTGGTATTTAGTGCTGACGTTGGAAGTGGTGTTGAGCTCGGGGTTTATGAAATTGATAAAAGTGTAAGTTTTAGTAATCCAACTGTACTTAACTTGGAAACTTCAGGCGGATCAACTCCTGGAAATTTTGTAGGTGCAAATAATCAAATATACTTCACTGCCGAAAATTCTTTGTCTGGCAATGAACCATGGGTATTAAACTTAAATCTTCCTTTAAGCAGCACTAACCCTAAGTTGCTAAAAGATATTCATGTGGGTGTTGCGGACTCAGACCTCTTATATTTAACGGCCACAAGCCAAGGTTCATTATTTTTTTCGGCCTACACGGTTTCTGAAGGAGAAGAGTTATATAGGTTACAACCAAACTCTAGTGATCCTGTGATTTTTAAATCCTTACCAGCCTTAGAAGAGTTAGCTCCAGATTCAATCTTTGCTTTTTAAAAGTCGATTACGAGCGAACATTGATCCCAGACTAATTTTTATTATCCATTTTATCGATCATCTGGTCTATCATTTGATATTGGCGTTCGTAGGGTTTGTCCCACTCTTCGCCGTCTTTAGCAGACGTGAAATTTCCAGAATAGACGAGTTTACCCTCGGGATTAAAAATAAGTTGAAAGGGCATTCCACTCATGTTGGGAAAAAATAAATCACCACGACGGGTGTAAATCGATGTCGATAACCGCGTCCATTGCGCCTGCCAAAGGACTAAATATGCATCAACCCCCGATAGATCCGCGTCCTTAAAATAGTCATGAGCTTTTAAATTTTCTGGTAAAAAGAATTCGCGAATGCTGTCGTATCCTTGGTCGTATGCACCTTTTCCCGCGATTTCGAAATAAATAGAAACCATCTTTACTTTGTCCCCCCAAGGGTTTTTAACCACAGTGTAGTCCCCTGGTGTGTTCCTTTGTCTTGAAAAGTAAAGTTGGTCCAAAGAACAGTACGAGCACCACACGGCCGCTAAATCCACGATCAGCCACTGGCCTTTGTATTTACTAACGAAGTCGATATTAAAGTCTTCGTCGATGGAAGAGCTCACTTTACCGTCCACACTTATGGGAATTAAATCCAAAGCTTCTAAATCATTTAAGTCAGCTTCGACTGATAGATAAGAAAAACATGTGTTTGCGAAGCTGAGGCTTGGAGATAAAAATATAAGTGCTGTTAATAAAGACTTTACCATTTTTTAGATTCCTTTTTATTCTTTAGAAAATCGTCTGAAGACCGAATTTAAAAAACCTTTAATAGCTTTTGAATATCGCTTCTTCGACTAAATTTTTTGGCTGAAATATTTGTGCAAGCTATAAAAAATAGGATACTAGGTCAAAAAAAGACTTAAGCTTTGTAAACTATTCGAAGTGCTAAAATGAATTTTTTAGTTCATGTGCAATTAATTTTTGCGTCTGTGTTGAGGATTTAGGCCATAAGCCTTAATCCTTAAGCATCGTGTGATTTATTTTTTTTATTATTTTCCAAACTTAAGAAAAGAATACTTTGATTATAAGTCCATTTGACCAACAGTGTAATTCCATTTAACCAACTCAATAATCCCATTCTCTTTTAACGACACAAACTCTTGTGATTCTGGGATATACTCATCAATTTGTAAAAATTCTTTTTGCTGAAAAAGCAGTTGTCCATCATCTATGGACCATATTGAAAGTCCTTCAGCTAAGAGATCATCATCTTCTTTTAGTCCAGAAAATAAAAATTTATCGTAAATAAATACGTTGGGTGTTGGGCCAAGAAATTTTAGCAAACACTCCCCTGTTTCTGTATTGAAGACCGATGTGTAATAAGGATCTTTATGATCAAATCCATTTTCAGAAATACAAACTTTAGTGTCATCTATCCAACAAAAAGGGAAATGCCAGTCAGCCATTTGTGCATAAATTTTTCTTTCAGGTATGTAATCAGATTCCCATAGATTATTTTCCAACCAACTTCGTAAATTAAAACTATAAAAAATTCCAACGGGATGCCAGACCCATCCTTGCACAGCCACTTTTTCCAAAGACGGAGATGGTATAATCAGACCTGGCCATTCCGTCATGCCAAACTTTTCTGTTTCAGGAAATTTAGGGAGCATGTCAAAATTTCGTTTCGTCAAAATTTGACCGCTTTCGATATCTGTGACATCCAGCCTGTCCCATTCAGTGGCGTGAACGACGACGATCTTTCCTTTGTGAAGGGCAAAACAAACCGGAAAAGGCGCAAGGCTAGAGTAATAAGATCCATTGTTAAGATGTAACTGCACGCGGCCATCTTTAGCATCTATGACAACCCCTTGATTCACGTCATCACCAACACTGACCCTAGTCCAAGTTACGGCAAGATATGCATTATCCTTTGAACAGCAAATACTAATGTAAGAAGTAGAACTTAAAGCTGCGGGATCAAACTGAACAATAATTTCTTTTTTTCCTGTTTTAAGATCAATCTTTACCAAACTATAGTCTTTGTTTAATAAAAATAAAAATTGATTTTCACCAACGTTGTGAGCTAGCACATTTTTTCTTTCAAAACCTTCAACGTGAATTAATCTTTTTGAAAAATTAAAAATTCCATTTTTTTTGGATTTGGAAATCTCTGACATATGTAAAAATTAATCCACAAATCTGTGATTTACTAGACACCACACATTAACCACAAAGGCACTGTTTATTGCCAAGATATGCGGTCTAACAATCGTGGGTGGGATTGATGACTTCGAATTTTTTCAGTGGGTGCAAAGGATTCAATTTTATCCACTAAAATTGTAACTTGATCGTCCATTCTTTGAAGCCTGCCTTCGAAGATTAAAAAACGTGATGACCGAAAAATATTTTTATATCCATCATAAATTGCAGGTCTTAAAATTAGATCTATAGTCCCATGTTCATCCTCTAAAGTTAAAAAACCAAATCCTTTTGCGGGCGGCGGGCGTTGATCCACTAATAAAATTCCCGCACAGCGAACTTTTGTATTGCGTTTTAAATTAAAAATCAGTTTTGAATTTGTCGGCGGAAGCCATGGTACTTCGACCCTGAGTTGCTTCATTAAACTTCCATTAAGACTGTAGCCTAAAAGTTTATAATCGATCACAGCCTGTTCAAGTTCAGTCATAGGATTAAATAAGTTTTTAGAATCTTCGGATTGGACGTTATCGTTAAATAAAGACAATTGTTCGGACTTTACTTTTTGACCTAATAAATTTTTAAAGCCTAAGGATTTCCAAAACGAATGTCTTCGATCAATGCCAAAACATTCAAACCCATTGGCCAAATTTAAATTGTTGATCACGGATTTATCAAATGAAGTTCTAGAAATAAAATCTTCTATAGATTTAAAGGCCAAACGCTGTCGTTCTTTAATCATTTCTTCGACATCATCTGGTCTAATTTTTCTAATATTTCTAAAGCCCATTCGAATTGTTTTTTCACCTTCCATCAGTGCATCCCAGTCAGACTTCATAGGATGCACCGGTAAAATTTGAACACCACTATTTCTTTTGGCTTCGTTGATTAAAAAATCGATGGAATAAAAACCCATGGGTTGTGAATTGATTAAAGCGCACAAGTACTCTGCCGGATAATGGGCTTTTAAATACGCCGACTTAAAAGCAAGCGACCCGTAAGACGCTGCGTGTGCTTCGGGAAATCCGTAACTAGCAAAGCCTTGGGTGCGATTTAAAATATCTTCGGCGAGCTCTTTTGGAATTCTATTTTTTATCAAAGCATGAAAAAGTTTTTGTCCTTGGGAATCTACACTTTTTGCACTCCTTTCTTTTCCTAAAGATCTTCGCAATTGATCGGCTTCAGCAGAACTAAATCCACACACGTCCATGGCGATTTGCATGATCTGATCTGGGAACATCGCAACCCCATGGGTGCGACTTAAAATTTTCTCCATCGCTTTATTGATACATCTAAAGGGTCTTCCGTTTTGAGCTTCTTTTCGTCCCCTTAAGTACGATCTACTCATCCCACCCTTACTCATGCTTGGACGGATTAAAGCCACTTGCACGGTCATCTCGTAAGGTGTTACAGGCTTTGTGTGTGGAAGCGAGCTCATTTGGGCGCGGGATTCAATTTGAAAACATCCTGCGGTTTCAGCCCGGTGAATTAATTTATAAGTCAGGTCATCTTTCATCGGAATATCTTGCCAGTCCATACCTATCAATTGGGTTGCTTTTCTAATTGTTGTTAAAAAACCAATAGATAAAATATCAATCTTCACCATTTGAAGAGTTTCTAAATCATGTTTATCAAATTGCACTATGGTTCTGCCGTCCATAGCTGCGGGTTCAACAGGTATAGTTTCAATCAAGGGGTCATTGGTGATCACAAAGCCGCCAGAGTGTGTGCCAATGTGTCTTGGAAAGTCCGCCATTTGTTTGGTTAAGGTGCCAATAAAAATTCCGCGATTGGCGTATTGTTTTGCAAGTTCATTAAATCTTGATTTAACTTCTTCAGCTTTAAGTGTACCAACTTCCACACCTATGGATTTACATATTTCTCTAAAGGAACTTTTATCCCGATAAGTGTGAACAGCCGCCACCATAGCTGCGCGGTCCCTGCCGTAACGATTAAAAATGCCTTGAATAACTTCTTCCCTGCGCTCGTGTTCAAAATCTACATCAATATCTGGGGGGTCTTTTCTGGCATCATTTGCAAAGCGATCAAATAAAAGATTATTTGCGATAGGATCAACAGCTGTGATTCCTAATGCATAACAAACAATGGAACTAGCCGCTGACCCACGCCCTTGAAACACAATTTTTTTTTCGCGCGCTTCTTTAAGAATGTCATACATCGTTAAAAAATAATCTTCTTCCCCTCTTTGAGAGAAAAAATCTAATTCCCTTCGGATTTGTCGATCAATAGGTTCAGATACTAAGCCTTTGTAGCGCACTTTTGCACCTTCTAAGACAAGCTTTCGTAAATAACTTGAAGCTGTATAACCTTCCGGTAAAGATTCTTTAGGATAGTAGTATTTAAGTTCTGAAAGTGAAAAGGTACAACTGTCGGCGATGATCTTAGTGTTGCTGATCGCTTCTGGTAAATCAGAAAATAAAATTTCCATCTGAAGAGAAGATTTTAAATATCGCTCTTCGTTGGCAAATAATTTAAATCCTGCTGTGTCTAATGTTAAACCTTCTTTGATGCATGTTAAACAATCCTGAAGAGGGCGTCGGTCTGGTGTGTGATAGTGAACATCGTTCGTTGCGACTAGTGGTAAGTTGTAGAGCTTAGAAATTTTTTTTGCTAATTGAGTTCTTTTTTTATCCATTCCATCTAGGTATTTGCAAAGGCTGACATAAAGTTTTTCTTTAAAGATTTTTTTTAGGAAATTAAAATCATTAAGTTCACTGTTTTTCGCGATACATATCAGATCCTCAATGCCTTTAAAGTTTTTAGCCAAGTATTCGATCTCTTCATAAGAGATAAAGCCTTTACCTTTTTCTTTTCCGGCATGAGCACAAGTAATAATCCGACATAAAATCCCCCACCCTAGTCTGGTTTGAGCAATTAAAATGATTGGGGATTTATCTAAAACTGTAAGCTCTGCCCCGCAGATTAATTTAAAGTCTGGTGCGTGATCACGAATGACCTCATAAGCCCTGGGTAATCCATAGACTCCATTTATGTCACAAATCCCAAGAGCTGGCATTTTTAATTCGATAGCACGTTGAATGTATTCTCTGGAGTCTGAGGCTCCTTTTAGAAATGAAAAGTTAGATTTGCAGTTCAGCTCAATATACATAATCAACCATAATACCCATGGATGTAATATTGTTTAGATGGCGTTTCAAAAACTGAAACTTTTTGGCCTCCGGCAAGTTCAACCACATAGTAATTTCGATCATAGGTGTTTAAAATCTCATCTTGTGGTTTTTCAAACCAACCGCCCGTGATGCGTTCGACATCGCTGTTCCAATGCTGGATGCGATACTTTTGTTTTTTGATGTACACAAAACCAGCCGTCACTTCTATTTTTAAAGGATATCGGCAAAGATACGTGGCCCGTTCTGGGATCTCATCACTAATTGAAATAGAGTTTTTATTAACTTCATGTGGAATACCTACAAACTTTTTCCATGATTTTTCAGGACGTCGGTCAGCCACAAGTTCGGCTTGATAAACATTGTCTGGTCCTAAGATTTCAACTAACTGATTGTGGAGTGAATTAAGTTCTTCATTTTTTTCTTCTTGATTATTAAACAGATTTTTTTGAGCCCCTTCAAATTGAACTGATTTTATAACTTTGGTTTCGATCAGTTCAATGGGTGAAAAAATTGGATTTTTTTGGAATTCACGACTTAGCCGCTCTTGAAATATTCTAAGGGTACTTTTTGTAGACCCTTGAGGGGCAAAAAAATTAAATTCAAAGTCTCTGACATGATCATTACGTATCGATATTTTTTC
>JANODG010000192.1:0-36833 GCA_031412575.1 Bdellovibrionales bacterium
GTGTTGAATTCGGGGACGTTAGATACTCGTTCATTAAATTCATCACTGAAGTCGAACCTGCAAGTCCCTTAGGATATGGCCCATCGGATGACAATCCATTTACGGGCGAGTTGATTGCTGCGAACTCAATGATTTGGACAGGCTACTTAGAGTTTTATGTACGACGTATGGCTGAAGAGATGAAGCGTAGTGGTGTGCAAGGCTCTGATTTACAAATTTATACCGAAATGGCGGAAGTTCTTGGCGGTCAACAGGGCAGTTGGGAAGACACAATTTCGGGTTGGACCAGCACTTCAAACCTAATTCAGCCGTCCACAGAAGTGGGACAAAAGTTTAAGCGTATGTTGCCGGGCTTGTTGTACACTCCGCCTTACTTTGCAAAATACACAACCGAGATCAGCTACACGGATCAAGGCGAAATGATTTATCCGCTAAATTATCCAAAGCTTTATAATTTTAAAAACATTGAAGATGTAAAAAGTCGTTTTAGTGGTGTGATGAATCACGAAATGTTTGATGCCATGGAAAGTTCTCAGGAACACGCCAAAGCTTTTGTAAATTCGATTCGTATTGCCAATAAAAATGATCTTAACATTTATGAACTGCAAGGCACATTAGAAGGTGTTCCTGATATGTTGGAAGACCTAACAGTAGACCAAGTGGTTGATGCGATTTTGTATCGAGTGGCGATTCATGAATTTGGTCATAACATTGGATTGAGACATAACTTTTTTGGAAGTGTGGATCATTCAAATTTTCTTGAGGATCAAGTTCTAAAAGTGAATGAAGCTGGCAATGTGATCGAAAAGAAATATGCGCAGACAAGTTCAAGTGTGATGGATTATTTAAATATTCAATCTGAAGTCCACACTAGATATGAATGGGAAAATTATGACAATGCGGCCATTTCATTTTTGTATACTGGTGGTGTAGTTGATCACAGTGAAGATGTTTATCCAGATACACATCCGCTTGCGGGTCAAAAGAAGCATTTCTTGTATTGCACAGACGAGCATCGTTTTACAAATGCGATGTGTAACGCTTACGACACGGGTTCAACACCAACTGAAATCGTCATGAGTATGATTGATAATTTCCAACGTGGATATTGGACTAGAAACCGTAGATTTGGCCGACCATATTGGAATGCCGCTGGATATGACAGCCGTGTGTTTAGTGCGTTGTGGGACATCAAGCGCTTCATACTTTTCGATCAAGATTCTTTTACGATTTATAACAGTAAGTTAAAAGATTTGTTCAGAGGTGTCGGTGCGGATTCACGTCAACAAGATACAATTTTAGATTTCGTACAATCTGATCTAAAAAGAGCGATTAAACTTTCAATTGCTTTCTTTAATGCCATATTACAACAAAGTGGTGCGGAAAGAAATTATTACTCTTTTTACGACGAACCTACGGGAACATTATTAAGAAAAGGAACTTTCTCGGATAAATTTTATGCGACTTACTTTTTGTTAGGTGACGATGGGTTCTTCTATAATCCAAACATTCCATCAACAGTGGCGTCCTATTTAGTTTATTTTAATGATCCAGATATCGTTGGAACTTTAGAAGATGTGTCGTTAGATTTATTATCAAGACGTGTGCAAGCCGATCCGTGGTTTATCACTTACAACCGTATGCTTTACACCCAAAACATCATGAATGTTGTGAATCAAAATACAGATGTTTTAAAACGAAGACTTAAAATGTCGTGTTACAAGGTCGGTGAATTTAAAAACTTATTTGGTATTGATCCATTAAGATATCAGTATCGAACAACAACATTCACAACACCTTTAGTGGCTGACGTTTTAAATATCGAGTCCGAGTTAGAAGCTTTATACCCAAATGCAAATTTCCAAGACACAGAATATTCATTGATGTCTGGCGAGATCGGAATAGCTTTCGTGGACAGAAAATTCGTTTATGTGGCATCGAAAGCAGAAAACGACATTGCATTTAGTATTATTAAAAACTTATCTGACGAATACTTAAGAGGCGACGGCACTGAAGCCGACGCTTTAGGACGCTACTACCAAGATCTTCGAGACCTACGCTATTTCTACAACGAAATTCTTGGTACTGAGGATATTTGTCAATAGAAGAAAAGTTACAGCGAGCCCCACGAAAGTCGAACGAAGTTCGACGTGTGGGTGCGAGTGAACTAGACAGCGCCCGCTGCGGGCGGAAAAGTTTCAGCGAGCCGTCCGCAGGACGAAAAGCTCCAGCAAGGATTGTCCAGAGCGTGCGAAGCCGCCCGAAAGGGACAATCCGAGTGAGCTAGACAGCATTGTAAAAGAATATTTTAAGGAGAGTTCTAAAATGAAAATAAAAACCCACACTTTCCTCATCGGACTAATACTCCTTACATTCGCATTCCACCTCACAACCCACGCCCAAACTCTAGACAACGCCCTCGAAGCCAGTGCTACATCCAAAAAGCCTACAAAGTTTTCTGGTTTCGGACTCGTTCAACACTACGCCGGTTTTGGGGATCAACGAAACGAACCTTCCACATTAATGTTTGGTCAAATCAACTACAAAATGGATAAGTTTATTTTGTATGGAGCTCAATTCGCGAATAAAGTTTATTACGTTGCAGACACCAACGAACAAGAAATTGTTTTTGCAGACACTCAATTAGGTATTTTAAAAATGTACAAAGACGTCATAGGTGGCACTCTTCAACTAAGATCTTTTTTTACTTTACCGGTTTCAGAACTTTCTAGAAGAAACGGTTTAATTTCAAGACCCAACGTGCGTTTTAGAAACACATGGATGTTTTTAGATAAAAAATTATCTATCGGACTTGGTGCTGAACTGATGTACTACTGGAATGAATTTACGACGACTGCCGGTGGTGCCAGAGAAGACGGTTTTGGATCACCCATGGTTTTATTCAGAACATCATTGCAATCGGTTGTGAATTACAACTTAACTTCAAAAATTTCTTTATCAGGGTATGTATTTTATTTAAATAGGCAGTTCGAAGAATTAGGTCCGCCGACGACGTTTGGTTCTGGCAATACTGACTTAAATGATTTTTGGTATGGAGTTACATTTAACTATTCATTCGACAATCACTGGATTGGCACTTTGGCTTTTGATCATGCAAACACACTTGAGCAGTTTGGAAGTGTGGACTTTACGACTTTCGATGCTCTTACATCTCAGTGGTCTGTGGGCGTAAATTATATCTTCTAGTCCAATTTGGTCGATTAAAACTGTTACTCTTCGACGAAATCCAAATCCGAATGAAAACTTTCCTTAAGGTAATGTAAACCAACATAGGATAGTGCAATACATAAAAGACCAACGGCTAAACCACTTTGCAAAAGTCCCAAATAACTTTGGGCAAAAGTAAAAAGGGCTGAAATAGGAACTAACGAACCTCTTACAAAATTAGGCACGCTGGTTGCGACAGTGGCTCTAAGATTAGTGCCAAACTGTTCAGCCGCTACTGTTACGAAAATGCACCAGTAGCCAGATGCAATTCCTAAATAAAAGCAAAGAATATAAAATTGCTCTAAGGTGAATTTATAGGAATTAAAGAACGTTAGGATACCGATCGCTGATAAACTTAAAAATATAAAAGCTACTTTTTTTCGACTTTGAAGTAATTGGCTTAATAGTCCACTTAACAAGTCACCAATAATTAAACCCGTGTAGCAAAACATAACGGCTTTACCTGCGCTGACTTCACCTTCAACACCTAAGGCACGAGCAAATTCAGGGGATAGGGTGATCAAAATTCCTACGACATACCAAAGTTGAATGCCCATAAAAATGCAGGCCAGTAGTCGATATAAACGATCCTTATTTGTAAATAAACTTAAAAAATCTCCACGAGTAAGTTGGGTTTGTGATTTAACACGGTCAAAAAGTCCAGACTCAAGCACGCCCACACGTAAAGCTAAAAGGGCAAATCCTAAACCACCACCGATGTAATAAGCTGTGCGCCAATCAAAACGTTCCGCGATAAACCAAGCCAGTAAAGCGCCGCTGACTCCTATGCTTGCTATTATAGTTGTACCATAACCACGTTTTTCTTTGGGTAGAATTTCAGAGACTAAGGTGATTCCCGCACCTAATTCACCAGCCAAACCAATCCCTGCGATCAAACGTAAAATCGCATATTGTTCAAAAGTTTGTACAAAGCCATTTAAAAAGTTTGCTGTTGAGTAAAGTAAAATCGAAGCAAATAGAACCGAGATGCGCCCTTTTTTATCCCCTAAGATTCCAAAAAACACACCACCAATAAGCATACCCGTCATTTGAAGATTTAGAAGCAATAGCCCTTTGTTCGTGATTTCAGATTCATCGATACCTATGGCTCTTAAGCTTGGAATACGCACTATACTAAAAAGAATTAAGTCATAGATATCAACGAAATAGCCTAAAGCTGCAACGGTGACACCAAGGATGATGGCTTTGTTTGAAGGGCTAGATGACAATTTAACCTCAATTTTTATTTAAATTTTTATTTAAAAATAAATTCTGTTATTGTAGTCATTATATTTAAGCTAAATCTCTAAATGAAGTCATTATTTTACATAGAGTATCTAAGTATAAACTTTCGCCTCCGAGAAAGTCTAAACCTGCTCTGTTAAAAAGTTTTACGAGATTGCTCTTTTCGTCGCGTAGCCTAAATAAGAAACCAATAATGAATTTGTGGTTTCGAATTCAAAGTTTTTTGGGACAATTCCTGTTCGGATTAAATTAAAAAATGATTTATTGATTTTGGGTTTAATCCCTGTGACCTCTTTAAAGTCCAAGTTATTGGTTTGACACCATTTTTTGACGTCATTATGATTTATAAAAAGATCATATGTGTGCATGTGTTTTGGTGTGTTTTTAACAAACCACTCTACACCTTTGATCACCACTAAATACGAAAGCCAATTCTTGCTAAACGTATGATAGAAAAATAATCCACCAGGTTTTAAAACTCTAGAGACTTCAGAAATAATTTTTGCAGGATTTGGAACATGTTCTAAAAAATCTAGAGATATCACTACATCGAATTTTTGATCTTCAAAAGGTAAGTGATTGGCATCCGCACAGATATATTTAATTTTTTTATCCCCAAATTTTTTAGCTGTTTGAAGAGCGCCCTCGGCTAAATCTACACCTGTGATGTTATCGGAATAGCCGGATAAGTAATTTGTGGCAAAACCAGCGCCGCATCCTACATCTAAAATTTCTAGGGATTTTGTATCTTTATGTTTTTTTTGAATTTGGTTTAAAATCCATGGAAGTTTAATTTTGTTTTCTGCACGCAGTAGGGCCACGGGATCATCGTCAGCGGTGTACCAACGATCCCCTAAGTCATGATAAAATTCGTTATTAATGAGCGATGCATTTTCTAAATTTGTTTTGTCCATAGCGACCTTTTTATTAAATTGAAGTTCCAAAAAATGATTTGATAGATAACGAACACGCTAAGTACAGAAATTTGACCTATTAAAAAATCATTCACGGTGAAATTTTCAAAAATTGAATTTAACGGTAAATCGGAAAATAAATTTGTGGATTTCGGTAATGACCATACATAACCCAAAGCCACACATGTTAAACTATGAACTAAAAATAAAATACTATGAAGCAATTGTTCACCTGCACTACATAACTTGTTGTGGACGAATTCGTCTTTAGTGACAAACACACAAGAAAAAATCGAAAGGCCGATGAAAATTAATAAGTTCGAAGGACTAAACGTCCAAACAAAACAAAAAACGTAAACGGATAAAACAGTCAAAGTATCTAAGGGATGGCCAAGTCTTTCCCAAAGCCCTAAGCCTCGCTTGTGGTGGTAATAAAATTCGTCAACAGCGATGGCCGCAGCTTGCAAAATAAACGGAAGAAGTATGAGTGATTGTAGATTCATATTTATGACCTTCCAAAAATAATAGAAAAACTACCTTTAAATTTTGACTTAAGCATTCATTAAGCCGTTTTTAGTTACAGATCTCGAACACGCTTCCGAACAGGCTTAGCCCCGGGCCAAAAGCAAGGGACACTACTTTTTGTCCCGACTTGTAATTGCCAGTATCTAAGATCTCTTTCCAGATGTGGGGCAGAGTTGCTGATGACATATTGCCATGGGTCTTTAGAACAAATCTAGACTCTTTAATCTGATCTTCTTTTAGCTCTAACATCATAGACACTTGGTCTAAAATTTTTGGACCTCCTGGATGAATCGCAAAAACAGCGTTTTTCATCATGTCATCCATATCTAAATTTGATTTTTCAAACAGTTTAGCTAAGCCTTCATAAATATTCATTGCCAGTTTTAATGGAACATCTCTAGAGATAGTCATGTTAAAATTTGTATCTCCAGGGACCCAAGTCATGTCTTCTTCCGACTCAGGAACTCTAGATTCGGCAATGGTTAAAATTTTGAAAGCCGGTTTGGATTCTGGCGCACTGGCCGTGCAGCGATAACCAATGTAACCATCGGCAAACAAACTTTGAACAATCAGTTGTTCGGGCGTGAAATCCTTAGTTGAAAAATGCAAAGTGCATAACTCTGAATTAAAAAGATGAACATCTCCGTCCTGACTTAAAGCGTTTGCTAAACGAACGCTCGGCATCGAAGCATAGCAGCCCATATGATAAGCGTGAGTGATTTCCGTATCATGCCAACCTTTTTTAGAACATAGTCTTTGAAGTGGACTTGGCGAAATATACCCCGTGCAACTGATATGGATCAAATGATGAGGGGCTTCTTTATGATCTTTAAAAAGCGCTTCAGCCTTTTCATTCACCACTTGATCATAAAACTTCATACGCTCTGTTAATCCAAGTCCTAGTTCGGCACCTTGGTTTTGTGTAAATATAATATTTTCGTCTAGATTTGTTTTAGTGAAATCTTTAAGCTCCGTGTAGCGCTCTGCAATCTGAGATTCAGCTACAGTATATTTGGCAATTTTTTCTTCTAACTGAGCAGGATCTAATAAGCCTTGTTGATTAAGTGAACGACCGTAAGCAAATCGCATCCAATCCCTGGCGTCGCTTTGAATGACTTTGTGATTCGCATTGATGGATTTGAAGTCTGTTAAATAAGAATGATTTGGCATAGGCTCCTTCATTTTTTAGCAAATGATCTTTAGGGACTATACCACATTAGATTTTGTAAAAGTATTTGATGACCTTTAAATAGACTTTTAAATCGTAATTTTTATTAAAAAGTGCATCAAAAAAGATTCTGAGACTTATTTACAAAAAATTATCCTCTGAAATGAGCTGGTGAGACGTCATGGCTCACAAAAGTACGATTTAGGCACTTTTAAAAGTATGGTCAGAAGAATTTAAATTCAGGAACCGCTTAAATTTTATTGAAGGCTTAAATTCATTATGGTGGTCTAAAGTTCGACGAAATAGTTGCATTTTCAAAAACTTTTCTCAAAATAAGATGTTTCAGTTAATCCTGATAAAAGTTCTTATTTTTAAAAGCATTTTAAGCCGTGCTTAGGTCCTGAAATGAGACACTTTCACTGCGTTTTATCAACAACTTCGCATAACCCGATATATAGTTGTTGTTGAACGTTTTTGAAAAGGAAAATCCTATGAACAAATATATTAAATTGTTTCTAACAGGTTTAGTGTTAATGACAATTGCCAATTGTGGTGGTGGGGGAACAACAATCTCTACATCTTCAACATCAGATGCGTTTGATGGAGGAAATACAGAATTTAATCCTCAGATGGATATTTTATGGGTTGTTGATCCATCAAAAAGTATGTTTGAAGAAGTTGAAAAAGTAAGAAGCAACATTTCTGTGTTTATAGAAAGCTTCATAGAGCTTGGTTACAGCTACAGAATGGGAGTTATTAGCTCATCCGCTTGGTCCCAGGAGGCTTACCTCGCAGACTCAACAAATCTTCCTTTTTTAGTTTCGGGTTCGGATCCTGTGTTTGCACGTCTTCATAAAGGTCAGTGCGTCGACAGAACTTTAGCAGGAACTAAACCTGAATTTTTATCTGCAGGATTGCCTGTCGGAACATTTTTAACAGAATTCAACAGGTATTTTGATGTCTATGGTGTGGACGCAGGAACTGCTGGTTGTGGAATAGTAGGCCCTCCGTTTGGCACATTTGCTCAGGTTCCAAATAATTTTTTTGAAGATTCTAATGGGTTTTCAACTGCAAATCGTCAGCGCTTAGGTGAATATGTAAATGACGAAAGACCTCTTCAAAGTGTTAGAGCTTTTTTAAATTCTGCGGCAGGGGCAGCTTTCGTACGTCCAAACGCTCATTTAGCAATTATCATTGTTTCTGATGAGCAAGATGCATCAAGAGATAGTTTAGTTCCAAACTCAACTTACGTAACAGGTGCCCCTGGCAACCACAATACTCAGCTGTATTTAAATTTTTTAGATACTTATAAATCAGGCAGACAGAACTACTCCATTTATTCAATCGTAGACACAACTCAAATTGGAAATATTTCTAGAGACATTGCAGTGCCTTCAGGCGGTTTGTCATTCGATATCAACGCAAGTCAAGCCGACTACGTTACAAATTTAAGTCAGATTGGCCGGCAAATACTAGTTTCAGCATCTTTCTTTCCAATTGCTTATAGGCCGATACCAAGCACCATTCAAATTACAATCATTAAACAAAATGGATTAATTGTTGTAGTGCCTGCAGATACAGGATCCGGTGGCTTCACTTACATTAGTGCGCAACAAGGTATTGTATTGAGTGCGGCGTATTTACCCGCTAGAAATGATGCAGTTAAAATAAATTATGTTCCAGCTCAGCTGATCAGTGGTGTCAGTGATCAACCACGACTTACAATGTCAAATTTAACTGTCGTTGAAAATGCGGTCGATACTGTTGTTGGTACAGTCAGTTTATTATTTGCAAATTCAACAAATGGTGTTTACTCCATAACAGATGATGCTTCAAACGGATTTGAGATTGATCCAACGACAGGCACTGTTAAAACAAGATTAGCTTCGAACTTTGATGCCGAAGCAGCGCCAAACTTAAAAGATATTACAGTGAGGCTTACAATTCCCGGAGTAGCTCCTCAACCAGACGTCGTTTTTAACAAAGAATTTACAATTGCAATAACAGATGTTCCAGATTCGAACCCAGTGGCAGTGTTAGATAGCTATGTCGCTTCTGAATCGAATGCAGATCCTTCAGGAAACATTAGACTTGCGGGTAATTTATCTTTTAATGATACGGGACTTGATGCCATCGAGCCCCATACTTGGATTAGCGACAACGTTGTAACTCAGTTAAATGGTAACACGGCTACGAATTCTGTTGTTGTAAATACAAACGGTACGTTTGTGTTTAATGTAAACGCTTTACAGTTAAATCTAAATGCAGGGCAAACAGCGCAATTTAGATTTTCATATTTCGTTCGTGGAACATTACCGGCACCGATAGATTCAGCACCTGTAAATGTAACTATTACTGTTAACGGTTCTAATCAAAGCCCGATTATATCGACGGCTATTGCAGATCAAACAGTAGAGTTTACGGGTGGTTTGATTCAAATTCCAATATTAGATTCAGGAATAACTGTATCTGGAACAGCGCTAGGAAATAAAGCCCAGATGATCGATGCTAACCTGGGGGCAGGGTTTGAGTCCGCTTCCGCTGGTGCACATGACGTCAAAATTCTTTTCCCGAATACAGATGCATACGAAGTGGATCGTTTTGAAGTCACTGGTGGTCACTCATTAGGTAACGCGATCTTTCAGGTCTTAGCACAAGATGGAACTTCGGTCATAACTCGTGAAGTGCTTCCTGTAAGTTTGGGCAGTACTTTGACGGTTCCGATGAATCAAAAAGTTATTGGTCGTGGGGTTAGAATTTTAAGACCTGTAGGTTCAAAGAATGCGAATAATGATGTTAATTTAAGGATCAATGAGGTTCGAGTTTTCGGTATTTTAGCTCAAGGCTTTTCTATTAATCTATACAATAATTTTAGTGATGCAGATCGTTTGACTGGCGACAAACTCACGTTCTTTGCAACTGAAGAATTCGGTGAAGGACCTGCACCAAGTTGGTTGTCGATCACGCAGGATAATTCGGACGCATTGCCGGCTAATCATGCAGCTGTTTTATCTGGAATTCCGCCAGCAGCTGCCAATGTCAACGTGGGTATAGTCGCGCAAGATTCAAGTGGTGCAACTGTATTCGAAGTATTTAACATCAGAAGAATCGGTGCCGGTGGAAGTGCTATTAATGGTGCGCCAATAGCACTTTTACCATTACAAGATGAAAAACGTGGTGGATTTACTTTGAAGCGATTCGGTGGTGGTTCAGCTAATGCCAATCCTCAATTAGACAACCAAATCGTTTGGGGAGAAATCGATAACTTTTTCGTGGATCCATACGCCGGTCAACCTATTCGTGATGCTTTCACTATGAGCGGTTTATGTACAGGTGGAACTGGAACTTGCCAATTAAGCGCTTCTGGTTTTAGAACTAATCCCGCAAGTATTCCTGATCCGATTGAAAATTTGCTTCCAGCGAATCAAAGGATCCATTTCGGTGACAATTACAGCACGGAAAATGGTTGGAGCAGTACTCCTGTTTACACCGATGTTAAATTCCCAAATAACAGCGCCGCCACATGCGTAAACTCGGCATTCTTACTTCCGGGCAATGGTGGTAGGGTCACCCCGTGTATAAATGCGGTTAGATCTTATGCTGAAACTTACTCGGGTTATTTTGTACCGGCTAAAACTGGTATTTACAGATTTAGAACGCGAACAATTGATGACAACATAAGATTATTTCTAGCGCCTACAGAATACATTGAGGATTTGTTGCCTGTTGTTACGGTGAGTTTCTGCGTTAGTTCTATGGTTACCATGACCCAAAGTGTGGCGCCAGGACTAAATACAGGCTCAACGTGTAGCAGTGAATTTAGAGGTACACCTGGTGGACCTACTGGAAATCAAAATGGGGCTGCTGTAGGCGCGCCAACACAGATATTTTATGAGGGAACAACACAATCTTACAAAGATGGTTATACGTTGTTAAAACAAGGTAATGCGTATGCTTTTGAACTAAGATTTGCCGAGGGCGGTGGACAAGTTGCTTTCGAATTTGAATTCGACCGAAAAGATCAATCTTGCGATCCTACAACAAATTCACCAACTTCAGTTTGTTGGGATGGTTTCAGACCAATTGATGCTTCAGTGTTAGTACCGGCAGAAGGTGCAGATGCACATGATCCACAGGTTATCTCAGCGGCCGCAGGTGTAAATTTAAATGTAAGTTCTTTATTTTACGATGCAGAACAAGACACATTGTTGTATTCTGCAAGACTTGTAAACCCTAATGGAACTGCGTTTGTTGGCCCAGGTTCAACAAGCACCGTGGCTGAAATTGGCTTAACAATCAACTCGGTAACTGGTTTATTAGTTGGAACTTTAAACACCGTTTATACAAGTGCTACTGTTAAACCTCGTGTTGTTTTTACAGCTACAGAAAGATTCACTGCGAATCAGTCTGCGACTTCTTCATTGCCGATCAAGTTTGATCTGAACTAATTATTTTGCGCACTCCAAGAATTGTCTTGGAGCTAAAAAAAGTCAAAAGCCTCTTGTAGATCAGGGGGTTTTTTTTATTTTGGGGGCTGTTTAAATTTCGAAAAAATCTATAACTTGGCAATATAAGACTTCTTCTTTAGAGGGTTTTAAAATTTCAACGTGATTTTTGACTAACTCTAAAAAATTATTTTTAAGTTTCAAAGCGTCCTCTTTCGAAAGTGAAAAAAGGGCTGAGTAATGAAGTGCACTTGAATCTTTCTGTGCGATTTTTTCTAATGCTTTAATCCGCCAGTTGTAATGGTGATGATATACTAAATCAGAATGTTGTCCTACGTGAGTGTAAGTCGGTCCAACATTATACAATCTGGTTTTAGTGTCATACGAGATAATATTAGTGTTCACTAGAAAATCTAAAATTTCTTGAGTCTCTTCAATGTTCAAACTAAATTTATTTGCGATAGACCTTAGTGATTTAAACGCAGGTATTGAAACAGCCACATGCACTGCCAAATAAATCCAACGACTGTAATACCTTAAACTATCTTTTTCACTTAAAGCTTCAGGTTTATGAATTCGCTTTTCAATCTTTTGAGATTCTTTTTTTATGCGATCTAAAGACTGCTGATAAAATTGTTTGAGCTCAAAACTACCCGCACGTTTTAAGCTCACTAAAGCCAAAAAATATTCTTGCTCAAGGGAATTTAATGAAAAAAACTGACTGGTCTGATGGGCTTGCTCTAAAGTTAAATCAGAGTCCCCATTTAGTATTCGGGACAGATACGAGGTCTTCATATTTAAAACTTCGGCAAGCTTGGTCTTAAGACCGCTTCTTGAAGATTTACTCCCAAGTTGAAGGATTAAAAAGGCTTGGTAGTTTTCAAAGTCAAATAAACCGCTTTTTAAGTCACTCATATAGTTTAAGTTAACTGAAAAGTTAATTTAAATGTACTTAATTAATAAAATAGCCCTATTTAAGTCCTGAGGTCTAGTTTAACTTATGCCTAACTTAAGGGCAATAATGCCTTGGTTAAACTAGGAGTAACAGGATGAAAAACGCAGTAGTAAAACAAAATGAAGTAAAAGCAGTAGTCAGTAAAAAAGTAAGTAAAAAAATAAGCAAAGCGATAACGTTGGCTTTAGTCATTTTTGGATTAAGCTCTCAAGCTTGGGCCCAAAAAAATGATCTACTTTTAAAATGTGTAACAACAGTATATCAAGACTTTATGATCGAAGGCACTGATCGTGGATTAGAAAATAACTTCGATATGAAGCTTTGTAATGAAGATTCGGGTTCAGAGTGTGGTTCAAAAACAGAGGCTATTCGTGGTCTACATTCAAAATACCAATTCAACGCGTATTTGACGAATGATCCAGGTAAAAGTGCCGAACTTAATATTTCAGTTCTTGAGTACAATGCCCAAGGTTTTCCAGTCAGTATCGTATCAAGAGATTTAAAAGACAGTGGTTTTTTAGCTCTTAAAATTAACAATGATTATTTGATCATTGGGTGTGGAGTTCGAAAATAATTTAGTCCGGTGCTTGAAGATTTATTCAGGCACCAAGTTTGCTTTATAAATAACTTCAAAGGAAAAATTCTTATGTATTTAAAACTACTTATGCTTTCAGTGACAATTTTAGGCTTAACGAATTGCACAGAGTCAGATGGCCAAACTTTATACGCTAACCGAAGAAACGGCGGTGCGGATGCTTCGGCAACAGGTACTGGTTCTGGTGGCGGTGGATATGATGACAACGCTAAGATTGGTGTCGAAATCACGAAGGGTTTTTTAAATAAAATGATCGCAAATTCAGATGATTTGATTTTTGAAAAATTCCCAGACGGCTTTAAAAAAGATAACTTAATTCAAATCATTACGGATATCAGTTATTCGGGTGACGAAAGAAGCCGTGATAACGAGCCTCTACTTTTTGATTATGATTTTGAAACCAAAAAACTTTTTTACACAAAACAATTTGTCGATAAATATGGTCAGTATAAGTTTTCTAGTTCAGCAGAAGATGATCTAAAAAATATCAAAGAGTATTCAAGTTTAATTTTGCACGAGTTGTCGCATTTGATGGGTATTGGTCGGTCAAAAAGTTTGGATAATATTTCGGCTTTATTTTCAATGACTTTTTTAAATCACATGCTGACCGAAACACGCATTTGCGAAGGGTCAATGGATGGTAAATTATTTTCTTTAGTAATTAACCCTCAGACTGGAATGAGTTATTTAGTTAAAGATAAAGTGATTGATGATTTTTATGGTTCCTTCAGTCATGATCTTAAAAAAGATGATCTTTCGACGAATTCCTTCTGGCAGTTAGGTTCTGCGTTCTCATTTTTTGATTTGCAAGGTGAAGAAGCCTCAAGTGCAAATCAAATTGCAGTTGCTGAATTTAAACTTAAAATGGGTGTGAATGATTTTTCCCCTCATGATTTATTAGACTATTTATCTGCATTAGATACGGTAAGTAATAATTTAATAATATGGAATTTTGAGAATAATTTAGCCGAGTATAACTACAAAATGGTTTTTAATACTCTCAATTCAACGGCACCACAAGGAACTGATCCTGAATTACCAGCTGAAAGTGAACAGCCTGTAGCTCAAGATTCTATAGCCGCCGTACAAATGGAAGAGTTAGGTTTAATATCAATTAATACAGATTCAGAGGATTTAGCTGAAAGTGAACTAAAAACTGAAGTTAGATTGAATGGTCAGATTGATTCAGACCAAAGTTTTAATATTCCTTTAAACTGTCAGAAGTTTGTGAGTTCTTATGATTTGAGTTCCATCGTTGAGCTGAATGCAACTAACGAACAAAACCCTTCTGTTTTAGAAACACAACTTAATCAAATTTCTAAAAAAATAGTTTTTGAAAATTTAATGAATTTACATGGTTGTAATCAAGCAGATTTATCTGATGGTGACCAGCTTTACTGTGATTCTTTAAAACTACAAATTCAATAAAACTGTTGCCTGAAATAGAATTTAAGTATGAAATTCTATCTATGGCCGACCTTAAAATACAATCTTCTAAAACAAGTTCTGTTGATAAAATGGAACATACATCACTTAGGCGCACTAAATTGTTTTTTAGCTTGAATATGTATCTTCTTCTTAACTTAATCCCGCAATTTGCCTACAGCCATGAAGGTTGTAAGTACAACGGTAAAATTTTAAACTTTTCGAAGTCGTCGACTGAATTAGGCACTCAGTTTATTTCCAAAGTCCCTGAGGATTTTACAGGAAAAAAAGAGTGTTACCACATTAATTCTAAAGTTTCTGAAACGTCAGAATACGTAAAAGGTCAAAAAAGCGGGATGATGAAGTCTTTCGACGATAAAGGACATTTGACGGAGGAAGTTCAAATGAAGAACGACGTGAGGGATGGTTTATTAAAACGATATCACCATGACACTCATAAATTAATTATGGAAAATCAGTATAAGAATGGTGAATATCTAGGCTTATCCAAAGAGTATTATGAAGATACAGGTAAAATTAAAACCTTAAGAATGATCACTGCGGATCTAACTGGGTCTGAAATGTATTTCAATAAAATGGGTAAGTTGACCCATTTAAGCTGTAAACCTATCGCACTGCCGGAAGATAAAGATCTTTGTGGTCGAAACGGTACGGGAAAAAAAGTGAGTCTGTATCCACAAGAAGGTGATAAGGTCAGTCAAACTTTAACCTATAAGAATTTAAAACTTGAAGGCGAAGTCACCAACTACAATTCAAATAATGAAGTCATTTATAAAAAACTCTTTAAAGACGGGGACTTGGTATCTGAAGAACATTTTAGCACCAAGGGTTACTATAAAAGAATCATTCATGTGAAAAAGACCACCGAAACTTTCCACTTTGCTAGCGGAAAGCTTAAACAAATTCTTGTTATGAAAGGTTTCGAAAAAATTTCTGACATTGAATTTTACGAAAACGGATCTAAAAAAAGTGAAACGGAAAAAAAAGGTGATGTCATCTACGTCACAACTTATTTTGATAACAACCAGATTAAATGTCGATACCAAAATAAGAACATAAGAGGATACAGTGTCCATGATGGCCCAAACACTTGTTTTTACGAGGACGGCAAGCCTAGCGTTTCAGAAAACTATATTGAAGATAAATTAGACGGCGAACAAAGTTATTATTCTGCTAAAGGTTTATTGTCTGAAAAATCTAGTTACAAAAGTGGACTGCTTTTAGAAAGTTGGTTTTATGATGAAAACGGACAGCTCACGAAGAATGAGCAGTACGAGCCAGATGGATCTAGAAAATTAATTAAACAACCTTAAAAAAACAACCATGTCCCTTTTCATAGGTGCATGGTTGTTTATTGAGTCTATATGCTTAAATTAATAATTAAAAAAAGTTTAGTCTTTGCAATAATGTTTGTCGGGAAACCAGCTTGTTATTTCACCATTGTCGTTAACTAGCCCACAAAGATTGACACCATTCTTGGTTGTTGAAAATCTAAATTTTTGTCCAACGCCAAATTTGTCACAAAATTTATAGTCTGGGAGGTAACTAAAAACTCTACCGTCGGGCTCAACAAGACCACATCTAACGCCTATCTCTGTTGATACAAATTTAAACTTTTGAGTTTTGTTGTATTTTTCGCAAAATGAAAAGTCTGAAAGATACTCTTTAGCTTTCCCATCTTTCTGAGCTATAATGCACTTTACACCCTCTTCCGTAGAGGCAAACTTGTAGTTTTCCGATGCGGCGAATGCAAAACTAAAGTTCATTAAAAGAAAAAATAAACACAAATTTTTTATCATAAATCTGCTCCTGACAGTTTTTATTTAACTATAAGCGCATAAAATCTTTAGATTGGGAATACGTAGGCCTAAATAAGTGCGACTATTTAAGATCTTTTAAGATTCACTAGGGAATTATAAAAATTTAAGTTATTTGCCATTTCTTATAAATATTTACTAAATCTTATTTGTGGCTAATTAATTTAATATCTTTGGTGTTATATTTTTTATCATCGAGGATTTTGATAATCTCTTTTAAAGTTTTTGCATCTAAATTGTTGCTTCTAGACATAATCCAAAGATAATTCTGGTTTGGAACTCCGACTGCCGTCCACTGATAATTTGGATCTATTTCCATAATTATGTAGTCCAGCTTCAAAGGCCACAGGGGCTGGACTTTCCAGTGGGCCTTGGTTTCTTGATTATGAATCCAAGCTTTTTGTTTAATGACTTTTTTAGGACCATTTAAAGAATTTTTGTTAAATGAAAAAGTAATGTCTACGCGTTTTTTAGCTTCATTCCACGCATACTGTTCCAGTGAGTTGTAGGCGCCTTTTTCTAAAAAGGTTGTACGTCCTGCAACGACATACCAGTCACCCATGAATTTTTGTAAATCTAGTTTTTCGACAGTGTTCATATACCCTCCAGAGGCACAGGCAATAATTTGAGTTAAAACAAAAGAAATTAAAATATAGCGTAAAAAATTAGGCTTTAGGTTTTTCGTGTCAAAGTTTTTCAATTTAAAATCCTTTAATTTAAAATTTTTTTTACTTAATCTCTTTTGGTGCATTTGCGTAAGGTAACTTTTCAAGTTTATTCGTTGAATAGTAAGTATCAAGTCCAGACAAAGCAACTGTGGCTAATTTTTCGTAATTTAAACTGCCGTCGGCTTCGATATCGTCAGGGTCACAATGGATAAACTCGACGGAGGCTACTATCAATTCTGTGTTGTTAGCTTTGATAAAATGGTGTTCGACCATTTTCATTCCAATTTTAAGTTTAGCTTCTTTAACAAAAGGGGCAAAAAATAAATCCGCTGATTCATCATTTGGTTTTAACCATTCTTCTGTAAAATCAAGTTGATGAAACTCAGAAACTCCTTTGGGGTATTTGGCGCTTGTTAAATGCGCTCTTTTGTAAAACGATTCGTGAACGTGATTTATGGTGAAAAATTCGGTCTCCATGATATTTTCGAAAGTTTGCCTAGGTGTTTTATCGGGACGAAAATTTAAACTTAGTAGTGCAGGGTCCGAACCCATATGGGTGAGCGAACTAAAAATGGCTAGATTGGTTTGATTTTGACTGTTATTAGTTCCAATAAGGTTCGCCGATTTATAACCTGTAAGGCTATTGATCAGTTGCACGCGGTAACGCTTATCCATATTCAAAATTTTAGACTTAGTAATGACTTCCATGGTTTTAACATACTTACTTTTTCAAGTTTTATGTAATTTTGTATTCATTTGAGTTTGAAACTCAATTTTTAAGTGTTTTTCTGACCTCTTTTTGCTATAAATTTGCATTAGTGACGACCAATAAAGCTCCCTCTTTTTTAATCAGTCTTCAAACCTTATGGGCCTCAGCTCAAAAGCTTTTAGGTTTAACGATCTCGCCATCAATGCTATCAAGTATGGGGCTACATGCAGGTTTTTTGATTTTGGTCTTATCTTCGGGCTACTTAAATACGTCTTATAAAGAATCCCAGCCCCCAATAGACGTTGATTTGGTAGATATAGAGTTCACAACCCTTGATCAAGATTTATCAAAGCTTAAAGTCATCCCCAAAAAGGGTTTAGAAAAGGCTAATAACGATGAAGTCATTAGCGATAAATCGGTTTTGGAAAAAAACCCTGAATTGGCCAAGAAAAAATTGAAACTAGTGCCTGAATTAAGTTCTGAGATTTCAAAAGCTGCAAAAGATGAGCTTAAAAGCTTATCTCAAAGTGTGGCCAATAGCTCTGGCCCAAAAGGAAGCCCATCGGCTTCGTCACTAGGTAATTCCCAAGCTATTAGGATAAGTTACAATCAGTACTTAGTGTCTTACATTAACAAATACAAAACTTATCCCAGAATTGCAGAACGCTTAAAGCAACAAGGTGTTGTGGTTTCTAAGATTGTCATTTCCAAGGACGGCAAGCTTCTAGATGTGATCATTAATAAGTCCTCTGGATTTTCGACCTTAGATCAAGGCACGGTCAAACTGATTAAGTCCCTAGCGCCGTTTAAACCCCTTCCTGATCACTTTAAATCAAATTACGAAGTCAGCATTCCTATAGAATACATACTGGGCTCTTAATGGAAGTAGAAGTTGTATATGCAGAACCAAAATACTTCGAAAGCTTTCGACAGACCTTAGACTCTGTAGCCAAAGAAAATGTTTATATAGAGATGACCGAGGCTAAATCTTTAAAAGAAACATCGTCGTTTATGTCCAGTTTAATTTCAAGAAATTTACCCGTATTTTACGCCGTGAATACTAAAGACGAAGTCATAGGCTGGGCGGATATCACTCCATTATCCAGTCCAAGATTAGCTCATCGTGGCGTTTTAGGAATGGGGATTCGGTCCGAATTTCGGGGCCAGGGTATTGGTCAAAAGCTTTTAGAAAAAGCGATTCAACATGCTAAGCACATCGGTTTAGAAAAAGTTGAGCTTACAGTATATACGTCCAACACCGGGGCCCAGGCACTCTATAAAAAATTAGGTTTTGTTGAAGTCGGCTTTATCAAGCATTACAGAAAATTAAAAGACCGCTACTTTGATGTGATAGAAATGGAATTATTCTTATAATGCATTTTAAATAAAATAAAATATATTTAACTTCTGTAGCGCCTAATCAAGTACACATTCACTTTCATATTTTCTAGTCACTAAAATATTTGTGTAGTTTTTAACAAATATAAACACATCATATTCAATTTATTTTTTCAACGCTGTCGTATTATCAATTTACGGTTTCATGAATCGCACACATCAGAACATAGTTTAAAACACTTTTATCTTATCAAAGGAGAAAATGATGAGTTCAGATTTAATCAACTTAAATAAAGTTAATAATCCTGAAAGCAAAAGCTCTGCAGTCGAGGAACAAGCCAGCCTGTTTAATAAAGAACTTCGTGGCGAAATTTCAGCAGTCGAAGGATATAAGCAAGTTTCTGAAAAATTTAAAGACGATCCTAAAATAGTTATCATTCAAGGTATACTTAAAGAACACGAAGAGACAGTGGCCGATCTAAAACGTCACATCGCCTTTAAGCCTACAGATGAAGAGCCTGAAAAAGCTTCTGGGGTCTGGGGAACTTTCGTGGCCACAGTATTGGGCACAGCTAAAGCTTTGGGTGAAACACCAACGATCTTAGCTTTAATAGAAGGCGAAGAGCACGGATTAGATCAATACATGAATTTAATCAAAAATCCCAGTTTAACATTTGAAGATAGAAATTTGATTCGAATGAAATTCATGCCACGGCAGGAAAGCCACATCAGAAAACTTCATGAAATGTTAAATTAAAATAAACAATTTTTATATACGCATAAAAACCATCAACAAAGGAAGTAATATGAAATCTCCAGAAAATTTAAAGAATAACTTTAAGGATAATTTTAACGGCAGTTCGAATAGCGTGTCTCACTCAGCTGACTCATTCATAAGTGAGGGCAAAAAAACTGTTAAAGATGGTATAGATTCAGCCATCGAAATGTATAAAGATGAAGACATTGTTCGTAAGGCCAAAGATAAAGCATCAGAGCTTGCATCCGAGTCTTTAAGTTTAATAAAAAGACATCCGTACTATGCGGCCATTGGAGCTTCTGCGGTCGGAATCTTTATAGGTTATTTTTTACTTCGTTCGAAATCAGACAGATAAATTTTTTTTAGTAAGCCGAACCTTCGGGTTCGTCTTATTGTTTTTTACTATTTAAAAATGTTTTTATAAATAATGCGCGAGGGAGCATAGTCATGAGCAATAAATCTAAGTTACGAAAGATTGCAGATTCTAATATGGAGGAAGCTTCAAAAGGTATAGTTCAACTTTTAGTTAACGATCATAAAAAAATTCGTTCTTTAATGGACAAAATAAAAAGTCAAAAATCTTCGGATGATACCGTCATAGAAACTTTCGAGGAACTTGTTAAGCTCGTCGAAATTCATGTGACCGCTGAAGAAAAAACATTTTTAACATTAATTAAAGATAATCCTAAGTTCCATGACATGGTTCTGGAAGGGTATGAAGAGCACCGGGTGCACGAAAACATTGTGAGCAACATTAATGATGTAAAAGACAAAGAAAGACGAGCCCAGCAGATGAAGATCTACTGTGAGATGCTTGAACATCACTTAGAAGAAGAAGAGGAAGATTTATTTCCTAAATTTCAAGAGTATGCGGCACTTAAGACTCGAAAGAAAATAGGTCAAAATTATATAGATAAAAAAGAAGATTTAATTGAAGAGGTTCAAAAAAAACAAAAGGTTTAGGCTAACTGACTGACGTCAAAATTGAAGTATTGAGGGCTTAAACTTAAAACAAAGGAGAATAAAATGATTTGGAGTATCGTAGTTGGTTTTTTTATTGGCGTGGTTGCAAAATTTTTAATGCCAGGTAAAGACCCTGGAGGTTTTATAATCACTATTTTGTTAGGTGTCGCAGGATCTATGATTGCGGGCTGGTTAGGTTTACAAGCTGGGTTATACACAGAAAGCGAACCTGCTGGATTAATAGCATCCATATTAGGGGCTATGCTGCTGTTATTTTTATATAGAATGTTTACACAAAAAAGAGCGATTTAATTTAGATGGGTTTTCCCAAATTTATAGACTTAATTTGGGAAAATTAGTGCATTAAGAAAATGAAGCTTGCACCTAGAATAACACCTAGAAAACCATGTTTATCTTTAAGTGATGCCGGAACTAAATGCCCAAACGAAACGTAAAGCATGACTCCGGTCACTAAAGGTAAAATATAGGTGTCAAAATTAAATAGATGAATGGCAGATATGCTGACAATCGTACCTAAAAAAATTGCCACTCCGACGAGGATGGCATTCTTGTAAGATGCTTTCTGACTAAAACCCCCGGAAAGTCCTATACTCACAACCAGGCTGCTTTCGGTAATGGTGTGGACCATGAATCCTATGGCCACCATGATTCCAATATTTTGATCAAGCATAAAAGCCGCAGTGATTTCAATTCCATCAAAAAATGCACAAATCAAAATGCAACCTATCGATGTGCAGGCGGCATGATGTGAAATTATGTGTTTATGATCTGGGGCTTCATGGTGATGGTGGCAATCACTGGAAGCTTCTTTCCCAAATAAAATCGGGGCTAAATAACTCTCTGAAATTTTAATCAATAAAAAACCTACAAATACTAAAATTGCAGTCAAAGGGGAGGCGTTTGAATAAATCCTAGGTAAAAATTCAAGTAAAGTAATACCGATTAAAAGTCCGCCTCCGATAGCTACTAAAAAGGGTAGGTAGGGCTTCACGAGCGTGTGGTTTTTCGCCACAACAAGTCCTAAGACTGAAGATAAAATCGCAACAGCAAGGCCTATAAGAAGAATTGAAAGCATATGTAAAGAACCTGGGTTATGGGCTTAGTTTATTTCCAGTGAATGTATACTTTTAGCTACTCTAACGCAATAAATTTGCAATAGTTGCAACCTTGGTTTTTCAGAAAATTGACCAACAGTGAGTTAAGGTGTTGTCTAGTTCACTCGTTGGCCTTCCTTACGGGCGGCTACCGTTCAGTCCGCTCCGCTGGGACTTCCGTACGCACGCCCTAAAGGCCAAACTCGCTGGAACTTTTCCTGCTGCGCTCGCTGGAACTTTTACTACTGCGTAGGGCGTAGGGCTTAGAAAATATATTTCACGCCAATTTGAAGGGCTTGGGGCATTCCGGGTCTAAGGCCAAAGGGGCGAGCGGCGACAATATATTCTTTATCAAAAAGATTCGAAGATTTAAATGAAGCTTTTAGTTTTTCAGAAATTTGGTAATGAGCCGCCAAATCTACGAATTGAAAATCTTCGATTTGTATCCTTCCGGCTTCAACACTCTGATCAAACACTTCCGATTGAGATGTTAAAGATAATTCAGCCATAAATTTTTTATAAGTTGCACCTGCACTAACTGTGTATTGAAGTTCAGGAATATACGGTAAAGGATCACCTTTTTTAACCGCGCCTTGGCCCCACTCTGGTGAACTCGAAGTGAAGTTCGAATTAAATTTCGCATTTAAATACGTAAAGTTTAAACCCAAGGGTATATAAACGTTGCCAAGATAAAATCCTTTAGTGATCCCACCCTCTAGACCATAAATGTTGGCTTTGCCCCCATTGAATGCTTCGCCCGATCCCGAAGTGCAACCTCCAGAAACAGTGCATGTTCCTGTGATATTTTGATAGTCGGTAAAAAACAAAGTGGAATCCATTTGTAAAAGCAAATCTTGATTTAAATATTTAAATAAGACTTCATAGTTATCCGCAGTTTCTTTCACTTCGTCGCCAGTTGCAGAAAGTCCAGCTAGGGAAGCCGCCCTATTATAACTTGTGCCCACCGAAAAGTAAGGCGACATCCGTTTAAAAAAAGAAATTCCAGGAATAAAAGCGTAGTCGGTGCGATTCGCATTCGCTGACGCATTTAGATTGTTTTTAAAATCGTAATCGACAGATTCAACACGAATCACAGGATTGATGATGTAGGACTTGTATGAAAATTTAGTGGAGGAAGAAATCGTGTAAGCCAGTGTGGTTTGTTTTTCTGAATTCGTGATTTGTGTCGGATCGCCGACGGCTTCTAATTGACCATCAAACATTTCATAATTGTTTGAAGTTTGATCGCGAAAGATTTGATCTTGATGCGCGCGCACAAAAACTTCGGGTTCAATTTTTAAAATTCCAGATTTTAAGTTCAATGAAATTTCGTCAGAATACTTAGATTGTAAACCCTGGCTAAAAAATTCTCTTTTGTTATTTGCTAATATCAGTTCCCCATTTGAACCAACTGCTGCCGAGTCGGTTTCACCCACTAAAATGCTATAGAATAAAGGATCATCGACGGGATTATTTAATAGGTTTGAAAGCGAGCGGGTAGGGCTTGAATCTCTGAATCTATCAAGCCTGTTCCAGGTTCGGCTAAAATCGTGTCGATATATGGAAGTTTCTACCAGTCCTGCTTCCGAAACTTGTAGAGTGTGCTTTAGTTGATATTTTTGGTGATCCCAAGTCATATTATCTAAAGCAGAAGCCGAGTACCTTCTAAAAGGTGAACTTTTAAAATCTTCATCAGATAATCCAAGATAAGTTTCATTTGAATCTTCAACGGAATATCCTAATTTGATTTCTAAATTTTGGGCTCGATCTCCTTTTACAATACCCATCCGGTACTTCGCTAAAATTTCTGATTTAGAGACATCTGTGTTAGATCCCCCATCAACTTCTTTAAATCCTTCAGAAAATAAATGCGAACCTTCGATCAGATAACTGCCAAACTTTGTGTGGCCTGCCGATGAAAGTTTACCATTCCATGTATTAAAAGATCCAAAATTTAATGAAGCTGTACTTTGATTTTTGCCTTCGGGTATTTGCGAACTGATGTAATTGATGGCGCCACCCACGGAGTTTGGACCGATGCCAGTCGCAGAAAAACCTTTATACACATCTAAACGATCGACGTGATTCATATTGGGCGTGTAGTAAGCGGCAGGCGCCGAATACGGAGCGGGACCAATTAAAATATCATCTTCTAAAATAACAATTTTTTTTGAACGGTCGGGATTTGTTCCTCGTAGTCCAATGTTAGGTCGAAGTCCAAGTCCATCCTCTTCCCGCACATAAACACCGCTGACTTGTTTTAGGGCCCGATTCACATCAGTGTACTGATACAGTTCAATTTTTTTTTCATCGACTGTTTGACCTGTAAAACCTCTGTCAACTTGGTCGGTGCTGTCGCCAAAAATAACAATTGGCCGAAGAGCGTTTTCTTCAGCCAAAGATTGAGAAGGTACAAATATAAAACTCAAAACAATTAAAAATATAATATTTAAAATCAGAAAATCATAAAACTTAGACATCAAAAAACGTCTGTTTGGAAGTTTATTAAAAAGAACAGATAATAATTTTAATATCAATCAGCGTCGCCTTGAAAAATAACTGGTGTATTTAATGATAGCGCTGGCAAAAGTTCAGATTTAAACAAATGACTAACTAATCTTATTTGTCTTTGAAGCCCACAGATGGGCACAAGAATATTCGTTTCTGTGGTGTTTCGACAGTCGTCTACATTCATCACTTCGATCTGCTGATTTATAGATCCAAGGGTTTTTAGATTTTGAATGTTTGCGATGATCTCTTCATTTAATTGTACAACCTTATTATAAATGTCTACATGACCTTTAGAAGTTAAGTATTGTCCAAAACCACCTTCGTTGAAAATTTGATTTAAACCTACGAACTGCATTTCGATGGACTCTAAACCGATTTGACTCCATTTGTGTTCAATGTCTGCTGGGCATTTTTTTTCCGAGCTTAAGCAATCTTTATGAAGACCTAATGGTTTTCCAAGTTGAATGTCTTTGGCTACTTCGAAGTAAAACATGGAATCCGTTAAAAGATTTAGCTCGGCTTGGAAATTTTCAAAAACAGTGCCGTTCACCATATTAAACGTGAAATTGCCTTCATCGATGGCCCAAGCACTTTTTAGTTTAGCGGTGTTAGCCTCGACCAATTCTGAAGTTTTTAACGCTAATTTGCACATGTCTAATTTTTTTATGGTTTCATCAGTCCCAGAAATCCAGTCATGAACTTTTTTAAATCTTTTGTTATTGCCACATTCTGTTGTTGTTAAATCGTTAAATAAAGCAAATTCCACCGCCATTAAACCTTGTGATGTGTACAGGGCTTTTGAATCGAAATTTCCCGTTTCTTTAATCGAAATCATTTGGGTATGCATGCCACATGTATTCATCAAAGGCCAACTATAAATGTTATTCGCAATCTCTCGGCTGTTATCATAAATCGGACCGAGTGGGGCGCTAAGAATTTTATGATAAGATAGCATCGTTTTAGTCCACGATGTTTTAGCGCTGTCTAATGACACTTTTGATTTTTCAGAAGCCCCATGCGTTTCTAAATCAGAACAATAAGCTACGATATTTTCTTTTAATTCTGTTGTGTTTTTTGCTAAGTCTTCAGAGTTTGGGATAAAATAATTTACCCCAAGTTGAACGAAGAATTTATCTAAAGAGTAATCTTCGATTTCAAAAAGATCGCCTGAAGTTAAACTTTGTACATATTTTGAGAAAGTTTCTAGGTTAATATTTTCATTTCTCACTTGAGTTGATCCAAACCAACCAAAGCTGACAAACACTATAAAAGTTAAAATTATACGAATCATTTTATACCTCATCCATGGTTATAAAAACATTTAAAATAAAACGAAGTAGCTTAAAGTTTAAGGTAGGTAGCCCGTCTCTTTCATAAGTTCGACTGTCGTGTTTTGACCTTTTGACGAATCTAAATGTTCACCAATTTCTGACCAAACTAGTTCGCTGGCTTTAAACGGACCCCAACCTTTTGAAGGATCGTAATTAAATGCTCCCCAGCCCTCGTTCATCACTTTGTCTGCTAAAAGCGAAACCGTTGGAAATGCAAACTGACTATTCGCAATTTGTAATTGAGCTTTTTCAGTCAACAACATTTTTACAAACTTTTGAGCTAAATCTTTTTGCTGGCTAGTTTTAAGTAAAGCCACACCGTAACCATTTACGTGCACACCATTAGAGGCCTGATTTAAATACTTTATGTTCACATTAAGTGAGCGACCTTCGCCTTCTGCTTTCACATATTCACGCGCCAGATAATAATGATTAACTACACCTAAGTCGCATTCTCCGGTGCTAATCGCTGTTAAAATAAGAGTGTCACCTTTGTCGTCAATTGGAAGAGCTAAGTTATCTAACCAACCTAATAAAATGTTCTTTGTATCGTCGTAACCGTATTCTTCGATCATGTAAGACACGAGAGCGTAGTTGTAACTGTTGTCTGCTTTTCTTAAACATAGCGATCCATTCCAATTCGGGTCAGCAAGGTCTTCATAGTTATTGATGCTGGTCACATCAACTCCATCTCTGTACGCCAAGGTTCTGGCTCTATATGTCAAACCGATCCAATGTAAATCCTTAGAATCCATCATGCCGGGTTTTAAAGTTTGAAATTCCGGCATAGCGTCAAACGCCTGAGTGTGATCTCCTTTTTTAAGATCCGAAAAATATGTGAGATCTTTAGTGATAAAAAGGTCCGGCTTTACTGAATCTTGTTTAGATAAAACAGCTGGGTCGGAATAGTTCATTAATGACGCAAAGTTATCTTTAAAACTTACATCTGGACTTTCATTTACTATAATTACTTTCTCGCCAGTTCGGGCTTCGAACTCTTGAATTAAATTGCTATGCGCGGCAAATCCCTCGGCTAAAATGACTAAGTCCGCACGCGACTGAAGTGACAAAAATGTGCCAGCGATAAGCGCAAAAAATGCCTTTTTCTTAAAAAAATTCATCATATAAAATCCCCTATTTAAATTGTAAGTGAGTTGGTAAGAAAGATCAGTTTGTGATAAAAAATCAAAACAAATCCTGTTTCTAAATACTTAAATTGCCGAGCTACAGTCGTCCAGAGAAAGCTGAAAATTATTATTAAGTGAAAATTTAATGAGTACCTAACTGATTGGCGAATGATAATGCCCTATGAAAACATGTTTTCAGACAAAAATTGTCACCAAAGATTCGAAAAATTATATGTACAAAAAATCATCTTTGAAATAATTTTTGCAATTATTAATGGCATAGAAATTGATGTTATTGATTTTACGTTAAGATAGTGATTAACTTACGCATGAATAATTAATAAATAAGTAGAATTCTATATAAGGAGAAAATTATGAATTCAATTAAGTTAATGTTAGCAGCAATTTTAATGGGTGCATTTACACTTACAGTTACTGGTTGCCCAGGTAAGAAAGAAGAGGCTCCTGCTGAAACTCCTGCGATGGAAACAATGGAAGAAACACCGGCTGAAGCTACTGATGAAGCTGCAGACGTTGAAGGTACTGAAGAAGCTCCTGCTGCTGAGTAATTTCATATTCCAAATAATAATAATAAAAAACCCGCTCTTAAAAAGCGGGTTTTTTATTTTTTAAGCTTAATTTAAAATTTTAAAGAATATAATTTAAAAACAAAGAATTTAAATGAACCTTACTGTGATAATCCATTTGAACAAGCGCAAGTGTAAGGATCTCTGGCTGATCCATCTGAACATAAGCTTCGGATGCAAATTGCTGGTTCTGGTGATTTTAGAACAGTCATTGGGCTTCCATTAACAACAATCTGGCTACCGACAACTAAATCCTGACCTACGATGTTCCATTGCATAACTGGGGCATAGTCCGCTGTACATAAAGCGTTTATATTAGGAAGTAAGTAAGTGGAAAGATCATAAATTACTACTTTTGTAGCATGGTCGCTTTCTAATGCGGATAAAACTTGTGAATTACTTGCGTGGCAAGCATTTGAAAATTCAAAAGCCGCTGCAATATTAACTAATCCATCAGAAGAGCCTGGTACGGTTACTATTTCTTTAGGATTTGAACTACTGATCTGGTTGGCAACGGGTAAAGCGTTGGCTTGTAAGCTTAAAATAAAAATTAAAGTTGATATTATAGTTTTCATATTCCCCCCGGATATATGTGTTAAATTATTTTGATAAAAAAATAAATAAATTTAAATTATATTTATATTTCAATTGCTTCGAAAAAATTAGAATCTAACAAAGCTTAAATAAAATTTATTCCCCCTCAAGGACATATAATATTTGTTTGAATAAATTTTCAATCCAAGAAATTATAGGTTTTGGTTATTAAATAAATTTATAATGATCAGTATTCGAGCTACTTTTAAGACAATTTAAGTTTTTATTTAGAAATATATTGAAATCTTAAAACGACGAATCTTTACTAATTCTGATAATTGTGTTTTTTAACCCAATTTTTTTCACAATATCAAAAATCAATATAGCGTCCTGCGGCCAGAGGCCAACACTACCGCGGGTACAAGCTAAACCTTCCGTAAGACAATCGGCCCCAGAACGTTGGCCTTCATTGGATGTGTGGAACTGTGGTAAAGGCATCGAATAGATACTGTTTTCTTTAGTGTAAAAAACGGCATTTTGAAATTCATAGTTATAAGGAGATAAAGTTAATGCTTCCTTGAGATCAATAGGATGGCCAATAAAATCTGAAGTAGGGTAACCTTCATTTCCTGTAGATGCATTTAATATGTACTCGTATTCGTCGCCACCAGTTTTTAGAGTGAGTAATAGTTTTTGCCCACCTAAAATTCTTAAATCCGTACTGATGGTGAGTTCAAGAGTTGAATTTGGCAAAAGGCTTTCTACGTCGATGTAGGCGTTCACCATTTGGGAATAATTAATTATGAATAAAAATACTAAAACAATCTTTTTCATAATTTTTAAAGCCCCTAACTAATATCCCTTTGAGCTTTAACTTATAGTTGGTTCAAGCCTATAAAGCTAGACCAAAATCGTTAGGGTTTAGTCACAAATCGCTGACGCTGTTTAAACCTCAGGTTTAGTCACAAATCGCTGAATTAAAAATTATTCGTGATCCAGTTCGAGTAATGCCAACTGCTCCTCGGGTAGAAGCTGGATTTCATTTTTTTGATACTTAGAAAATCTTAAAATACTGAATGGAATCGTTAATAAATAGATAAGACCAAATGCAATTAAGGATTCCCAAGTGTATGTGGCTAATACAGACACAATTAATATAATTAGTACAAGTCCAACCCTAATACTTTGCCTCGGGATTGATCCTAAATCTTTAAACGAAAAAGTTGGAATACTACTTACGGCTAACAGCGAGATGATTACTGTGTAAACAAGTATTGCAAAATTTGGAATGACGACTTCTACTCCAAGAAATTTTGTGTAAAACGGCATCAATAATAAAGCAGCCGATGCTGGTGCCGGAGCCCCTTGAAAAAATTTCTTTTTCCATGGGGCTGCATTCTCTTCTTCGGTTTCTACATTAAATCTTGCAAGCCTTAAACAAATGCAAATTGCGTATGTAAGAGCAATGATCCACCCTAAGGATTTAAAATCTTTTAAGGCCCAAAAATAAACGATCAAGGCCGGCGCGACACCAAAATTTACAAAATCCGCCAGTGAGTCTAGTTCAGCACCAAACTTCGAAGAGGCTTTTAAAAGTCTTGCAGCACGTCCATCTATTCCATCAAGAAAAGCTGCGAAAAGAATTGCAAAGATAGTCAATTCGAACCTGTCTTCGTAAGCCAAGCGAATAGATGTGATGCCAGCGCCAAGAGCAACAAGTGTTATTGAATTCGGTATTAAATATTTTGCTGGAATATTTTTAGAACGAATTTTATTATTAGTGTTGAAATTTGATAAATTCATTGTGTTAGTCTCATAAAAAAAATTAAAGATATTGAATTTTATAACTTAAAATTATTTAATCTTAAAAAGCGGAGTTTCGCCAGCAATAGCTGTTTGCCCGAGAAGAACTAAAGCTTCAGCCTTATTCGGGTCAACAAACACATCTAGTCTTGATCCAAATCGTATTAAACCAAATCGTTCGCCAGCGGCAATGTCTTGATTTTCTTTGCTCCAGCATAGAATTCTTCGAGCAATTAAGCCAGCGATTTGAACCACGCCAATTTCAATCTTATCGTTTTTTATTTGCAATAAATTACGCTCGTTGTGCTCACTTGCTTTATCAAGATCTGCATTTAAAAATAAACCCTTCACATAATGAATTTTTGAAATCGTTCCCCTGATGGGCGAGCGATTTACGTGCACATTAAACACATTCATAAAAACGGAAACTCTTAACAGCTTTATTTTAGGGTCAAAATCAAATTCAGCAGGTGGATCAACAAGTCCTATAAAGGAAATTCGTCCATCAGCGGGGCTAAAAATTTTGGAATCATCAATTGGCGTTACACGCTCTGGATCTCTAAAAAAATAAGCGCACCATGCGGTCAAAATAAGTCCAACCCAGTTTAAGTGAACTGAGATTAATCCAAGTAAAAAAGTTATACCTGCAAATATTAAAATAAATGGATAACCTGCGCTGTGTATGGGAACCCATGCTTTTTTGATCGAATCAACTATGCTCATAGTTTAAGCCCTTTTATTTGTGTAGAGTCCTTGAAATATAGCACTCTACAAAAGGGTTTTCACTAAATTAAACTACAAAATAATACTTAGCTTCATCGCTTAAGAATTCTTCATGAAGTGGGATTTTTCCCACCACTAGTGGCGATCCCACCTGAAAATAAAATGTAACTGTTGAGCACAGTCAATTGCTATAATTCGAGGTAAGTTTTAACTCTGATTGCATATACTTGATTATACTTGTTAGTTCACAAACATGAAAAAAACTAAAAGATAAAGCAATATTAAACTTAAAAGAAATAGAGACATTTGGAAAAAGATATAGATTGGCGGATTCTCGTTCATTTTAGTTTTTATATAATACTGTTCTTTAGTCATATAAAATCCTTCTTAAGCCATAAAATTCAGATCATCCTTTATCTCTGCAATTTGAATTCCAAAATTTAAACTGCAAAGGTTCAACTTGAAAATTGTGATGTGGACTATTACGACCTAAAAATAGAAATGGGTTCAAAATTACCCCATTAATATGCAATATTAGTGAGTTTACTCATCGTATATTTAATGTCTTGATCAAATCACTCTTTAGCACCAAGGTCTTTAATTGTGAGGGGATAATGCTTTTCTTTAATTTGTTATTTATTTCTTTGAATGCATCAGCCGGATTTTTTCAAGATTTAGGGCGGGATATTGCGTCGCCTGTAACTACTGAAGCCAAATATTATCTTTTATCTGGTGTGGCGTTAACTTCAATTTTGGTTTTAGACGGTGTTGAAGACTCTTTGGGTCATGATGTTCAAAACGACACTGTTCGCGAAAAACCTTTGGGAAGTTTTTCAGTCTGGGGGGATTTAGCAGGACAAATGGTTCCCAATGCAATTTATCTTTCGAGTTTGTATGGCATGTATTACTTTACAGACAATCTTGATTACAGAAGAAAATCCTTTTTGATGTTTAGAGCCACGCTATACTCTGGGTTAATGGCGACTTTGATTAAAAATATAGTTCGTGAACCTCGACCCAACAGTGACAATAGAGATTCATTCCCTTCGGGCCACACGACATCCGCGTTCGCATTTGCTTCTGTGATTGGAGCTGAGCATGAATGGTATTGGGGTTTAGCAGCCTACACTATGGCTGGTTTTGTGGCCTTAAGCCGGATCAATGACAATGCTCATAGACTGCATGATGTTGCAGGCGGGGCAACTTTGGGAATGGTGTACGGACTCGGTCTAAGCTATGTGAGTCAAAAGAATAAAACGGCTGCTTTGAATTATTACATTTATCCATCAGAGAACGGAGTGTTGATGGGATACCGTAGCGTTTTTTAATTTTTTAAAAAACGATCTAGCGACCTTGGTCATTGGTGGAGTTTTTGTTCCAACTCTTTTACCCTTAAAATTGATTTAAGATTGGACGTGGTTTTGCAAACTAAGTCCTCTTGCATTGACTTACATAAAATCTTGCAAGAGTTTTCAACATCGGGGGTCTGTTCATTGAAAGTTAAAAACACGGCCAAGAATTCCATAGAACAAATGACAATGAATCTTGATGAAATGCTAATAAATTCTTCTAAGGACATAGTTCAAGATGAATTAGCTTTAAGCAAAGAAGATTTAATTCTACTTAAAGTCTTAAAAGATAAATTTAAATTAAATAATTTCAGACAAGGTCAGCTCCCGATCATTAAAGCGATTTTGTCCGGCCAAGATGTTATGGCCGTAATGCCCACCGGTGGTGGTAAATCCTTGTGCTATCAATTACCGGCCTATGTAAAACCAGGACTTACAATTGTGATTTCGCCCTTAATTGCGTTGATGAATGATCAAGTTCGGCATTTGAAAAATTTGGGTTTAGGGGCGGGATGTTTACATTCAAGTCTTGAAATCGAAGAACGAAAACAAGTTTTTGCCGAAATGAAACAAAAGATGGCTGAAGGCGGATACATTTTGTATCTCTCGCCGGAAAGAGTTCAAAAACCAGGTTTTACCGATTGGGTGAAAACTCAAAAAATTAATTTATTTGCGGTCGACGAAGCCCACTGTGTGTCCCAATGGGGCCACGATTTTAGAAAAGAATATGGTCAGCTTTCGGTTTTAAGAAAGGTCAGTCCCCATGTGCCGATCATAGCACTGACTGCGACCGCAACCCCGCAAGTGAATACGGACATTGTGTCATCCTTGCATTTAAAAAAACCGGCTCTTCATATTTATGGCTTTTATAGACAAAATTTATTTTATCAAGTGATGGACTGTTTAAATGACACCGCCAAAGAAGAAGCCTTAATGCAGGCCATTGATAACACCCCTGAGGGTAGGATCATCATCTACTGTGGCACTCGCGAAAAATGTAAAGACTGGTCTATGTTTATTAAAACAAAACATAAAAAAGTGTCTTATTATCATGCGGGATTAAGTTCCGAAAAAAGAAATAATATTGAAGAGCGCTATCAAGATGGTCGTATCCGAATTTTAGTGGCCACAAACGCATTTGGCATGGGTATCGATCATTCGGATGTAAGATTAGTAGTTCACACGCAAATGCCAGGGAACATAGAATCTTATTACCAGGAAATCGGACGGGCAGGGCGGGACGGACACAACTCAACATGCTTAATGCTTTACGCAAAGAAAGATCGGATGCTTCATT
Organism: Bdellovibrionales bacterium; assembly: GCA_031412575.1. GTDB lineage: Bacteria > Bdellovibrionota > Bdellovibrionia > Bdellovibrionales > UBA1609 > JAMLIO01. Next base: position 33,151 of record JANODG010000192.1, read on the forward strand.
CCTTTTTTATCAGAAAAGCTAAAGCTTCTGAGCGTGTGATCAGTCACCGTTGGAAAAGTTTAGATTCCATCCAAGAATATTCTGAGTCTTACAATTGCCGCCATTCGATCATTTTAAATTATTTTAAAGATCCACAAAAAATTCAAAAATGTGGACATTGTGATCGCTGTGATTCAAATTCCGATAGGAATGTGAAAGTTAAGTTTTCTTTAGCCGCACTTAAACCGCCAAAAAAGAAAACAAAAAAAGCTAGCAAATAAGGTTATCATGTTAAATTTAAAACTGGCGTTGGCGGCCATTTTCACCTATAAAAAAATATGATTTCCGTCTCTAATTTAGAAAAATCTTATCCTGGTAAAGTTTTATTTGAAAATTTGTCCTTCACTATGTCTAAAGGTGAACGTCTTGGACTTGTTGGGCGGAACGGGTGCGGTAAATCCACTTTACTTAAAATCATTATCGGTGAAATGCAGGCCGATTCTGGAAAAGTCGTTTTTCCGAAAGGTTACCGTTTAGGTTATCTATCCCAGCATTTGGAATTTGATAAAGCCACAGTGCTTGAAGAGTGCTGTGAAGATCTTGAAGTGTACGAACACTACAAAGCTGAACGCATTTTACAGGGCTTAGGCTTTACAGACGAAGGCATGCACCAGTCGCCTTTAAGTTTTTCTGGCGGATATCAACTTCGGATCAATTTGGCGAAGTGTATTTTAAAAGAACCTGATCTCTTAATTCTGGATGAACCAACAAACTATCTTGATCTGTTAAGTTTACGCTGGCTTAAAGATTACTTAACGACTTATCCAGGGGAAGTGATACTTATCACACATGATCAATACTTTATGGATCATGTGATCACGCACACATTAGGGATTTATCAGACTGAAGGTAAAAAAATTAAAGGGCCATCACAGAAATATTACGACCAGGTTAAACTTGAATATGAAATCTTAGTAAAAAGTAAAGCCAATCAAGATCAAAAAATTAAAGAGATGGAACGATTCGTTGAAAGATTCAGAGCCAAAGCTTCAAAAGCGACGCAAGCTCAATCCAAAATGAAAGCCATTGAAAAAATCGAAGTGATTGAGCTTAAAGATGCTGAAAGTAGCTTAGGTTTTAAATTTGCGTATTTGCCCACTCCTGCAAAACGTTTACTTAAGGCCGAAAATTTAAGTTTCGGATATAAGCCTGGCGAATTTTTATATGAGAATTTATCTTTTGAACTTACACCATCCGACCGTATTGCAGTTGTTGGCCAAAATGGAAAAGGTAAAACCACACTATTAAGACAGTTGGCTCAAGAGTTGACCCATAAAAAAGATGAAGTGTGGATGCATCCTCAAACCAAAATTGGATTTTATCATCAGACCAATAAAAAAGATTTAAATCTTAAGTCTACAGTCGCAGATGAAATTGCAGAAACCAATCCTAATTTGACCATTACCCAAGTCAGGGCCATCTGTGGGGCTGTAATGTTCACAGGTGACGACGCTCTAAAAAAAATCGGAGTCTTATCTGGGGGCGAGCAAGCCAGAGTGTTACTTGGAAAAATTTTAGCCTATCCTAACAATTGTTTACTTCTTGATGAACCGTCTAACCATTTAGACAGAGATGCTGTCGAACAACTTGGCGATCAGGTCAAAGAATTTCAAGGTCCCGTTGTCTTTGTAACCCATCACGAGGGATTACTTCATAAGCTTGCTACGCATTTGATTTACTTTAAAGAAGAAAACGGAAAGCCAAAAGCGCATTTTTTTGCTGGTAACTATCAGGACTTTTTAGACAAAGTAGGTTGGGGTGAAGATACTTTAACATCAAAATCAAAATCTAGCTCTATAGCGACTGTAACTTCAAACACGGCGACATCAAGCGCTAGCGTCACTGATAATGTAAAACCAACGTCTGAAGTGATAATGACATCAGCCGAACGCCAAGAAGCTAGAAAAAAATCCAATCGCATTCAGAAAAGTATAGAAAATCTAGAAGCAGAAATTTTAAAAATGGAAGAAGAACTAGAATCTGATAACAAAAATTTAGAAAATATAGTGTTATCAGATTCTAAAGGTAAAAATTCTTTGATTGCAGAACATTATAAAGTTGTTGGACAAAAACAAAGTCTTTTACATCAAAAATATGAAATGCTAGATCAGCAAACTAAGGAATTAGAGGCTATTAAATTATAAACGTTTTTCATATAGGACCTCATAAGGAGCCTTGACATCCGCCGAGCATCAAGAGACTCGTAAAAAATTAAATCGCAACCAGAAAAATATTAAAGCTTTAGAAATTGAAATTTTAATTTTGGAACAAGAATTAGAAATCGATAACCAAAAACTAGATTCGATTATGAGTTATCTGGTAAAGGATAAAGATAATCTAATCTCTGAATATTATAAATTGATTGAACAAAAACAGAGCTTGCTTCAAAAAAAATATGAAAACTTAGAAATCTTAATTAAAAGTTGTGAAGAATTAGAAAGCAAGATGAATTAAAAGAAATCAAAAACCGACTTATTTCCAATAAGAGACCGAAAATTCTGTTCCATTCACATTGAACCCGTTACGTTGGTTGCTGATAGCTGGACGAAAATCTGTTGTTTTATGGCAAGTCGAAACTGTATTAGAACCAAATAATTGTGTGTGGTTTGATGAGTTTTCGTCGCATCTTTCTGTTCGTGCGATTGGTGTACTGTCATACAATATTTCAGTAGAGCCATTTAAAGATCTTGTACGAAGAGTTCCACCGGAAACCATTGGTCGGCCGTTCCAGGTTGAGTTTTTACCGTTGAGATGAATTGGCACAGCCAAAGAATTTACGCTGCCTGACCAACGATTACCCACGCCGCCCCCGCCATTACCAGAACATTGCGATCCATTTATGTAGACAATCATCGCTTTAGCGTCTGTTGGTACTCTTACAACTGCAGGACCTGTTCGCCCGCCCCAGTTTCTGCCACCGCTATTTTCAAGGCAAGCGTTTGATGGATCATTTCCACCTCCGGTGCAGCTTGTAACAGCTCTTGTTCCATCGATGACGACGTCTTTTTGGATCACAACACTTTGAAGTGCTTGATTAGTGTTAGCCGGGCCACGCTGTCTTCGTACATCAACTTTAATATTCACTTTACCCGCGACTGCGGCTCCGACAATATCAACATTCTGAATACTGATGTTTGATATTTCTAACTTATCAAATTTATTTCTATTGTTGTTTGCAGCATCAAAAACTACCGCACCAGTACTGTCTTTAATATTAAAGAGCTGTGTTGCATTTGGTAAAATAGATGCAGGTACATTTATATTCGTTAAAGATTCAGTGCATGCAGCTGAATCACTCAAAAGGTTTTCAACTTCCTTTTTAAAATTTTGATGCGACATTTTGTCTTCAAGATAAAAGACAGTGTTAGTCTGATTTTGCAACATTGAAGTGATGCCTAAGCTTACAACTGACATTATGGACATAGCTACAACTACCTGTGCAATTGAAAAACCTTTTTGAGTTAACATCCTTTTCTCCTGATTCTATATTTAAAATTATCGGTATAAAAAAGATTATAGTTAAAAAATAAACAAATTTCTTTAAAAATTTTTATTAAAATGTCTCAAATCGAGAAAGTTTTGTAGATGTATCAAAATGTTTTTTTATTTTGTTAATGATCAAATAGTGTACTTAGGCCCGACGA